>JALDYH010000075.1:0-17667 GCA_032154175.1 Sphingopyxis sp. | reverse complement strand
GGCGACCTGATTGCCTTCACCCGCATGGGCGGCGGCGAGTTTCGCATCGGCGTGATGACGCCGTCGGGCGGCGGCGCGCGGATGTTGACGAACAGCTGGCAGGACGAGGCTCCAACCTGGTCGCCGAACGGCCGCGTCATCCAGTTCTTTCGCACCACGCCCGGACGCGAAGGCAAGTCGAGCCTGTGGCAAGTCGACCTGACCGGCGTGAACATGCGCCGTCTGCCGACCCCGCAGGATGGATCGGACCCTAGCTGGGGCCCGGTCCTGCCCTGAGCAAACCGGAACCAAAAGGGCGCGATGGGGTTCCAATATCGCGTCCTGAACGGGCCAATTCGGCCGCATGAACAGATTATCAACAACAAGAGGACAGAAAAGATGACGATACGGAAAAGCACCGCGATGATCGCCGCTATCACCATGCTTGCTGTGGGCGCCTGCGCAAAGAAGGCCCCCGACACGCTTCCCCCCGCTCCCGAAGGCACGGGCACCGATACGGGTGCCGGCACCGGTACCGGCGTGGTGCCCGGTTCGCAGGAAGACTTCCTCGCCAGCGTTGGCGCCATGGGCGACCGCGTCTTCTTCGATTATGACCAGTATAACGTCGACGCACAGGATCAGGCGACGTTGCAGACCCAGTCGCAGTGGTTGCAGCGCAACCCCGCTGTCCGCGTCACGCTGGAAGGTCATGCCGACGAACGCGGCACCCGCGACTATAATATCGCGCTTGGCGAACGCCGCGCAAACGCGGCGAAAAACTATCTCGCCTCGCTCGGCGTCGATCCGTCGCGGATCCAGGTCATCAGCTATGGCAAGGAACGTCCGGCCGAACTCGGTTCGACCGAGGAAGCCTATGCCAAGAACCGCCGCGCGGTGACCGTCGTTATCGGGCGCTGAACAGCGGCCATAGCGGCACCGTCGCGAAAGCGGCGGCGCAGATAAAGACACCGAAGGGGATCTGCCGCTCACCGAGCGGCCGGTCCCCTTTTCGCTGCACGATCAACGCCCAGACGATCCCGCCAAGGCTTGCAAGCAGCAACATCAGCGGTAGCGCCTGCCAGCCGAGCCACGCGCCGATCGCGGCAACAAGCTTTGGATCGCCGCCGCCCATCCCGTCCTTGAGCCGCACCCGGCGATAGATTTCCGCAATGGCAGCGAGCGTCAGACCGCAGACCACCGCCCCCGCCCATCGATCGATCAGCGACGTGCCGAGCATCGGTCCCGCAACAATCAGTCCGGTGGCGCCGAGCAGCAGATTGAGACGATCGGGCAACCAGAAATGTCGCGCGTCGAGCAGAGCGAGCGGCAGGAGCAGCCAGCCGAACAGCGCCCAGAGCCAGCCCGTGGTTCCGGGCATGATTGCGAGGGCGGCAGCGCCAATCAGCGCCGAGCCCAGCTCGACGCGCCAGTGAAAGGGGTCGATCGGCGCGTTGCACGTCCGGCAGCGCCCGCGCGACGCAAGGGTCGAGAGCAAAGGCACGAGATCGCGGGCGCTCAATGGCCGCGCGCACCCGTCGCATTGCGACCGGCCCAGCACCGACCGCCCCGCCGGCCAGCGCAGCGCCAGTGTCGCGACGAAACTGCCAAGAACCAGCCCCATCAGCGCGGCGAAGGCGACGCCCGTGCCAAAGGGCAAGGCATCGAGGATCGTCACGTCAGAAGCGGCCCGAAGTCGCCAGCACGAACCCGCCCGAACCGGCCTTGAACCCCAGCGCCGCGAGCGCCGCCGCCATTGCGGGATCGCGGTCGACGTTGATCGCGAATATCGCGCGCCAGGCACCGCTGCCGTCGAACGACAGGGTCAACCGCTCCATGCCCGACTGGCTGGCGAGCGCCGCCTGCGCGCGTCCGTTTGCGCATGACAATGGTCCCGCCAGCCCGCGCGACAGGTCGAGACCGGCGATCGGCGCGCTAACCGCGAGTTGGAGACGCCCGCTTGCCGCAGCGCATTTTCCGGCATCATCGAAACGCACGGTCGCGCCCTCGAACCGGACCGTATCGACCGGAATCATCCCGAGACCGCCCGACATCGACGTCGTGCCGCTGACGTCCGATACGCCGCGCGGGTCGCTGCCGTGCAGGCGGCCAGCCAGCGCACCAAGCCGTTCATCCGCGCGTGAAAAGGCAAGTTCCACGCTCCCGCCAAGCAGCGCGAGCGGCGACAGGCTGGCGCGTACCGTGCCGAGCGGGAGAGCGCCGAGACGCGCTTCGACAAGTTCGCCCGACCAGACCGACCCGCGGATTTCGCGTGCCGATACGCCGGCATCGGTTGCGCCCGACCAGCCGAGCGCGAGCCGCATCGGAAAGGTCGCGATAATCAGGACCAGCGCAAGGAGCAGCGCCGCAAGACCCCAGCGTCGCCGCGCACTCATTGTCCGCCCTTCCTGAGTTCGGCAGTCAGGCCGACGGTGCCGTCGGCGGCGGGGATGATCGTCAACTGGTCGACGACGAAGCCCTGCCCCTCAAGCGACGCGAGCCAGTCGGTGAGCACGGTTGCACGCGCCGTAGCAATCGCAATCGTCGCCTGTCCGCTGCCGCGCGCCTCGTTGCGGTCGAGCGTCAAGCCGATCTCCCCCGCCGATTGTGCAAGATATTGGTCGATTGCGATCGCATCGACCGCCGCCGCGACCGATTTCGCGGGACGCCGGGCGAGCAATTGCACTTTCGCCGCCACCCGGCCTTCACGCTCGATCGCGGCGCGGTGCCCGCTTTCAAGATCGATGAACGCTGCGACCGCCGGACGGCCGAGCCCCCACAGGATGACGCCAAGCGCCAGCACACCGGCAACCCCGACGAGCCAGCGTTCGCGAAGCGACAGCGCGGTCCACCAGTTTTGCAGTCTTTCTGTCATGGCACCGCCCGGATCGTGATATTGGCCATCTGCTGGCCGTCGCTGCCCGCCATCGGCTGGGCGGTGATGCGGTAGCCCCGCGCCTGCAACGCGAGCAGCACCTTGTTGATATCCTCGACGCGCGGCGCGGCGAGCGTCGTCGTCAGCGTCCCGTCGGTGCGGTGCGACAGCCTCTTGAGCGACACGCCGGGGGCATCGCCCATCGCATCGTAAAGCGCCGAGGCCGGGACGGAGAAAGCGAGCGGCCCGCCACCGGCGGCGGCGAGGCGGCGGTCGAGTTCGGCTTCGGCCGCAGTCGCGTCGGCCGCGGTCACCCCGGCCTTCTTCGCCATTGCAACGACCGCATCGTCGGCGCGGCCGGTGTCGGACGACAGGCGCACCGCATAGATGAGCGGGATCAACAGACTCACGACGACGAGCGCGATCGCAAAGAGCTTCGCCAGCCGCAGCATCGCCGGATCGACCGACCAGCTACGCTTCGGTTTCCATCCTCCGCTGAGCAGATCGAGGGGCGGTGCTGCGAGCGTCAGCAGCAACGCCTCGCGCATCCGGTCGGCGTCGAGCGGCAGGGCGGCGTGGCCGCCCGCGATCAGCGGATCGAGTTCGGGATCGGAAAGATAGGCGCGATCGGCGGTGCGGACGATGTGCTCGCCGCCCACCTCGGCCGTCCACAGCGTATCGGGTTCGGGGGGCGGCACCGCGGCGGCGGCGGGGATGATCGCGGTTGGCGAGAGGTCGCGTGCCGCCAACCAACCGGTCCATGCCGCCATCGCCGCATGGGTCGTCACGGCGACCGGGACAGCCTGCCCCTCGTTTGCAGGCTGGCCCGCGACGATATGCAGCAACGCCGCATCGCCGAGGCTGTTCTTCAACGTATCGATGCGCGCCGCAGCCGCAGCCTGTGCGGGCGCGGCGTCGGGATAATGAAGCCAGCGCAGCGGTACGTCGGCGGCAGGTGCGAGCGCGACCAGCCGGTCGTCGGGACTGTCGTCGCGCGGCTTTTCCCACGCGTCGACCCAGCCGTCGTCCTGCCCGCTGTCGACGATCACACCATCGTCGACGCACAGCCACGCGGGACCGGAACCCGCTCCTTCGTCGAGCACCGCCACGCGAGGCAGCCAGATTACCAGCGTGCGAGACATATCAGTCGCTCTCGCCCCAATCGCGGCGGACGATTGTCGGCGGTGTCATGCTCGCGGACGGCGCTCCGCCATTGGCATCGATCAGCGAAACTGCGGTCAAGAAACCGTCCCCCATCGTCACATTCGTCGTCAGCGTCAGCCAGCGGCTGGTCACACCGGCCTGTTCGGCGACATCTTGTTGCGGTTTCCGTCCTTCGAACGGAGCCGCATCCCAGAATCGCACGCTGCTGCCATAGCCGCCAGCGGGACGCGCCGCCAGCGCCGCCCGCGCTTTGGCAATGGTGATTTCGCCGGGCACCAGCATCGCCACCAGCGGCGCCTGTTCGGGCGCGAGCGTGTTGACGTTGAGCTTCACCGGATCGGTCACCGGCAGCACGCAAATCCAGGGCTTTATCCGCGCATATATCTTCGGGGTCACGCCGCGCACCGCGCGGAGTTCGCTGACATCGGCCATCTTGCGGTTCGCGGGCAGATAGGCACCCTGCATCGAGCGATAGACATTATCCTCGGCGCCGAGCGGGCCTTCGTTGCTGTCGCTGTCGATCCAGTCGGCGGCCGCTCCGGCAATCGCCTGCGCCTGACCCGGATCGATCCCGAGCAAGGTCATCAGTTCGCCGAACTGGCGCATCGAGCCCGACCGCTGGCTGAACCGTCCCGGCACCGTCTCTGCGACCAGGCTGTTGAGGTTGAAGCAATTGTTCGCATCGGTGAGCTTCGCCCGCCCCTCTCCGCCCGGAAGCGGCAAGGTAAAATCGCGCCCGAGCCAGTTTCCGGCGAGCGTCAGCTTGGCGGGATCGCGCCCGACAAGGTCGGCAACGCGGCGCAGCGCGATCTGTTCGGCGGCGAAGGCATAGGCGCGGCCCTGATCGACCGTCGCCGCGCTGCCCGCGATGCGCGTCGCGAGCGTCAGCCGGTCGAGCGCCGTCGCCGCGATCACCGCCATGACTGCAACAAGCAGCAGGACGGTCAGCAGCGCCGCGCCGCGTTCGCCTTTCGCGCCGGGATTCATGGTTCCGGTACCCCCGCAACAGGCGGCGGCGGAAGGGTCGGCGCGGTCAGGAACAGCATCGTCAGCGCCTCGCGCCCGCGACGCGTCAGCCGCACTTCAACCGCGCGCGGCAGGCGGTCGCCCGGTTCGGACGTCCAGCCCTCACCCCAATTGCCCCGGTCATCGCGGTATCGAACCGCAACGCCGGCGACGTCGCCGACCAGCCGGTCACCCTCACCCAGAGCGGTGCCGTCGAGCATCGGCTGGGTCGCGCGCCGCCATTCGTTGCCGACAAGGGCGTAAGCGACGCGCTCCACGCCGGGACGCGGGCTCCCGTCCAGCGAACCCGCGCCGCCGTGGACCAGGGCAAAACCGGTCGACGATCCGACAAAGGCGGGAACGGCTTCGCCCGCCGGTCCGCGTGTCGACCGCTGGACCGCCTGCGCCAGATCGTTCGCCATCACGGCGCGGAGCCGATTGATGCCGCCCATCGCCTTCAGCCGTCCCTGTACCGCGTCCTGCGTATCGATGCTGCTGCGGAGCAGGCCGACGCCCATCGCCGCGATGGCCGCAAAGATCGAGAGCGCCACGAGCATCTCGACGAGGGTGAAGCCGCGTTCGTCCTTCATCGCGACGGCCGGATGATCGTCAGCGCGGCCTGCCCGCGTCCGCTTTCCGGGCGCACGAGCAAATCGATGCGCAACAAGGCATCGTCGGCGGTCTTTGCGACGCGTTGCTCGACACGCCAGTTGCGCCCGGCGTTCGCGACGCCGGTCGCGCTGTTGCCGATCGTCGGCGGCGCGGGGTCGGTCCACAGTTCGACCGCGCGGTTCTGCGCGACGATGCCCGCCATCGTGCTTTCGTCGAGGTCGCCCGCAGTCCGCACCGCATAGGCATCGAGGCGGATGAGCGCGAGCGCGGCGATGCTGATGACGCTCAGCGCCACGAGCATTTCGAGGAGGGTGAACCCGTCTTCGCGAGCCCTGGCGCGGTCATTGCCCACGGCTCACCTCCCCCGTCGCCGAGACGCGCACGATCTCGCGCGCGTCGCCCCCGGTCAAGACGATGGCCTGCGGCGTCGGACTGATGCCGACGCGGTCGAACGAAATGCGCGCCGCGCCCTGCCCGCCTCCCGCCGTGAAGCGCACATCGCCGGGCCAGTTGCGCTGCTCGAACGCGCGACCGGGAAGCGGCTGCCATTCGCCGGCAATCCGCCGTTCGAACCCGTAGCCCGAGGGCGCGAAATTGACCGCGACGCTACGACCCTCGATCACCGCAACGTCGCGCGCGGCGGCGAGGCGTGCCGCGAGCCGGTCGGCCTCGCTGCGCACAGTGCGTTCCTCGCCGGGAATCGTGAGCACGACGGCGGTCGCGGCGAGCGCCATGATCGCGAGCACCACCATCAGTTCGACCAGCGTGAAGCCGTTGGCGTCGGGACGCGCGCGCGCCTCAGCCGTCGCTGCGAATATCCGCATTGTCGTCGGTCCCGCCGGGGGCGCCGTCGGCGCCGAGCGACCAGACGTCAAACGCCTTCCCGTTCGGCCCCGGCGCCTGATAATTATAGGGGCGGCCCCACGGATCGGCGGGCAGCTTCTTGATATAGCCACCGCGGCGATAACGCTCGGGCTGCGCGAGCGACGGCGGCGGCGTGCTGAGCGCGTTCAGCCCGTCGGTCGATGCCGGATAGGCCAGATTGTCGAGGCGATATTGCTCGAGCGCATTTTCGAGCGTCGCGATATCGGCCCTGGCCTTGGTGACCATCGCGCGGTCCTGGCTGGGCAGGACGTTGATCATCACGACGGTGGCGAGCAGCCCGATGATGAAGATCACGACCATCAGCTCGGTCAAAGTAAAACCGCGCTCGTCCTTTTTGCGCTGCTGACGAACAGGTGGCCGACCGGGATCGAGCATCAGGCGAATGAAAAGCTGCATCAGGGACATTTATTATAGACCTGCAAGGTTCTGCAACTGAAGGATCGGAAGCAGAATGGCGAGGATGATAAGGGCCACGCACGACCCCATAACGACAATTATGACAGGTTCGAGAAGCGCCATCGACGCGGCCGTAAAGCGGTCGAATTCGCGCTCGAGATAGTCGGCGGCGCGTTCCAGCATCTGCTCCAGCCGCCCCGCGCTTTCGCCGCTGGCGGTCATGTAGACAAGCAGCGGCGGAAAGACGCCGGCGTCGCGGAGCGCGGTCGACAGGCCGCCGCCGGCGCGTACCTGGTCGACGATATTGGCGGTCGCACCAGCGAGCGCGGCATTGCGGATCGTCGGCACGGTCAGCTTCAGCCCCTCGACTAGCGGCAGGCGGCTCGACACCATCGTCGACAGCGTCCGCGCGAAGCGCGCCGCATAAAGATCGCGGAGCAGGCGGCCGAAGAGCGGCAGGCGGAGCAGGCGCCCATCGACGCGCGCCTTGAACGCCGGGCGGCGCATCGCGGTCACCCAGCCGAAACTGGCTGCGGCAATCAGCAAGGCGATCAGCCACCACCAGTTTGCCGCGAAGCTGGAAATCGCGATCACCGCGCGGGTCAGGAAGGGAAGCTGCTGGCCGACATCGGTGAACTGCTCGACGACGCGCGGGACGACGAAGATCATCAGCGCCGCCACGACGCCGATCGCGACGATCGCGAGCACGATCGGATAGGCAAGCGCCGCGATCAGCTTGCCGCGAACTTCGGCCTGCCGTTCGAGCAGGTCGGCGAGCCGTGCGAGGATTGTCGTGAGGCTGCCGGTAGTTTCGCCCGCCGCGACCATTGCGCGATAGAGCGGCGGGAAACTCGCGGGCTGGCGCGCCATGGCGTCGGCAAGGCGTCGGCCCTCGAGCAGCCCGGCGTGAACATCGCCGATAATGTTTCGGGCACTTTCGGCTTCGCTCTGACGCGTGAGCGTGCGCAGTGCCTCTTCGAGCGGCGCGACTTCCGCCAGCGTCGCGAGTTGGCGCGTAAAGAGCGCGAGCTCCTTGGATGAAAGCTTGTTCCGGCGGAACGCGAGCAGCGAGCGGCTGGCGGGCTTGGCCCCCGCAGCCTCGACCGCGACGATATGGAATTTCCGCCGCATCAGGTCGGCCCGCGCGGCATCGTCGTTGGCGGCGGTCAGCCGCCCCTTGCGCTCGCGGCCCTGCGGATCGATCGCTACATAGCGATAATCAGGCATCGATTTCCTCGCGACGCGCGATGCGGATCGCCTCCTCGGCCGTGGTCAATCCCTTTGCGACCATCGTTCGCGCCGACGAGGCCAGCGTCGGCGATTTCAGGAAGGCGTGCCTGGCGATCATCGCCTCGTCGCCGCCGTTATAGATATAGCGGCGCACGGTCTCGTCGACCTTGATCGCTTCGAAGACCCCGATACGCCCCTTGTAGCCGCTGCCGCCGCACTGGTCGCAACCCTTCGGGCGCCAGATCACGGTGCCGATATCGAGCCCGAGGATCGCGGCGACGCTGTTGTCGGCCTGCACCGGCTCACGGCAATGATCGCAGAGCTTGCGAACGAGACGCTGCGCGATCACCGCGCGCAGCGTCGAGGCGAGCAGGAAGGGTTCGACCTTCAAGTCTTTCAGGCGCGTAATCGCGCCGACGGCATCGTTCGTGTGGACGGTCGAGAGCACGAGATGCCCCGTCAGCGATGCCTGCACCGCGATATCGGCAGTCTCGCGGTCGCGGATTTCGCCGACCATCACGACGTCGGGATCCTGGCGCAGGATCGCGCGGAGGCCAGCGGCGAAATCGAGCCCGACCTTGCTGTTCACCTGCGTCTGGCCGACGCCGTCGACGGCATATTCGACCGGATCCTCGACGGTCAGGATGTTGCGCTGGCCGTCGTTGAGTTGCTTGAGCGCCGCGTAGAGCGTCGTCGTCTTGCCCGAGCCGGTCGGGCCGGTGACGAGGATAATGCCATTGGGTTCGGCCAGCGCCTCGCGCAGGATCTGGTCCGCGGCGCCCGACAGGCCGAGCACGTCGAAATCGATCCCCGCCGCATCCTTGTCGAGGATACGCATCACGACGCGTTCGCCCGCGCGGCTGGGAAGCGTCGAAACGCGAACGTCGACCGCCTTGCCCGCGAGCGTCAGCCCGATGCGGCCGTCCTGCGGGACGCGGCGTTCGGCGATGTCGAGGCGCGCCATCACCTTGATGCGGCTGACGACGACGGGCGCGACATGCGGCGGCATGCGCAGGTGCTCGCGCAGCACGCCGTCGGCGCGCATGCGCACCACAAGCCCGCTTTCGTAGGGCTCGATATGGATATCGCTGACCCCCTGCCGCACGGCTTCGGCGATAATCGCGTTGATCAGGCGGATCGCGGGGGCGTCGTCGGCGCTGTCGAGCAGATCCTCGGCGCTGGGAATGCCCAGGCCGAGGTCGCTGCCGTCGAGTGACCCCGCCATCGCGGCCGCCGAGCTGTCGACGGCATAATGGTCCGAGAGCAGGCGGTCGAAATCGGTGGCGTTCGCGGTCGCGACGCGCAGCGGCTGCGCGAGGTAGCGCTTTACCTCGATCAACACCGCCGGGTCGCTGCCTTCGCGCAGGGTCGCGAGCCAGACGCCATTTTCCCCCGGCGCGATGACGACGCCATGCGCGCGGGCAAAGCCATAGGGAATATCGACCGGCGCCGGGGACGGCGCCGCCGGTTCGATGTCGGTCACGGATAGTCTCCGGTCGGCGGAGCGGGCGCCTGCGAGATCGACGGCGGAACGTCGGTCGTCGTGACGCTGCCGTCGGGGCCGCGAAGTTCGGGCAGGTTGACCGGACCGACGGTGATGTCGGCAGCGGTCGCCGCACTCGGCACCGGCGGCACCGCGCCCATATAGTCGCGCACCAGCGTGTCGATCGCGGGTTCTTCGTCGGGGTTCCGGCGAAGCTGGAAATCGCGGATATAGCCGTAGCGACGCGCGGTGAGCGCGGCATTATCCTCACGATTGCGCAGGATCGTCGGACGGATGAAGACCATCAAATTGGTCTTCGAACGCGTCCGGCTGCGCGATTTGAACAACTCGCCGAGCAGCGGAATATCGCTGAGCAGCGGGATACGCTCGATCGTCTTGCGCTCGTCGTCGTTGAGCAGCCCGCCGATCGCAAGGATCTCGCCGTCGTCGACAGTCAGCACGGTTTCGAACGAGCGCTTGTTGAGGATGAGGTCGCTGTTGCGCGACGAGACCGGTCCCGCGACGCTCGACACTTCCTGGCGCAGGAACAGTTTCACCTCGCCCGCGCCATTGACCTGCGGCGTGACGTCGAGCTTGATGCCGACCTCCTCACGCTGGACGGTGCGGAAGGCGTTATCGAAATTGTCGCTGAGCGCCTCGCCCGTGGTGATCGGCACTTCCTGTCCGACGAGGAATTTCGCCGCCTGATTGTCGAGCGTGACGATATGGGGCGTCGCGAGCAGGTTCGACGTCGTGTCGGATTTCACCGCGTTGATGATCGCGCCAAAGATCGTGTTCTTGCCGATATCGCCCGCGAAACCGGCAAAGCCGCCGCTTGCGCCGAGCAGCGACGCCGCGGCGGCTTCCTGCAGGCTGTTGCCGAGCGAACTGGTGGTCTGGGTGACGACAGTCTCGCCGTCGACCGTGGTCTTGTCCTGCGTCAGCTTGGTCGCGGCATAGGCGCCGCCGAGCGTCAGGATGTTCGGCTGGGCGTTGCTGTAGCTCGTTGCGACGAACGGGATATTCTTGCCGCCGAGCAGGAACTGGACGCCGAGCCGTTTCGCGGCATCGTCGCCGATCTCGACCACGATCGCCTCGACCAGCACCTGCTGGCGCCGGCTGTCGAGCTGACGGATCAGTTCGCCGAGCATGCGCTGCACTTCGCTGTTCGCCGCAACGATGATCGCGTTCGCGCCTTCGTAGCGCGTGATGATTGCGGGGCCGCGGGTCGAAATACTTCCCGTGCCCCCACCGCCGGTCGAGGTTGCAGTCGTCGGGGCTGGCGCCGCCGGTGCCGCGTTGCTGCTGCTGTTCGAGGATGAGGAAGACGAGGAGGATGCCGGCGGCAAACCGGCCTTTTGCGCGGGGTCGCTGCCGCCGCCGATCAGTTGCTGCAACGTCGGCAGCAAGGTCTCGGCGTTGGCATGCTCCAGCCAGTAGACGCGCAATTCGGTGCCGCCGGCCGCCTTGGCGTCGAGGTCGTTCGCCATCGACACGAAGCGCGCGACCATCGCCTGATCGCCGCGAAGCGCAATCGCATTGCTGCTGTCGATCGGAACGATCGCGACGGGCGTTTGCGCGCCCTCGCCCGCCGACGGCACCAGCGCCTGCAGCGCGGCGGCGATCTCGCGCGCGCCGGCGTTTTTCAGCGTGACGATCTGGCTGGTCGAGCTATCGCGGTCGATGCTCGACGCGAGCGCGCGGATGCGGCGGATATTGTCGGCGAAATCGGCGACGACCAGGCTGTTGGCGTTGCGGTTCGCGGTGAGCGATCCCTGCGCGCTGACCAGCGGTCGCAGCGTTTCGACCGCCGAAACCGCATCGATATGCCTGAGGCGGATGATTTCGGTGACGAACTGGTTCTGTGCCGCGCCGCCGCTGCCGATCCGGCCGGGCTGCGCCGCGGCACCGTCGATCGGCTGGACACGGTAGCTGCCGTTCGGCCCCGGCACCGCGACGAGGCCGTTCGAGCGCAAGGTCGCGAGGAATATCTCGAAATATTCGCTGCGCGACAGCGGACGGTCGGTGACGACCGATACCTTGCCGTTGACGCGCCCGTCGATGACGAAGGTCCGCCCGGTGATCCGCGCCGCATCCTGGATGAAGGCGCGGATGTCGGCGTCGCGGACGTTCAGCGTATATTGCGCATAGGTCACGGTCGGCGTGGCCGAAATCAGCGCCGCGGCAAGCATCAGGGAAAGTTTCAGGCGCATGGGTCTCTATTGTTTCGAAAGGAAGAGGGCGACGGGGACGACGCTGGCGCCGCGCTCGATCTCGAGCGCGATACGCGCCCCCGGCGCAAGCTGGTTGGCGAGTGCCGCGGCATCGCTCGCCGAGCCGATCGGGCGGCCGCCGACCGAGCGGATGACGTCGCCGGGGCGCAGGCCCGCGGCGCGGAACGCCGCGCCGTCGCCTTGCGGCTGGACGACGATGCCGGTGACGCGGCCGTCTTCGGTGCGGGGGGCAAAGCCGACGCCCGCCTTGATCGCCGCAGCAGTCATTTCGCCGCTGGCGCCAGCGCCGCCGGCGGGGGCAGCTCCCGCTGCGGGCGTCGGCGCGGGCAGCGCGGTTGCGGGATTGGCGACGGGCGCGTCGCCGCTCTGGTCGAGGAACAGGCTTTCACGCGCGCCGCTGCGGTCGAGCAACACGTGGTCGAAGGCAACGCCGGCGAGCTTCACGCCCGGCACGATTTCGTCGCCAACGGCATAGCTGGTCTGGATGCCGTCCTCGCCCGCGATGATCGCCGACCCGCCACCCGTTGCCTCGTTGAGGTTGATGCCGAACAGCGTGAGGCCAAGCGCGGTCACCGTCGCCGAGGCGGGGCCCTGCACATTGCCGCGAAAAAAAGGATCGAAGCTGGAAAAAAGCGCGCGCCGTTCAGCGGGCGAGGCGATAACAGCGGCCTGCGGCTGCCATGCGCCGAGCGGCGACAAGGGGGTAAGCAGCGTCCAGAGCAGGCGGACGCATTGCCACACGAGCAGCGCGCCGAGCACGCCGACCAGCAGCATCGGCCAGATCTCGCGCGGCGGGCGCTTGCTGCCCCGCAACCACGCGGGCAATCCGCGCGGCAGCCGAACGGCCGATCCGGACATCAGCGTTACCATGAAATTGTCCCTGTCCCCCCAGACTGAAAAACCTGTCTCGCGAATCGCCTAGGGGCGATTGATGACAATCAGTTGACCGGAAGATTACAGTTTTTTGACGGCCGGGCGAGTCCGCTGAGACGGCCCGAAACGATCCTCCCCGCCGCGCCGCGACGGAGAGGATCCTTGCCTCAGAACTTCACCGAGGCGCTGAGCGAGAAGGTCCGGCCCAGCTTGTAGCGGTTGAAAAAGACCTTGTTGTCGCCCGATTCCTGAACTTCCTCATAGTCGCGACCGGTCAGGTTGCGCGCCTCGAACTTCAGTTCGATTTCCTTGCCGGCGACCAGGAAGCCCTGGCGCGCGACGAAATCGAGCGAGATGCCCGGCTTTTCGCGGATGTCGGGCTGCCCCGACGGGCCGCGGCTGGTCACGCGCGGGCTGGCATAGGTCAGGAGCAGCGTTTGCTGCGACAGCTTGTCCTGGTCCTCGAGACCGATCTGGACGTTGACCAGATGGTCCGATTGCCCGGTCATCGGCGACCCGTCGAAGAAGAAGATGTTGGCGGGGCGCGTCACACCGTTGACGACGGTGGTATCGCCGTCGCGGACCTTAATTTCCGACTGGGTGTAGGTGTAGTTGCCGATAACGACGAGGCGGCGGCTCTTCCAGAATGGCGAATCCGAGACCGTATCGAGCGGGAAATATTTCTGCACCTCGAACTCGGCGCCATAGAGCGTCGCCTTTGGCGCATTGGCGTAGCTGGTGTTGACCACATTGTCCGACGCCGACGTATAGGCCTCGATCGGATTGTCGATCGATTTGAAGAAGCCCGCCGCCGTGAAGCGCTGGTCGCGATCGAAATACCATTCGTAGCGCAGCTCGGCATTCCACAGCTCGCTGTCGCCGAGCGACGGGTTGCCGCGGAACTGGCGGTTCGATTCGGGATCCTGGTAAATCTGGGCGACCAGTTCACGAAACTGCGGCCGGGCGATCGTCTTAGATCCGTTGAGGCGCAGCTGCATGTCGGGAGCGACTTCCCAGGTCAGCGTCACCGCAGGCAACCAATAGTCGTTGTTGAGATTGGTCGCCACGATCGTCGTGGACCCCGTGTTGAACAGGTCGACCGGAGACACATTCTGCTTGGCCTCCTCATAGCGGACGCCGGCGTTCAGATTAACGCCGGAGATCAGTTCGGCCTGAATCTGGCCGTAACCCGCATGGGTGGTCAAATTCGCGTCGAACGCCGCCGTGCCATCCTGCGCCGAGGTTTCGAGCAACGAGATGTCGTACAGCTGGATCGAGGCGTCGGAGAGCAGATAGTCGGGGCGCAGTTGTTGCACCGCCAGCGGCAGGTTTGCGGCACGGAACTGGAAGGCGCGGCGGACCGAGGTCCGGTGCGTGTCGCTATAGGCATAGCCGACCGTCGCGGTGATACGCGGAGCCAGCTCGTACGAAAGATCGACGCCGCCCGACCACAAATCTTCGTTGAGGTCGGAAAAGGCAATGGTCGCGTCGCCGCGGTTGCCGCCAAGATCGTTGACGAACTTGTCACCCACCGGATCCTGGTCGGTCGGCAGGTTCGAGCGGACATAGGTGAAGCTGCGCTCATACGGCGCCTCGCGCTGCGAATTGGCATAGCCGCCGCGCAGGTCGAGCTGGATCCGGTCGAAATCGAACTCGGCGACCAGCTGGGTGTTGATCAGCTGGCGCTCGTACCAGGCCGTGTCCTGGCGCAGGATATCGCGGTCGGGCTGGTTCTGGTTCCGGCCAAGGCCGAGACGCGCCTGTTTCAGCGTGTCGCGGATATACAGGTTGGTCCAGCGGAACTTGTGGTCGCCAAGCTCGAGCCCGAAGCCGAGCAGGCCGTTCACGACCACCCGGTTGTCGGTAACGACGCGCTGGAAATCCGACTGCGGCAGACCCGACAGATCGGCGTTGAGCGACGATTGTTGCAATGTGTCGCGGGTCCGCCACTTGTTGCTGATCCCCGCGGTCGCGATGATGCCGAGCTCGCCGTCCGGCAGGGTGATCGTGGTTCCGCCGGTCAGACCGGCCGACCAGTTGACCGGTATGTGATTATTCTGCTGCAACAGCGACGTTTCGGCGTTGACCAGTTCCATCTGGATCGCTTCGAGGTCGTCCTGGCTGAAATCGGCGCCTTCGAGGATCGGTTTGCCGCTTGCGAGGGCGGCCTTCAAACGCGGCGGAACATCGCGGGTGCCGTCGTCGAAGCCCGTCCAGTCGGTGTCGCTGCCATAATAGGTGTAGCCGAGTTCGTTCGTCGTCTCGCTGTCCCAGCCGATGCCGCCCGACAGGGTCAGGAAGGTTTCTTTCGGAATCGCCTTCGTCGTCAGGTTGATCACGCCGCCGCCGAATTCACCGGGAAAGTTCGCCGAATAGCTTTTCTGCACCAGCGTCGAATCGATGACATTGGTCGGGAAAATATCGAGCGGAACGACGCGCTTCAGCGGCTCGGGGCTGGGCAGCGGCGACCCGTTGAGGAGCGCGAGCGAATAGCGGTCGCCAAGGCCGCGGACATAGACGAAGCCGCCGCCGACGACGCTGAGACCCGTCACGCGCTGGAGCGAGCCCGAGATATCGCCCTCGCCCGTCCGCGCGATGTCGGCGGACGAGAGGACCGACACGACTTCCGGTGTCGAGCGAACGACGTTCGGCGTAAAGCGGCCGGTGACAACGATTTCCTGGTCAGCCCCGCCGGGAATCGAAACGTCGAAATCCTCCCCTTCGGCCGGGGCCGGATCGGCGACATCCCCGGTAGGCGGAGTCGACTGGATGCTCGAGCCGGCCGGTTCGGCGTTCTGGGCCAGCGCCGCGGGCGCCACCAGCGCGGACGAAAGAAGGAGGCTGGCGAAAAGCGACCGCTTGGTCATGTAGAAAACCCCTTTGGCAGATGGGAATGGGGGCGGGGCGCTCCGCCGTCGGTGCGCCCCGCCCCATCATTGGACGTCGGCGCCTCAGGCGACCGGAATTTCGGAGCAGCTGCCGCTCGTGTCACCGAACGTCGCCGTCGCCGAGTTACAGGTCCAGCCCTGGTACCAGGTGTCGTTCGCGTCGCGGACGGCGCCGACATAGGCCGTCGTGTCGAAGAAGCTTGCCAGCGTCTTCGCGTCGAACGGCTTCAGGGCGGTTTCGGTCGCACCGTTTACGAACAGGTTGGTCAGGCTCGGCGTGTAGGCCTTGCTGTTGTTCGTGCCCATGTTGAAGATCGTTTCGACCTGCGCATCGGTCACGCCCGACGAGCCCACGAAAGGCTTGGCGTCGCACTGGAGCGACACCGATTCGAACACCGGCGGACCCTTTTCGTCCGGTCCCGTTTCCTGGATCGTCGTCGCGCTGTTCAGACGGACGCACGAGGTCGGCGACAGGATCAAGCCGTTGGCGAAGGTATAGTCGGCACCGCCGCGCACCAGGATCGCCGACGCGTTGCCCGCCGCGGCGTTGCGCTGGATATAGGTGAAGTTCGAAATCGCGACGCGCTGACGCGGCGTCGTGTCTTCGTTGCCGTTCGAATCGATTTCCATGATCGAGTCGCCAACCGAACCGCTGGCGCGCTGGATCGCGATCAGATACTGCATATTGCCCTGATAGCCGACGTCGGTATCGAAGCTGTCATCCTCGGCGCCGGTTACGACCATATATTTGAAGTTCGGCCGGCCGCCGAAGACTTCCATGCCGTCGTCCGAGCTGTTGTGGATCTGGATATGGTCGAACTGGGTCGCCGAACCGACACCCGAAGGCGTCAGACCCTGAAGTTCGCTGTTTTCGGCGAGGACGAAGCCCGAGTAGCGAATCTGGACATAGGACATGCGGCCCGAATTGTCGGCGGGGGTTTCACCGCCATAGAGCGCGTTCGAAGTGCCTTCGGTATCGCGTTCGCAATCGACCGTACCCGGGGTGGCGCCCGAAGCGTCGCAATCGGTAATCGGCGCGCGGCCAAGCAGGACGACACCGCCCCACAGCTGCGACGTATTGTCGCCGGCCGAACCGACCACATTGCCGCGGCCGGTAAATACGATCGGCTGGGTCGGCGTACCGACGGCGTCAATCTTGTTGCCGCGATTGACGACAAAATAGGAGGTACCCGTGGCGCCAAAGACCGTGACGCCCGGATCGATCGTGATCGTCACCGGCGCGTCCGTGGAAACGGGGTTTTCCGGATCCGCGCCCAGATCGGTGCCGACATCGACACGGCCGGGCAGCGAGTAGATGACGCCGTCAACCTTGGGAATTGCCGTCGTCGCGGTGAAGCGCGCGGGGAAGCCGCAATTGCGCCAGGTGCCCTGCGGACCGGAAATCGTGCCGAGGTCGGTCAGAGCCGGACCCGCGATCGTCGGACAGTTCGCTGCGGGAGTCACCGTCGACGGCGGCGTCGGAGTCGGGGTCGGCGTGGGGGTCGGAGTCGGGGTCGGCGTCGGAATGACGATCACGCCTTCTCCCGGTGAAGCGACACCATCGGCACCGCAGGCGGCGAGGATGGAACAGGCCACGCCGCTGAGCATGACCAAACGAACGCGTGCGAAAGCCGCCATGAAAATCTCCGTTCCCGGTGTACGCCCTCTGGACGCCCCTGATGAAAAATCACCGGCGAACGAGAAGAGATATGTCGAACTCGCCCCCGGTGACGCCGCCACTAGGGTGATTCGATGACGGTCTGACGCCAGAGCCGTGACGTTTGAGTGACTCTTTTGAGTCGGTTCGATGACATTGGCGGCAGCGCTGGGGGCTGGTTCTTCGCACCTGCAAAAATAAATGCGGCCCAGCCCGCTTGCATCGCCTGGAAAGCTTTGCTAGGCGCCCGCTCCTACCTGGTACCGGACCCGTCCGGACCATCATGATGTGCGGTCGTGGCGGAACTGGTAGACGCGCAACGTTGAGGTCGTTGTGGCCGAAAGGCCGTGGAAGTTCGAGTCTTCTCGACCGCACCATCATCGCCAGAT
>JALDYH010000315.1:0-3767 GCA_032154175.1 Sphingopyxis sp. | reverse complement strand
AGCCCGCCGTTATAGGCGTTCACTTCCTGCGGGTTCATCGACCATTTCTTGCGATCGACCGGCTTGTTGAGGTCGGACAAGGCGTAGGCATATTCGAACGCCGCGCTGCGTTTCACATTGCCGTAGAGGTCGGCTGGATCGATCTTCAGCCCCGAATAGTCGCGCCATTTATCGGGATAGCCGACCATGACGTCCATCTTCGCGAGCTTCGCCAGCGCGGCGTCCTTCGTCGCCGGCGCCATCCAGCTGTTGCCGCGGATGCGGTCGCCCATCGCGAGTTTCAGGTTGGTGACGAGCACCTCCATCTTCGCCTTCGCGCTCGCGGGGAAATATTGCTTCGAATAGGTCTCGCCGACCAGCTCGCCGAGGCTGCCGTCAACGAGCGTCAGACCGCGCTTCCAGCGCGGACGCAGCTCGCCGACGCCGCTCAGCGCCTTGGTATATTCGAAGCGGCTATCGACAAACGCCTTGGACAGATAGGGCGCGGCGTTGTCGGCGACATGGAATTGCTGCCACAGCTTGATCGTGTCGAGCGGCGTCTTGGCATAAAGTGCCGCAATGTCGCGCACGGCGGTCTTTTCGTTGACGATGATGCGCTTTTGCGGCTCGATGCCCGAACCCGCGAACCAGGCGTTCCAGTCGAGCCCGGGCGCATAGGCAGCGAGTTCGTCCGCCGACATCGGATTGTTGATCTTGCCGATGTCGCGGCGGTCGGCGATTGCCCAGCTGACTTTAGCGATCTCGGTCTCGAACGCCATGATCGCGTCGGCCGCCTTTTCGGGGTCGGCGTTGCCCGCCATCTTCATCGTCCGCGCGATATAGGCGCGGTACGCGTCGCGCTGCGGCTTGAAGCTGTCATTGAGATAATAATCTCGTTCGGGAAGGCCGATGCCCGCCTGTCCCAGCCACAGCACATTGACGGTCGGATCGGCGGTGTCGGCATAGGGCCCGCCGCTGACGATCGTCGAGCCGAAGGTGCCCTGCGTGCCGCCCATGAAGCGCGCCATTTCGCTCTTGTCCTTGATCGCAGCGACCGCAGCGATGTCGGCGAGCAAGGGCCTGGCAGCGAGCGCCTCGACGCGCGCTTCGTCCATGAAGCTCTGGTAGAGGCCGCCGACCTGGCTTGTCGCGGGCGCGCCGGCAACAACTGCGCGGAGCTGGCGCTGGGTCAGGTTATAAACGTCGTAATCGACACCCGCCGATGCCTGGTCCGACGGAATCTCGGTCCGCGCAAACCAGCCGCCATTGGCATATCTATCGAAATCGTCGCCGGGCTTTACCGATGGATCGCGCGCGTCGAGATCGACACCCCATTTACCGAAGGTCAGCGCCTTGAGCGACCCGCTTTCGGCCCCGCCTGCCGCTTCATCGGCCATCAGCGACGCCGATGGCGTGCCTTGCTGCGCCAGTGCCGGTGCCGGTGCAGCAAGTGCCGCTGCAATCGCCAGCGAGGCCGCGCCCAAAAATCCCGTCTTCATTCCCCGTCTCCTTGTTCCCCGCGTCGACCCCAAGGGTCGACGAGCATGAGGGGACTGTCCGCCCGTGACACCAAGCGGTCAAGCGAACGATACGACGCTTGGTCGAAGCCATTGGGATGTTGGTGGAAAGGACGCCCTTCATCTCGCGCATTGCAGCCCGGCGCAGCGCATCCTATTTATACGGCAACCGCGCAAACCCGCACTTGCGCCCTTAGAACAAATCTGGAACAAACTCCCCCATGAGTCTCACCCATATTTCCGTACGCGGTGCCCGCGAGCATAATCTCAAGGGCGTCGACGTCGACCTGCCGCGCGATGCGCTGATCGTCATCACCGGCCTGTCGGGCAGCGGCAAATCGTCGCTCGCCTTCGACACCATCTATGCCGAAGGGCAACGGCGCTATGTCGAGAGCCTGTCGGCCTATGCGCGCCAGTTCCTCGAGATGATGCAGAAGCCCGATGTCGAGCATATCGACGGGCTGTCGCCGGCGATCAGCATCGAGCAGAAGACGACGAGCCGCAACCCGCGCTCGACCGTCGCAACGGTCACCGAGATCTACGACTATATGCGCCTGCTGTGGGCGCGCGTCGGCATTCCCTATTCGCCCACCACCGGCGAGCCGATCAGCGCACAGACCGTCACCGACATGGTCGACCGCGTGATGGCGCTGCCCGAGGGGACGCGCGCCTATCTGCTCGCCCCCGTCGTGCGCGGCCGCAAGGGCGAGTATAAGAAGGAACTCGCGCAGTGGCAGAAGGACGGTTTCACCCGCGTCCGTATCGACGGCGAGTTCTACGAGATCGGCGAGGCGCCGGCGCTCGACAAGAAATACAAGCACGACATTGAGGTGGTGGTCGATCGCATCGCGGTGCGCGAAGGCCTCGGCACGCGGCTCGCCGACAGCTTCGAGACGGCGCTGAAGCTGGCCGAAGGGCTCGCCTATGTCGACCTCGCCGACGGCCCGGTTCCGGGGCGTGAAGAGGAAGACACCGGCGGCGCGATGAAGGGCGCGGGCATCCCCGCGAACCGCCTGATTTTCTCCGAGAAATTCGCCTGCCCCGTCTCGGGCTTCACGATCGCCGAAATCGAACCGCGGTTGTTCAGCTTCAACGCGCCGCAGGGCGCGTGCCCCGCGTGCGACGGCCTCGGCGAGCGGCAGGAGTTCGATCCCGACCTCGTCGTACCTAACCACGCGCTGTCCCTGAAAAAGGGCGCGGTCGTGCCGTGGGCGAAATCGAACCCGCCCTCGCCTTATTACATGCAGGTGCTCGAAAGCCTCGGCAAAGCCTATGGCTTCGACCTGACGACGCCGTGGCAGGACTTGCCCGGCGAGGTGCAGTTGATCATCCTCTATGGCAGCGGCGGCAAACCCGTCGAACTGACCTTCAAGGACGGCAAGCGCACCTACACGACGCACAAGGCGTTCGAGGGGGTCATCGGCAATCTCAACCGCCGCCTGCTCCAGACCGAAAGCGCGTGGATGCGCGAGGAGCTGAGCAAATATCAGGCCCCGCATCCGTGCGAGACGTGTCACGGCGCGCGCCTGCGCCCCGAACCGCTCGCGGTGAAGATCGCGGGCGAGGACATCAGCATGTCGGCGCAGCGCTCGGTCGCCGACGCGCTCGGCTGGTTCAGCACGCTCGATGCGAAGCTGAACGACACGCAGCGCCAGATCGCCAAGGCGATCCTGAAAGAGATCAACGAGCGCCTCGGCTTCCTCAACAATGTCGGGCTCGATTACCTCAATCTCAACCGCACCTCGGGCACTTTGTCGGGCGGCGAAAGCCAGCGCATCCGTCTCGCCTCGCAGATCGGCAGCGGCCTGTCGGGCGTCTTGTACGTGCTCGACGAACCGAGCATCGGTCTCCACCAGCGCGACAACGACCGGCTGCTCGCGACGCTGAAGCGCCTCCGCGACCTCGGCAACACCGTCATCGTCGTCGAACATGACGAGGATGCGATCCGCCACGCCGATTATGTCGTCGACATGGGTCCAGGCGCGGGGCTCCACGGCGGCGAGATCGTCGCCGAGGGAACGCTCGATGAAGTGCTCGCGAACACGAAGAGCCTGACCGCGGCGTACCTGACCGGCGCAAAGGAGATCGAAGTGCCGAAGCATCGCCGCAAGGGCAATGGCTTCGATCTCGTGCTCAAAGGAGCGCGCGCGAATAATCTCCAGAATGTCACCGCAAAGATCCCGCTCGGCACCTTCACCTGCGTTACCGGCCTCAGCGGCAGCGGCAAGTCGAGCCTGATCATCGACACGCTCTATGCCAGCGCGGCGCGCG
>JALDYH010000314.1:0-3773 GCA_032154175.1 Sphingopyxis sp. | reverse complement strand
AACTGGGCGGTATCGGCGACGTCGTCACCGTCAAGAACGGCTTTGCCCGCAACTACCTGTTGCCCAACAACAAGGCGCTGCGCGCGAACGATGCCAACAAGAAGCTGTTCGAAGCGAACCGCGGCAAGATCGAGGCCGATAACGCCGAACGTCGCACCGACGCCGAAGGCCGCGCCAAGGACATCGACGGCAAGCAGATCGTCCTGATCCGTCAGGCGTCGAACACCGGCCAGCTCTATGGTTCGGTTTCGGTGCGCGACATCGTCGACGCGCTGGTCGAAGACGGCGCCGCGAACATCACCAAGTCGATGGTCGAGCTGGAACGCCCGATCAAGTCGCTTGGCCTGTTCGAGGTCAAGGTGAAGCTGCACCCCGAGGTCGTCGTGACCGTCGGCGTCAACGTCGCCCGTTCGCCCGACGAAGCTGAAATGCAGAAGCAGGGCATCGACGTCATCGCCGCGATGTTCGAGGAAGAACAGGCTGAAGCGGTTGCTTCGGCTCTGGAACCCGACAGCGAGGACGAGTTCGAGGACGCGACGCCGCCTTCGGAACTCGCTCCCGAAGCTGCTGCGGACGAAGCCGAAGAAGCTTAAGCTTCCTCTGGCCAAAGCCTTTTGAAAGGGCCGCGTTTCTGAACGGAAGCGCGGCCCTTTTTCTTTTCGGGGATGTCGGCTTACGACCGAATGCTGCCCTATCCATCATCGTCACCCCGGACTTGATCCGGGGCCTGCCTTCTTGAAGGAACAGGCGGGTCCCGGGTCAAGCCCGGGATGACGAATGAGAGTGAGCGAACGTCCGCTCCCCACCCCAATGCTGACTCCGATCACCGGCTCATCTTGTCTGGCCAACCTGCGCGGCCTTTCCTATGGCGGCAGGTGATGGCCGACGATCCTTTCCAGCGCCGCTTTACCGCCGAAGCAAGCCTGCTGCCGCATATGGCGGACCTCGCGAACGACCGGCTGCTGATCGCGTTGCTGACCGAGGCCGATTATCGCGCCGCAAGCTTTCTTGACCAGCGGCTGCTGACCGACCGTATCGGGCGCGAGTGGATAGCGTGGGACGACCTGCCCGACCTTGGCCCAGCGGCCGCGACGCCAGACTTCATCTTTCATATCGGCCATGTCGGATCAACGCTCGTCTCGCGCCTGCTGGCCGAGGTTGGCGATGGGCTTCCGCTGCGCGAGCCGGTGCTGCTGCGCACGCTGGCGCAGGTCGCCGAGCGGATCGACCGGCCGGAGTCGGTCTGGTCGCCGGGCCTTTACCAGACCCGCCTTGCGCAAGTGCTCGGCTGGCTCGGCCGCGGTTTCGCGCCCGGCCAGCGCGCGATGGTCAAGGCATCGAGCGTGATAACCGCGATCGCCGGCGATCTGACGGGCGTCGACGGCCGCGCCCTGTTCCTTTACGCCGCGCTGCCACGCTATATCGAAACGATCCTCGCAGGCGAGGCGTCGATGGCCGAGACACTGGCACAGGCCCCGGCCCGCATGGCGCGACTTGCGGCACTCCTGCCCGACTTCCCTTTCGCATTGTGGCAACTGCCCCCGGTGACGCGCGTCGCGATGAGCTGGCTTTGCGAAATGGCAACCGCGCAGCGAACCCTCCAGCCGGCCGATCCCCGCCATCTTTGGGTCGACTTCGAGGCGATGCTCGCCGGGCCCGCGGCCGTGCTTGCGGCGCAGGCAGGACATTTCGCGATGCCCGTCGATGCCGCACGGATCGAAGCGGCACTCGCCGGCCCGATCATGCGCCAATATTCGAAGGCGCCCGAGCATGGCTATAGCCCCGACCTGCGCCGCGAATTGCAGGCACAGGCCGCAATCGAGCATGGCCCCGCCATCGCCGAAGCGATCGGGTGGGTTGAAGCGATCGCCGCGCGCTATACAAGCCTTGGCGACCTGCCGATCAACGGCAGCCAGGAAAGCCCATAATGTTCAAGCTCGTTCAGCTGCTCGATGCCAATGCGGTCCGCACGCTGCGCGAGATCGCCGCCAGCGGCAAATTCGTCGACGGAAAGATCAGCAACCCGCATTCGAAGGTGAAAAACAACCTGCAGCTACACGACGCCGGCGCCTATGAGCGCTCGTCGAAAATCCTGCTCGACGCGATGGTGCAGAACCCCGAATTCATGGAGTTTTCGTTCCCGGCGCGCATCGCCCCGCCGCTGATGACGCGCTACACGCCCGGCATGCATTACGGGCTCCACCCCGATGCCGCCTATATCCCCCTGCCCGACGGCCAGCTTCGCACCGACGTCAGTTGCACGGTCTTCCTGAACGATCCGGCAGACTATGACGGCGGCGCGCTGCATGTTCAGCTTGGCAACGCCGATTTGCGCTTCAAGGAGGCGCCGGGCGTCGCGGTCGTCTATCCGTCGCACACGCTGCACGAGGTCGAGCCGGTGACGCGCGGCGAGCGGCTCGTCGCGATCACCTTCATCCAGAGCCTGATCCCCGACGTCGCGCACCGGAACCTGATGTACGAGCTCAACGAGGTCGCCGCGCTGGAGGGCGGCAAGATGGAGCCCGCGAATTTCACGCGGCTCCAGGCGGTCCAGTATCAGCTTTTGAGGATGTGGCGGCGCTGAACGCCATCCACGATCAATAGCCCATCAGACTCAGCACTTCCTTGCGGCTGCGTTCGTCGTCGAGGAAACAGCCCAGGAGCCGGCTCGTCACCATACCGACGCCCGGGGTACGCACGCCGCGCCCCGTCATGCAGCCGTGCTGCGCGTCGATGACCACCGCGACACCGTGCGGATGGAGATTGTCCCAGATGCAGCGCGCGACCTCCGCCGTCAGCCGTTCCTGCACCTGCAAGCGCCGCGCATAGCCGTTGAGCACGCGCGCGAGCTTCGAAATGCCGACGACGCGGTCGCGCGGCAGATAGGCGATTGACGCCTTGCCGGTGATCGGCGCCATATGATGTTCGCAATGCGACTGGAACGGAATGTCGCGCAGCAACACGATCTCGTCATAGCCGCCGACTTCCTCGAAGGTCCGCGACAGGTGGATCGACGGATCGTCGGCATAGCCCGAACAATATTCCTTCCACGCGCGCGCGACGCGGCGCGGCGTATCGAGCAGCCCCTCACGCGCCGGATCGTCGCCGGTCCATTCGATCAGCGTCCGCACGGCGTCCGCGACATGGTCCGGGACCACAATCTTGCCGTCCGGCCCCAACTCGACTTTGTCGCTCATCGCTCCGCTTTCACTGTTGCCATCATGTCGCACATCTCGCCGCCAATGAACCGATAAGCAAGAGCCGGACAAGAAGATTTTATGCCCGCCCACGAAGTTTACGTTGCGGAAATCAGGCTTTTTGAAGCTTCGAAGAGGCGCGGTTTCGCGTCCTTTTTTGGAGCAAACAAGTCACTTGACGCTTTCGTCAACTCGGCGCACCTTCGCTGGTATTACAGAACTCGCTCAAGCGGGTCGTGATCCGGAGAGGCCGGCGTTTTCCCCGACGCCGGTGGGAGAGGACGATGACCAGCATAGCTGGCAGGTGGGATATCCGAGGGCACATGGCCGCTTTGGCCCGGTGCCCTTTGCCATGTCTGGTCGTTTCCCCTCCCCTTACCACAATTTGACGTTGGGCGGCCCGCATCGCGCGGGATCGAAAAAGGGAGGCTATAAATGAAGTTCAAGGCACTGATCGGAACGTCGATCCTTGCGATGTCGGTGGCGACGCCGGCATTTGGGCAGGACGCGGCTGATACAACGGAACGCGATGCTTTCGGCGGCGAAATCGTCGTCACGGCGCAGCGCCAGTCGGAA
>JALDYH010000001.1:0-227738 GCA_032154175.1 Sphingopyxis sp. | reverse complement strand
GCGGCCGTGGGATCGGCGCCAACGAATTTGTCAACATAGACGGTAGCCACGACGTTCTTTTGAGCGATGGTCCGGTTCACGCCCGCCGCCGCAAGATTTTGATGCGACCCTTGATGCCTTCAGCGTTGGCAGCGATCAAGCAACGATTGGAAGAGGAAGCCGACGCGATTGTGGGTGCTCGTGCTAATGGCTCGACATTCGAAGCGATGCGGGAGCTGGCTTCACACCTGCCGCTGACCATTGTTGCGGAACTGGTAGGCCTCAACAGTGCAGAACGCGAGAAAATGCTCGAGTGGGCCGCAGCGACTTTCAATATGATTGGCGGCTTGAATGAACGTACCGAGGCGGCTGGTGACGCCTTTCTCGAAATGAACCGATATCTAGCCTCGGTCCAAAGGTCGGACCTCGTTGCCGGCAGTTGGGGCGCGATGCTCTATGATGCATGCGACAATGGCGAGCTGACCGAGGAGGAAGTTCGGGGCCTTTTGATGGATTATATTGCTCCTTCGCTCGATACCACGATTCTAGCGACGGGGGAGATGCTGTGGCGGCTGGCGGTAACGCCGCAAGCGTTTGAAACTGTTCGCAGCAAGCCGGAGCTTATTTCTTCAACTGTGTACGAATCCGTTCGGATTGCGTCGCCTGTACGCGGCTTTACACGTTATGTCGCAAACGATTTTGAGCTTGAGGATGGGCGCGTGCTTCCTGCCGGGGACCGGGTTCTAATTCTGTTCGCCGCAGCCAATTCCGACGAACGCCAATATACGACGCCCGACGTTTTCGATGTTATGCGCAATCCGCGAGATCAGGTCGGTTGGGGCTTTGGTCCGCATCTATGTGCCGGGATGCATCTTGCGCGGCTGGAAATGGAAGCTCTGCTCACCGCTCTGGTGCGGCGGGTCGAGCGTCTCGAATCGGAGTCGCCAAAACCATTGATCAATAATGTGCTGCAAGGTCATGAGCGTCTTCCGATGAAATTGTGGCCTTCGACGAAGGAATAGGATCATGTCGGCTTCTGGCAAGCCAATGAAGGACTCGGCGTTTGTCCGCAATTGCTGGTATGTTGCTGCATACGCGGATGAAGTCTTGGCAACCGCGCCGTTGCAACGGGTGGTGCTTGGAGAGCCACTTGTACTCTATCGTGATAAAGCCGGTCAGGTCGTCGCGCTCGAAGATCGTTGCTCGCATCGTTTCGCCCCGCTCTCTCTCGGAAGAATTGAAGGGGATGGAATTCGCTGCCTGTATCATGGCCTGAAATTTGGTCCATCCGGTCGATGTATGGAAATTCCCAATCAGGACACGATTCCGGAGCGTGCCCATATTCGCAGCTATCCTGTGCGAGAGCAGGACAGCTGGATTTGGGTATGGATGGGAGACGAGGCGGGCGTCGATGGCCTGGAGCCGCCTCGCGCAGTCGGCGCCGATCATCTTGAGTGGCGGGTAAAGAGCGGTCAGTCGATATTCGAAGCGAATTGGCAGTTACTGAACGACAATCTGTGCGACCTCACACATCTCGCCTATGTGCATCCGGAAACATTGGGTAAGGGAGCGCCGGCGTGGAGCGATTGTATCCCAAAGGTGATACGATTGCCGCGAGGCATACGGAGTGAGCGATGGCTCCGGGGGGGCAGTCTTTCGATGCCCGATGGCACCGCACTGCCGGTCGACCAATGGAATGCTTATGATTTTGTCGCGCCGGGTATCTTCCTTATCATCAACAGCTACTATCCGGTTGGAACAGCTGAGCAGGTTGCCGGAGAAGCCCCCGAGGGCATTGAGGCCCTTATGTCCGTTCATAGTTCGCAGGCAGTGACGCCGGAGAGCGATCGATCCACGCGTTATTTCTATTCAATCGCCGCGCCGCGGAGAGTGGCGACGGATGCCATTGTCGACGATCTCTACGAGCTGCTTGTGGCCGCCTTTCTTGAAGACAAGAGGATGGAGGAGGCGCAGCAGCGCATAATCGACTGTGATCCGGACCGCCAGATGATGGTGATTGGAACCGACAAGGCAATAACTTTAATGAGGCAAACCATGGCCCGAATTGGTCGACAGGAGGCGTGAAGAGAAACTGAGGCTTTCGGCGGCTCTCGGTCTCAGTCGGACGCTCTGATTAAGCCCTAACGAATATGTCGTGGACCAAATCTGACTCGCCGACGCGTCGGGAAAGCTGAGTTCATGTCGCAACGGTCAGGAGCAACCCACGGCTGTCATGCGCTGCGATAGTACGATGCACCTGACTTGCGGGTGCCGCCGGGATACCAAGTCGCAGAAATATCAATCAGCGTAGATGAGATAGGCGTAGGCCATTTTTGAAAGCTCGGTCTTGAGGAGACTCCAGGATTTAGGGTCGCCCGACTCCGGATTTGCACCAAGTCCATATTGGCGAGCGACAGTCGCAAAGATCATCGGCAGCACGGCATTGGCCTTTCTTTCTGGCGAGCCGCGCTGGATTTCGTCGCGAAAGGTCAGAATCGCTTTGACGGTCATCGCAAACGAGCGATAGGCAGCCTCCTTTCCAGGCTCCGAAACTGCCGGGTCGATCGAGGCGCGTTGCATAATCGTGCGGAGCAGTTTTGAGCGCTCCTCCAGAAAAGCGCTATAGCGATCGATATAGACCTCCAGAAACAAGGCGAGATTTTCGCTGCGTTCGAGGACGTTCTCAACCATGACCTTTTCGGCTGCGATGATGGCGTGCAGCTCTTCAGCGATCACCGCGCGTAAAAGTCGGTCCTTGCTCTCAAAGCGCAGATAGATCGAGCCGATGGAGACATTTCCGCGTTCGCTCACATCTTGAAGCGTAAAATCTTCGCTTCCCATTTCGAGCATCAGCGACTTGGTCGCTGCGAGCATACGGTCGAATGAAGCCAAGCTCCTGCCCTGTCGGGGTTTCCTGCTGACAGCGTCGGCGGCGAGCGCATCGATATGCGAGGTCACAGTTGACATGCCCGCTCAAGATACTATCAGAATAAGAACGTCAATTCTAATTTGAGCGGGCGATACGATTCTGATTCGCGTATAACAAAAAGGAGGGGAAAGATGCGTTTCTCGGTGTTTCTTAACGCCCGGTCGATGAAGGCCGAAGAAGACCGGCAGTTGATGAAGGATTTGGAGGCGCACGCGATCAAGGCCAGCGACAACGGTTTTTCGGCGATCTTTCTGCCCGATCACCATTTCAACGGTTATATGCCCGTCGCGAGCGACAGCTTCATTTTCGCGGCCTATCTTGCCGCCAAGATGCCTCAGATGCATTTTGGCTTTTCCGTGGTCTCGGTGCCGCTTCACCATCCGGTCCGTCTCGTAGAGCGCATCAACATCCTGGACCAACTGACCGATGGCAAGATTCTGGTCGGTGTCGGGAGTGGGACGACCCCTGAAGAGATGATTGGTTTTGGCGTCAACTACAAGGAAGCCAGCGACATCTCGAATGCCAATCTTGCGATCGCGGAAGAGTTGTGGGCAAAGGGAATGGAGGATCCTGCGATCGTCATCGACAACGGACCCCATAAGGGCCGCGTTCTGCAACGGATTGCTCCTGCGGCTTATACTCCAGGTCACGCTCGGCTCATGCCAGTCGCGATGAAGGAAGCCAGCGCTCGACGTGCTGCGGAAGCGGGTTGGCCGGCGTTCATCCCAGCCTTCACGCCGCCGCACATTGGAGGCACCGAGCCTTTCAAGCATGTGAAGAAATATTTCGATGCTTACCACGGCATGTTGACGGCTGCGGGGCATAGCGCCGAAACGGTTGCTTCCGCACTCGACTGGACGACGCATACTTATCAATGTGTCCATGTTGCCGAAACGGACGAGCAGGCGCGCGAGGAACTGACCCTTATCCTGAGCGCCTATCAGGCCGCGATTGACCGCGAAAATGAATTCAATGCGCGCGCTGAAGCGGACGATGCAAATAAGAAGACCGACCAGAATAGTTCGGCGCTCTCCGAAGACTGGATCGGCACATGGTGCCTTTATGGGTCACCGGAGACCGTGATCGAGCATTTGAAGCCTTATGAAGAATTGGGCATCGGAAATATTCTTTGTGGAACCGTGACCGGCCCGCTCACCGAGGAGCGTCTGCGGCTAGGCAACCAGACGCTCGAGCTTCTGTCGAACAAGGTGATGCCTGCCTTTGGCGGGTCTCGCTGATGCCGTTCATAGTCGGGATCGGTGGTACATTGAGGCCGGCATCGTCGAGCGAACTGCTTGCGCGGGCGGTTCTCGACATTTGCGCCTCGCACGGGGCGGAGACGAGGATGTTCGACGGACCGGCGCTCGCGCGTCTACCCCACTATGATCCTTACGGGCCGACGCGGACCTCGGAGGAAATCGAGTTCGTCGAGGCGGTTCGCGCAGCTGATGCGCTGGTCATTGCCTCGCCAGGCTACCATGGGGGTGTATCGGGTCTCGTCAAAAATGCCATTGATCTGCTCGAAGAGCTGCGTGAAGATGCGCGACCCTATTTCGATGGGCGAGCGGTCGGCCTGTTGGTGTCTGCTGCAGGCTGGCAGGCTGGCGGCGCGACGCTTGTCGCGCTGAGGGGGATCGTTCACGCGATGCGTGGTTGGCCTACGCCGATCGGCGTCGCGATCAATTCAATTGAACAGAAGCCTTTCGACAAGTCGGGCGCGCTCGTCGACGCATCAATCGCTGCGTCGCTCGATACGATGGCGAAGCAGCTGGCGGTCGGCTGTGATGGGCTTCGCAACAAGAGTTGACAATTGCGACAGCTCAAATCAGAATAGTAATTCTAATATGGGCGGAGTGAACGCTCACGCATTTTTGGGAGGCGGAAATCGTCCACAGGCTCGATATCGATATCGGTCGTGTAGGCGCCATCCTTGAGGCAGTAGCCAAGGAGCGAGCGCCGACAGCCGCCCTTGCCAAATGTTGTGAAGAGAAGTTCTCGAGCGGCGGCCGACTAGTTGGCAGGCGGCGGGCAGAGGGGAGTTTTCAAGAGGCATCCCGATGGTCTGGAGGCTTTTGCAGTGAGCGTGGACATGTCGCGCTTCCCACCCGCTCGCGATGTAATCCACGCCGTCTCGGGCTCGTTTTGCGCGGAACTGCCGAGCCTGAGTGCCCCATGCGGGTCAAACATCACCGCCGTTGGCGGGCAGCGATGATGCCCCGGTTTCTGACGGTCTTGCGCGAGTCTTTCTGCCGCTCAAACCGATTGTTTTCCTGGAGTAAATAAATGACAAAGCTTTCTGCATGCATCGAATGGCAATTTCCCGAAGCCGGAGAAGGTTTGCCTGCGCGCATCCGAGCTGCGAAGGCCGCAGGTCTCGAACTCGCCGAGTTTCATCTTTGGCGAGACAAGGATATGGCCGGCGTTGCCGAAGCGCTCGATGAGACGGGCGTCCGCCTGACCGGCTTTTGCGTGGATCCGCGACGTTCAATCGTCGATCCTGCACAGCATGATGAAATGCTTGCTGCCGTTCGCGATACGATCGAGGCAGCGAAGAAGGTCGGGTCGCCGCCGTTAATTGTTGCGTCGGGCTTTATCCGGGAAGGTGTATCGCTCGACGAGCACAAGGCAGAAGCCGTCAAAGTTCTCCGAAAGGCTGCGGACCTTGCGGAGGCGGCCGACGTGACGCTTGTGCTCGAGCCGCTCAATGACCGCATTGACCATCCCGGCATGTATCTCGTCAATACGACGCTTGGGCTCGACATTATTGAGGAAGTCGGAAGTCCCCGGCTGAAGCTCCTGTACGATGTCTACCACAGCCACGTCATGGGTGAGGATATGCGAAGCGTTCTGGAAGGACGCATCCATCTCGTCGCGCATGTCCAGGTAGCCGATCTTCCAGGCCGTAACGAGCCCGGCACCGGTGAGCTCGACTGGGGAAAAATCATAAATGATCTAAAAGAGATCGGATACGAAGGTCCGATCGGACTTGAATATCGCCCAACGCTCCCATCGGTTGAGTCGCTTCAAAAGGCGCGGGAGGTCCTCAATGTCTGAAATTGCCGCGACCGGCTTTGCTCCGACGCCGCGGGCCAAGCTCTCGTTCGTCGAGCGCGCTAGCTACGGCTTTGGAGACTTTGGCTACAGCTTGGCCTATAATATGGCGGGCGCTTTTTTGCTCTACTACTATACGAATGTAGTGAAGCTTCCTGCAGAAGCCGTTGGCACGATCTTTCTTGTCGCCCGCCTGCTCGATGCCATTATCGATCCAGCAGTTGGTGTCGCCGTTGACAAGACAAGATCCCGATGGGGGCGAGCGCGTCCCTATTTTCTTTTTACAGCCGTGCCTTATGTGCTGGTGTTCATTGCCGTTTTTCATGTGCCCGACTGGTCGCAGACGGCTCAACTCGTCTACGCCTTTATCACCTTCAAGGCGCTCGGCATTCTCATGAGCTTCGGGTCGATCCCATACACGGCGCTTTTGCCGATGATGACGATGGACACGACGGAGCGACTGAAGCTCGGCGGTTGGCGGTCTATCGGCACCTCGGTTTCGGTCATTATGGGCACGGCCGCCACGATGCCGCTGGTGGGCCTTTTCGGAGGCGCCGACGAGCAACGAGGTTTTTTGGCCGTTGCAATTCTCTTTGGTGGCCTATCGCTGATTGCGCTCTATTTTCTTTTTCAAAATTGCCGCGAGCGATTTGAGGACAGGGAACCGCCGTCATTCAAGGTTCTGCCTGCAGTCGGGCAGATGGTCCGAAACCGTGCATGGCTGGTGTGTTTCGGTTTCTGCCTGCTCTATTTCATCCGGTTTGGCGCGATGCTTGGCCTTACGATCTTCTTTGCCAAGGATGTGCTCGGGAAGCCGTGGCTGATACCCATCATGCTTCCAATGGTCTCGGGTGGGTTGCTGATCGCAGCATTTATTGCGCCTCCGGTCCTGTCGCGCACTGGCCTCCGTAAAGGCTGTTTTGGCGCGCTTATGGTTTCAATCCTGCTTTTCTTCGGCATGGCTGCGGTTGACCAATCACCCGACTGGATTATCGGGGGTGTTGGCGTTCCGCTACTGCTGTTCCCTTATTTTGCTTTCTCGGTCATCACATCGATCACCATCACGGGCATCTTCACCATGGCGGCGGAATCGGTTGATTATCATCAGTGGAAATATGGTCCCCGCTACGAAGGTCTTCTGTCGTCCGGCATCAGCATTTCGACAAAGATCGGCATGGCCGTCGGCAGCGCTGCGGCGGCCTTCGTACTCGCCTATGCGGGATACAATCCCGAGACAGTTAGCGAGGCAGCGAAGGAGACGATCCGGTTTTTCTATTATGCCGTGCCTACGCTGCTGCTTGTTCTCCAAGCGCTCGTAATTCTTTTCTGGCCCATGGATGACAAGCGCAAGTTTGCGGTCGGAGTGGAAGCGGCCAGCTGATTTCGCCCTTCCGCATCGGACCGAGAAGCAGCAGGGAGAATTGCCATGAAGTACGGAAGGACACTTCTTCTGGTCGTGGCGGCGGGGTCGATCGCCGGAGGACAGTCGGCGATTGCACAGACCAGGGTTCCAGTTCCTGACGTTCCCGTCACGGTCGATAACAAACCTTATGCCCCGCCGGAGACGGTGCAGCGGGTGGCTATCCCTGTCGACCCGAAGGAAGAGCGCCTCCACGTACTCATCATCAGCGGCCGAAACAGTTATGAGCATGACTGGACTGGCGTGAATAATCGCCTGCGCACGATCCTTCAGGATACTGGCAGGTTCGACGTCCGCATCACTGAAGATTTCGATGAAGGCAACCTCACGACGCTGCGGAACTATGACGTCGTTTTTCTCAACTATTCGAGCCGCTGGAACTACGCTGACAAGGAGCAGCATCTCTGGTCCGATCGAGCGTTCAAAGCGCTGTACGACTATGTACGCGAAGGCGGAGGACTGGTCGCCTATCATTCAAGTTTCACCTGGGGCCGCGATATTCCCGAATATCGGCGCTTGGTAGGCGCCGTGATGGAGCCCGGCATCAGCAGGCGTGCCCCGCCCGATGCCTTCATGTTCGAGCTCGTTGATCGCGAGCACCCTGTCACTAAAGGGATGCGGCGCTACCACTGGAGCTTCATGGACGATATGTACACGAACATGGTTTTCGCCCCCGAGGCGAGAGTTACCGTGCTTGCGACCGCTTATGACGACGCTGCGGCCTACGCGCCTGAGAAAACGGGTCCCAAATATGACTTCGAGGCGTATCGCCAGGCGAATCTTCTCAAGATGGGAAAGATAAACGCCGCAAATCCGCAAGTGTGGGTACAAGATTACGGAAAAGGCCGCGTATTTTCGATCACGCTTGGTCATGGACCCGACACGATTCAGTATGATGGCGTCAAGACGCTGCTGGTTCGAGGGGCCGAATGGGCCGCGAGCGGGAAGGTCACTATCCCGGCGTACGATAAGGCGACCGACTACGAAATCCCCGAGCAGTATCGTACCCGGCGATAGCTGGGAAATCCTCGTGACAAGCTGAGAGAGTATTCGACCATGCCGATATTGAGAGCCCTGAAAGTGCTTACCGCTGCGTTGACGGCGTTCGTCGCAAGCCCGATCGCCATCGGCGCCGAAGCTCCCGCTTTCCGATATGACGAAATTGCTGCGCCGCCCCAGCCCGGGGCGATTGCGTTGCCGGTGAGCGACGACGCCGGGCCAGACCGTGAGCAATGGATTCTGCAGAACGGTAATGTTGGCGTCCGAAACGTGACCCATCCAACGCTGATGCCCGTCCTGCCGTCTGTGCCTGCGAGCGGAGCAGCTGTTATTGTGGCGCCGGGAGGAGGGTTTCTCGGCCTGGCGATCGATGACGAAGGCTGGAAGGTCGCCAGGTGGCTAGCGGACCGTGGAATAGCGGCATTCGTCCTCAAGTATCGCGTCCTCCCCACTCCTGTTTCAAACGCGGTCTGGGAGGACGAATTCAACAAGATGATCAGCGGCGCAAAAGTCAGTTTTGCCAACCCGTCGGAAACGCCTCCCGAAGCCTTGGCCGATGGTCGCGCCGCATTGAGATATGTTCGTGAGAACGCGCAAGCATATGGCGTCGATCCGAAGCGCGTCGGTTTTATGGGCTTCTCCGCCGGGGGGTTCCTGACGCGTAGCCTTGTCGAAGTGGGTGGACCTGATGCGCCGGCCTTTGCAGCGCCCATCTATCCTGGCATGGCGGCCATGACGGTGCCGCGCGATGCACCGCCGATGTTTGTTGCTATCGCCGCAGATGATTTTCTCCTGTCGAAGGTGAAGGGTTTCCCGCTAATCGAAAGTTATCGAGCCGCGGGTCGTCCTGTCGAATTTCACTTGCTCGCAAATGGTGGGCACGGTTTCGGGCTCGGCAAGGCTGGGACATCGAGCGAGGATTGGGCGGAAAGCTTCCTCCGCTGGCTTCGAAGCTTGGGGTACCTTGATGCGAACCGTCGATGACCGCGGCAGGATGTCATCAACGCGAGGTTGATGCTTGCGAGCGTTGCCCGACGCCGTGAGGATATCCTCGCTGTCCTGCGCGAAGGCTCGGGTTAGCCTGCGGGGACGCGACCCTATCAGATTGCTGTTGATCATCAACGTGCCGATGATGTGCAGGCCGCTCGCGACGGGATATCCATAAATCCGGGAGGCCAGTCCAACTCGCGGACCCATGTTGACCCTGGAATGACCTTACTTGGCGTTGAACCTCGCTCCGCCTGCGCTACGATAGCTCAAGGGAGAAGGGGGGATGGCACAGGATAAGGCTGCTGACGGTTCGGTCGAGCGCATCATCGTCACTGTTCATGGCATTCGAACGTTCGGTCAATGGCAGGAACGTTTGGCCGCCCTGATCGAAGCCGAAGATCCAGACGCACGGATCTACAATTATCACTATGGCTTCTTCTCCGTCCTCGCCTTCCTCGTCCCGCCCCTCCGGGCCATTCGCGTTCGCTTCTTTCGCCGCGCGCTCCAGGGCATTGTTGGGGACAACCCCCACGCAAGGATCACACTGGTGGGTCACAGTTTCGGGACTCATATGATCGGCTGGGCCATCGCGCGGGGCTTTGAGGACAAGAGGGCTTCGTTCGAACAAATAATACTGGCCGGAAGCGTGCTCCGGCAGGACTTCGACTGGCAGGAGTTGATCGACAAGAGGATCGTCAAGCGCGTTATCAATGATTGTGGCGTTGACGACGGGATCCTTATTTTGAGCCAGTTTGGCGTGCTCTTCACGGGCATGGCGGGACGCCTGGGTTTCTCGGGAACGACGGGCGTGTCCTTATTCAATCGTTATCACCGAGGCGGGCATAGCCATTATTTCGTCAACGAAGAGGGCCTTGCGGACGACACGTTCATGGCCGAGAAATGGCTGCCGCTCATCATGGGGGCGGCAAAACCTCAGCCGTTCGATATGCGCACAACGCAGGGACCGATGCGTGGCTTCCTCCATTGGCTCATTCAGAATGCGGACGGGGTAAAGATCGCAGCAATGATAGCCATTGGCTTCTTCGGTTGGCAGCAGCTCTATGCCGGCCCGCGGCAGGCGGCGGAGGGCGAGCGCATTGCGCGGCTGCGCGTCATTGCGATGCAGCAGCTCGGGAACGACGAAAGCGTGGCGCAAGGTGTGGCGACGCTACTCGCAATAGCGCGCCGCAATCCTGATGATCGAGATGCGCTGGAAATTGCTATGCACTGGCTTCCCCAGCTGCGCGATGTCGGTGTGATCTTGAAGGGCCGGGGATTTCCGGCATTTGCCGAATGGAACGGCCGCAACCTCCTGATCCTTCCGCACAAGACGATCACCATTGCGGGCGATCTGGTCGAAAGCTATGGGTTCAGTCGCGACGGCAAGCTTCTGCTAACCTTTGATGCTCGCGCCGCGGTTAGCGTTTACGCGGTGGATTCTGGAAAACGTCAGCTTAGGGTGCCAACATGGCTCGCCGACAAGAATTTGCCTAGGCAGTCGGTCGATGGAAGCCCGATCGGCGGCGATCACAAGACGGCTTCCGGTGCTATCGCGGACATGCGCGCGACAACAATCGATGATGATTATGAAGCCGCCTACGCCGCTGGTCTCGTGGCGGCCGACGCCGAGGATGGCATTCCGGCGCTCGCGCCCGACAGTGAAGTGGCTCGAATGTCTTTTCGTGAAAGCCGCGATGGCAGATATCTGTGGGGTACAGGCGTTACCGGGGCCACGATCGCCGGGGACATGAGGCCTGTTATTCTCCTGATTGATCGCAAGACATTGGCATATTCTCTCTGCGCCTTTTCGCTACGCGATGTCCATCTGCTCGAAGAAAGAAGATCGGTCAGCTTCTTCGCACAGGCTGGATATGAAGGGCGCTATTATGAGATCGCGCGCCCGCAGGAGGGCAAGGCCTGCCGTTACCGCAGCTATGATGCCGCCGGGCGGCCTGTCGCCGTAGTCCCAGCCATCGATGCGCTTATCAAGGCATCGAACGCTTCGGATCTGCCGGAGCTTGCCATCGCTGCGTCTGCCTGGAGCCCCCCCGCGGACGCCAGCGCTGATGATCTTTATGCTGCCGGATTGCCAACCATTGTCTTTCCCTCCCTGCTTTCGAGCCCATCTATCTGGTCGACGGTCCCGATGCCCCTTGGTGATGCGAGCAGTCTAGGCTTTGAGTCCACGCGCCAGTTGCGGGGAACGCGAATGCTTGGGGAAGATGAAGCGCGCATTCAACGACAGCTCCTTCGTGATTATGGGGCGACATCACGCGGCAAATGGGTCGTCGATGATATTGATTATGCGGTGGGAATGGGCGCCGTCGGCGGACCGGAGAGCGGGAATCCCGATCGCGGAACTGTCGTCGTCTCGGAGGCGGCCGACAATATTCTGACGCTGGTGGAGGGCGGCGGCAATCATTTCACCTCGACGATTTATTGTCGATCGCGAAGGCTCGGCATGCCGATCGAATTTTGTGGTAGCCTCAACCTGAATGGAGACTCCACGTCGGTCGCGATAAGTTCGGGCAACCGCTATATCGCGGGGGCAGACTTCGCCGTCGCCCACAGACCCGGCATCATTATCCATGATATCGCAAGCAAGCGCGAGCTGACGATAGATCGCCAGCCGCTTGGGGGTACCCACGCGGTCGCCTTCGATCCCACCGGCACGTTGGTGTTCGCCGCGACTCCGCTTGGTATCTATGCCTACCGGCTTCCCGGAGACGGAACCGCACGGTTCGAACGTCTCTATCAGGTTGCTGGCCTTGCTGCACGCTCGGACGAAGAAGAGTTCATAGACGCCGTCATCGCTGTCGGAACCACGCAAATCTATTATCTGGTACCAGGCGGGCATTTGCAGGCCATCTCGCGCAAGACCGGTGACGTTGAATGGGTGCAGGAGATGCCGCTCGGTGGCTCTTCCATCGTACTCGACAGTGTCAGCGGGCAGCTTGCGGTTTATGATCAGGAATGTGTGAACCTGCTCCACGCGCGCACAGGCGCCCGCCTGACCGCGCGCTTTTGTCCCGGGACCACGCCCGACTCCGTTATGAGTGAGGAATTGAGTGATCCTATCAGGGGCGTGCGCTTCTCCGATCAGCATGTCGCGGAGATATTTAGCCACAAGTCACTTCACCGCTTTGACAGAATTCCGCGTCCCAAGCTGCCGGCGTTGAAGCCGGTTATTTTGCGCGATCGGATATTGGGTTGGCTTGGGTTCGGCAAAAATCATACGTCGGCAAATGACATTACCATGTGGCGCAACCGGACGGGATATGATGTGCGGGAACTCCCCGCTGCCCCACTGACCGAGTTAACCGTCGGCGATCTTGGGACCTAGTAAGGTCTCGGAGCAGCGAGCCCAGTGACTTGATAAATATAGTAGTTGCCGTTCGATGCGAGCAGTCGGATCAAGGCTAGGTTCCGGGCGCTTGCGGCATTCGTCGGGAAGGTCAAAACATCGGCCTCGTGTAAATCTCGAAGCGGGCGCCGAATGGGGTATTGCAACCCGCTCTCGCGCAGCAAAGCTGCTGGACTCTAATCCCTGCTGGCGGAAACCTGGGGTCACGTCAGCGGCGGCGCCAACATTACGAACGGCTTCGGGAAAGGGATTCTTATTTTACAATCAAAATTTTAGATCGCCAACTATGCATGGTAACGAGAAGAACACAGAGCGCTACAACAATCGCGCTCTGCGCCAGCGTATGCCATTCGCCATATATCGCATGAACAGTCGCCGCAATGGAGTGGACGAATGTGATCGCAAGCGCCGCGAACAGGCCGCTGCGCGCAAGCCTCGTGAAAGGCACGGACAAAAGGAGCGCCGCTGCTGCACTCATTTCAAGCCAACCTACCAGGCGCCCAAACCAAATTGGCAGATGGATGGTCCACGCCGTGTGTTCAACCAGCACAGAAAATGGAGCAAATGCCTTGTTCCAACCGACGAAAGCTGTGAAGCAGCCAATTAGCAGGGACGACGCGATCAAGGCCCCCCACATCACAATCTTGGTCGCTCTGCGGCCGATCGTTTGTGTTTTTGTCATCGCTTTCACCCGCTTGGGACTTGACGGCTCGATCAAATAGAATCTATGTTCTAATTTGGATTCTGGAGTCGTGCAAGCCATGCGACTCTATTTTGATACAAAGCGGCGTCTTGGCAGCCGCGGATGGGAGATGGCCGGTGGCGATCAAACGTGGCGTGAGCCTTTACAGCTATCAGAATGAAACCTTTCAGGAGAGGATGACTCTCGAGGATTGCATCCGTACCAGCGCGGAGCTCGGGGCCCATGGCATCGAGATTATCGGTGAGCAGACCTTTTGGGGATGGCCCGAGGTGGGCGTGGAGGAGGCTGCGATCGAGAATTGGCACCGCTTGATTGCCAAATATGGTTGCACGCCCGTCAGCCACGACTTCATGCTCGATTACAAGCGGTATAAGGGTCGCCTGATGCCGTTTGACGAGCAGGTCGCCAGCGTGAAAAACGATATCGACTTTGGTGCCCGTCTCGGCATGAAATATATCCGTTCTCTTGTTTCTGTCGCTCCCGAGGTGCTTGTCGAAGCTGCACCCTATGCGGAAGAAAAGGACATCAAGATCCTTATCGAAGTGCATGCCCCGCTCCACTTCGATCATCCTTGGATCATCCGCCATGCCGAGGCGTTCGAGAAGAGCGGTTCGGATGCGCTCGGTTTCCTTCCCGATATGGGCATGTTCCTCCATCGCTTCCCACGCGTCTGGAAAGAAAAGTTCATGCGCGTCGGCGTACCGCAGAACATCGCCGACTATATCGAAAAGGCTTATGAAGACCGCGTCCTCTCGGAATATGTGATTCTTGACGTCCAGCAGATGGGCGGTACCGGGCCGGCGATCGCTATGGCGGAGACGCTGCGTCATAATGGCGCGTTCGAACCGAAGCGGATGCTCGACTATATGGGGCGCATCCACAACGTGCATGGAAAATTTTACGAAATGACGGAAGATTATCTCGAGCCGTCCATTCCTTATGATGAGATCGTCGCTGTGCTACAGAAGGGCGGTTATGATGGCTACATCTGCTCGGAGTATGAAGGCAATCGCTGGATCGAGGATGCTGAGGAACCTGACAGCGTCGAGCAGGTCCGGCGGCAGCAGGTGATGCTCGCCAATCTGCTCGGCGAACCTGCTCCTGAACTCAAGAAAGCTGCCTGAGAGGATATCCGGACATGATGGACAACAAGATGATCGTCGAGGGCACGCTTGAGAATGTCATCGACAATGATGAAATTACCGGTTTCGCATTTTTGGGTCGGCTCCCTTATTATCGCGGTCTTGGTCTGTCGATGGTCGAGGATATCCTGGTGACCGTCGATGGAGAAGATATCGCGCGCGAGAATGTCCGCCTCTCTGTCGGTGGCAAAACCTATGCGCTTGATGAGCTTGAAACCGTTTATGACAATCGGTGGAACTTTGGCGAGAAGGCTCGGATCACCGTGCTCAAATCGGGTGGCTTGGGCGACGGTTCGCACGAAGTCGGATTCGGGGTTCGCTTCCGGGTTTCGTATCTTCCGTTCGTGCCGACTACGAAGGACAAAAAGACTCTCGCGCTCGCGGCCTAAAGGGGGGCCTCGGCCGCAGTGGGCCGGGTCCTCACCCCGGGGGTCCGGCCCAATAACTTTTTTCTGCTGCGGCGCGCGCACGGACCGTTGCGTTCGGACCGCTCGACGTCGGCTGCGCCGTTCGGTGCATAGAATGTATCCAGCAGAGCCGAAAGCTTCTGTCCGGCCGCCGGATTCAGACAGGGATTGCCGATGAAAGAGCTTAGCGTGGAACAGCTAGCCTCGCTGACAGCGGGCGGCTCGATGTGGTCTTCGGTCGCAATTCCGTCCGCCGGGATTCCTGCTTTCACGATGAGCGACGGCCCGATGGGAATCGCGAGCGGAAGGGTTGATGAGCGCGATGTTGCGCGGCTCAGTCCCTGCGCTACAGCGATCGGCGCCAGTTGGGATGTCGAGCTTGCCGCTCGCATCGGCGCTCTCGTGGGGCAGGAGGCAGTCGCACGCGGAATTGATGCGGTGCTCGCGCCGAACGTCAACCTAGCTCGCAGTCCGCTCGCGGGACGGGCTTTCGAGTATTTCTCGGAGGATCCATTACTGGCCGGTCTCTTGGGCGCGGCTTGGACGACTGGCCTCCAATCCACCGGCACTGGCTCTGTTCCCAAGCACCTGGTTTGTAACGACAGCGAAACGGATCGCGACCGGATCGACATTCGCGTCGACGAGCGGACTCTTCGCGAAGTTTATCTGCTTCCTTTCGAATATGCCGCCCGGGCGGGCTGCGTAGGCATGCTTGCGGCCTATAACCGCCTCAATGGCGACTATTGTGCGGAGCAGAGTCATATCCTGACCGAGGTGGTGAAGGGGGATTGGGCTTATTCCGGTGTTCTGATGTCGGACTGGTTCGGAACGCATTCGACGGTACCTACGCTGCGGGCTGGTCTTGATCTCGAAATGCCGGGGCCGTTCCGCTTTCTTGGCCACAAAGCGATGGAAGCGGCAGAGAGGGGTGAAGTCTCGACGGCGCGACTAGTCGACGCGGCTATTCGTGTGACCAACACCGCAAAAAGGGTCACGGGAAAGAAGAGCATTGTCTATTCTGACACCGAGATTGAGGCGCTCCTCGCAGAAGCTTCAGCAGCCGGTTTCGTGATGCTCAAAAATGAAGGTGAAATTCTCCCGGTCGATCCGTCGGGTGGTGGCACGATCGCAGTCATTGGGCCGAACGCGGCGTCGCCTTGCTTTCAGGGCGGTACGTTCGCGAAGATTTCGGTGCGTCCGGATCTTCCTACCCCGATCGAGGCCATTCGTGCGCGCTTTGGAGAGCAATCGCAAATATTGTTTGAGCCAGGCGTCGATCCTGCTCCACGCCTACCCTTGATGGATGTCGTTCCTGCCATCGATATCGGCGACGGTTGTTCGCGCGGCATGACGCTCGAATATTTCGCTACCGGTGACTTCTCGGGCGCGCCGATGACCCAAGAGACACGGGATACCAATTCACTCGTGTGGTTTGCCGGCATGCATGATCAAGCGAATTTCGCCGCCGGCGGTGCAATTCGAGCTTCGGGCCGGTACCGGGCATCCCAAACTGGCGAGCATCGCTTCCATCTCGGTGCGACAGGCGCTGCGAGGTTGCTCGTCGCTGGCGAGCTGCTCGTTACAACAACGGAATGCCCAGCGGGCGATACGATGGGCATGTTGAAGTCGGGAGACAGCCTATCGGCCGGCCTGGCTTTGGAGGCTGGCGATGAGGTCGAAATCGTTGTTGAATTTCCGTTCGCGCCGGCCCGCGTCCATGGACTCTGGTATGGTGTTCGTTCCCCTGGAAGTGCGGAGGAATTACTCGCCGCGGCCGAAGCGGCCGCGCGCCGGGCTGATACGGTTTTTCTGATTGTCGGCGAGACTTCCGATAGTTCGGTCGAGAGCAAGGACCGGTCCGATACGAAGCTTGAGGCGGGGCAGCTCGAACTTGTTCACCGGGTAGCCGCCGCCAATCCCCGCACAATAGTAATTGCGAATGTTGGCCATGCTTATGATGTGTCCTGGGAAGACCGGGTAGCGGGACATCTCGCCGTCTGGTATCCGGGAGAAGGCTTCGCGGCAGCACTGGCGGCCGTGCTTGCGGGTGATAGGGAACCGGGCGGACGACTGCCGGTGACAATCGCTGCCGTGGAAGACGATTATCCAGGTTACTGCCTAAAGCCCGATGACGCCGGAAAACTTTATTACCGGGACGGGACACGTTTCGGTTATCGAGGGATTATCGCCGCCGGCAAGTCAGCGCGGCATCCCTTTGGGGCCGGTAGCGGCTACGCATCCTTCAATTGGACCGATATTGCCGTCGAAGACGGCAGCGTTGCAGTGACGGTAAGAAATATATCGGATCGCCCCGGTGCCGATATCATCCAATGTTATCGCGACGAGCCGGAGACGGCACTGGTAGGTTTTACAAAGGTTTGGCTCGCACCGGGAGAGGCGCAGCGGGTCGAAATCGCTCTCCCGCGGCGCCGCTTCATGACTTGGGGCGTGAAAGGCTGGGAGACGATCGGCGCTGTCGTGCCAATGCGGATCGCCCGGAACGCGGAGGACACCGGAACGATAGTCGATATCGTCCCGGCCCGGCTTTCGCCATTGTCTCTCTGATCAGGCGCGGTTGACGAGATTCTCGCACCATTCCTGACGACCCGATCGGCGCGCTGGCGCAAGATCTTTCGCTTCGGCATAGTCCGCTATTTCGCCAAGCGTCGTGCCGTTCCTGTGAATGAGTTGACCGAGTTCGCCATTCCAACCGGCATAGCGTTCAGCGCGAAAATGTTCGAGCGATCCTTCCTCGATCATGGCAGCTGCCTTGAGCAGGCTTCGCGCTATCACATCGATGCCTCCGATATGGCCGTGGAAGAGATCCACGGCGTCGATCGACTGACGCCTGACCTTGGCATCGAAATTGAAACCGCCGGTATCGAAACCGCCAGCGCGGAGGAACTCGAGCATCGCGAGTGTCCATTCTTCGACCGAATTGGGGAATTGGTCCGTGTCCCACCCATTCTGATGGTCACCGCGGTTGGCGTCGACCGATCCCAAGATGCCGAGCGCGCGCGCGACTGCCAATTCGTGCTCGAAGCTGTGACCTGACAGGGTCGCGTGATTTGCCTCGATGTTGACTTTGACATCCGTCTCAAGCCCGTAACGCTTGAGAAACGCATAAACGCTCTGCGTGTCGAAATCATATTGATGCTTGGTTGGCTCATGGGGCTTCGGCTCGATGAGGATCGTACCCTTGAACCCGATGCGATGCTTGTGATCGACGACCAATTCGAGAAAGCGCCCAAAATTGTCGAGTTCGGTTCCAATTTCGGTGTTGAGAATGCTGTCATAGCCTTCGCGTCCGCCCCACAGCACATAGTTGGCGCCGCCGAGCCTGTGGGTCGCGTCAAGCGCGTCGCGGACCTGGCTCGCCCCCCAGGCGAACACCTCGGGATCGGGATTGGTCGCAGCGCCTGCCATGTAACGCGGATGGCCGAAGAGATTGGCGGTGCCCCACAATAGCTTGCGTTTATGGATGGCCTGGAGCTCCTCGAGGTGATCCACTGCCTCGCTGAAACTCGATCGAAACTCGCCGATCGTTGTTGCATCCGCCATAACGTCGACGTCGTGGAAGCAGTAGAACGGAATGTCGAGTTTCTCGATGAAGGCCAGCGCAGCCTCGCGCTTCGCTTTTGCAGCACGCCGGTCATTGGGGCCTGCGTGCCATGGACGGTCGAAAGTCCCGCCGCCGAAAACGTCACTACCGGGCCAGCAGAACGTGTGCCACATGCAGACAGCAAGGCGCAAATGGTCTTCCATCCGCTTCCCGAGCACAAGGCGATCCTTGTCGTACCAGCGGTAAGCGAGATCGTTCTTCGTTTCGGGTCCTTCGTAGCGGACGGTGGTGAATTCGGAAAAATAATCAGCTGACATGCTTCACTCCTGTAGCGGTGCAAGTGCGCGATAGGCCGCGCGAAATTTTTCGAGTTTCGGGGCAAGACGCTGGGCAATTACCGGTTCGGGAGCTATTGCCGCGGCAACGGGCGGAGCTGCGAAGATAGTGGCGGCGTCCTCTCCAGTTGAACCGAACCGGGCGAGGCGAGCTGCCCCGAGCGCTGGCCCTATTTCGCCGCCGTCGAGATACTCGAGCTGCGCGTCAAGCGCCGCAGCCAGGATTTTGCCCCAATGACGCGACCGCGAACCGCCGCCGATAACCTTCAGCGTATCGATCTCCGAACCGGCCGCACGCAAAGCCGCAAGGCCATCGGCATGCGCGAAGGCCACGCCTTCGAGAACGGCCGAAGCGAGATATGCAGGTTCAGTCGAGTGCGCGAGGTCGAGCCAAGCGGCACGAATGTGTGGGTCGTTGTGGGGCGTGCGCTCGCCCGACAGGTAAGGAAGGAAGATTTCGGGACCCGAACCGGGCACGACGCTCTCGGCGAGAGAGAAAAGTTCTGCGGCGCCAGGTAATCCCAGTTGCCGTGCCGCCCAGTCGATACAGGAGGCAGACGAAAGGTGCACGGCCATTTGGTGCCATTTTCCGGGAAAACAGTGACAAAAAGCGTGCACAGCGCTTTGGGGATTGGGGCGGAAGGTATCGTCGGCCACGAATGTGACGCCTGAGGTTCCAAGCGAGAGCAGCGCTTCGCCCGCTGAAATGACACCGATGCCTGCGGCGCCTGCGGCATTGTCGCCGGCGCCCGCAACCACCGGTACGGCTGCCATCCCCCATTTGCTCGCGACAGGAGCACGCAGTTGGCCCGTAATCTCGGGACCTTCATAAAGTTTCGGCATGTGCGAGCGGTCGAGACTGCCGGCGGAGAGCATCTCGTCGCACCAGTCGCGTTTCGCGACGTCGAGCCAAAGGGTGCCGGCGCTATCGGACATGTCGCTGGCTTTTTCGCCGGTCATCTTCAGTCGGATATAATCCTTGGGAAGCAGCACCTGACGGGTCGCCGCGAAAATGTCAGGTTCATGCTTTTGGACCCAAAGCAGCTTGGGAGCGGTGAAACCCGGCATCGCGATATTGCCGGTCACCTTTCGGCTTGAGGGTTCCCGTTCTTCGAGTTCCAGGCATTCGGCGTAGCTTCGGCCATCGTTCCAAAGGATGGCGGGCCGCAGCGGTTCGTCGTCCGTGCCGAGTAGCGTCGCGCCATGCATTTGACCTGCAAGCCCGATAGCGCGAACGGCCTTCCGACCGCGATCGGGGAGGCCGAGAACGGCGGCTTCCGTTGCTGCCCACCAGTCGGCGGGATTCTGCTCGGACCAGAGGTGCTGCGGATTTGAAACGGTGAGCGGGGCGGTCGCTTGCGCTGTTAGCGTACCATCTCCTGTTAGCAGGACGGCTTTCACCCCCGAGGTGCCGATATCTATCCCAAGAAACATCTGGCGTGCTCTCCCATGGGCCGCGTTTCCGGCCTTGCCAGTTCGTTCGTATCAAATTAGAATACGCATTACAAATAGAGATGGGAGATAATGGATGCGCCTGAGGATGGGCATGATCGGGGGTGGCCCAGGAGCGTTTATCGGGCCGGTGCACCGGATCGCAGCGGAACTCGATCGCGAGATTGAACTGGTGGCTGGCGTATTCTCTTCTGATGCCGACCGAAGCCGTTCGGCCGCGCAATCCTATCGCATCGATCCTGAACGTGCCTATCCGGACCTCGCCACAATGCTCGCGTCCGAACGCGCGCGACATGATGGCGTGGACTTTGTGTCCATCGTGACGCCGAACCACAACCATCTTGTATCCGCACGCGCAGCGCTCGAGGCTGGTGTTGCGGTGATGAGTGATAAGCCAATGACGGCAACGCTGGAGGAGGCGCGCGCGCTCGCGGCGATCGTCGACAAGTCCGCCGTCCCTTATGCGCTGACCTATACTTACTGCGGCTATCCGCTCGTGCGAGAAATGCGAGATCGAATAGCGGGAGGGGCTATTGGAGAAATCCGAAAGGTCGTCGTCGAATATCCGCAGGGCTGGCTGGCCGGCGCAGCGGATGGCAAACAAGCAGAGTGGCGCGTCGACCCCGCACGCGCGGGTGCGGGCGGCTGCATTGGGGATATCGGCGTACACGCCTTCAACCTCGCGGAATTTGTTACGGGCCTGAAGGTCACACGGCTACTTGCCGATCTCGCGGCCATCGTGCCTGGCCGCAGGCTCGATGACGATGTCGCAGTATTGTTACGCTTCGACAATGGTGCGCGGGGTGTGCTGCTTGCGAGCCAGATCGAGATTGGCGAACTGAACGGCCTACGGATTCGCATATATGGCGATAAGGGCGGGCTGTCTTGGAAGCAGGAGCAGCCCAATAATTTTGTGTTTCACCATGCCGACGGGAGGACCGAGATCGTCCGCGCCGGTGATGCTTCGCTCGGGGAAGCAGCTGCGGCCCGGACGCGCACACCCGGAGGTCATCCCGAGGGATATCTCGAGGCCTTCGCAAATCTGTACCGCGACTTCGCTGCGCTGCTGCGTGGGGGAACCGCTCCGTTATTGCCACGGGCTGCTGAGGGTCTGCGGGGAATGGCCTTCATTGATACCGCTGTTCGCGCGAGCGCACATGATGCTGGCTGGGTGAATCTGGAAATCTGAAACTGGAGATTGTTAATGAAAACGATCAAGGGACCTGCAATCTTCCTGGCGCAGTTCGCGGGCGATGAAGCGCCGTTCAACAGCTTTGATTCAATTTGTCGCTGGGTCGCGGGGCTCGGATACAAAGGTGTTCAGATCCCGAGCTGGGACCTGAAGATGATTGATCTCGACAAGGCAGCAGACAGTCAGGACTATTGCGACGAGATCAAAGGTGTCGCGGCGTCGCACGGTCTTGCAATCACCGAGCTATCGACTCATCTTCAGGGGCAGCTGGTTGCGGTCCATCCTGCATATGATGCGATGTTCGATGGGTTTGCTGCCGAGCATGTCCGCGGCAATCCTGCCGCCCGCCAGGAATGGGCGGTAGAACAGATGCAAAAGGCGGCCAGAGCGAGCAATCGCCTCGGCTTGACATCTCATGCGACCTTTTCGGGGGCACTGGCATGGCCCTATATTTATCCTTGGCCACAGCGTCCGGCGGGTCTCGTCGAGGACGCCTTTGACGACCTTGCGCGGCGGTGGCGCCCAATTCTCGACCGATTCGAAGAGGAAGGTGTCGATGCCTGCTTCGAAATCCATCCAGGCGAGGATCTGCACGATGGGATCACTTTCGAAATGTTTCTCGAAAGAGTGGGTAATCACCCGCGAGCAAATATTCTATACGATCCGAGCCATTTCGTTCTGCAGCAGCTCGATTATCTTGATTTCATCGATATCTATCATGAGCGGATCAAGATGTTTCACGTCAAAGACGCCGAATTCCGGCCAACGGGCCGCAGCGGCGTCTATGGCGGCTATCAGGGATGGGTCGGCAGACCCGGCCGTTTCCGGTCGCTGGGTGACGGGCAAGTTGATTTCGGGGCGATTTTCTCGAAATTTGCGGCGCTTGATTTTGACGGCTGGGCGGTGCTCGAATGGGAATGCGCTCTGAAGCACCCGGAGCAGGGGGCGGCAGAGGGTGCCCCGTTCATTGCACGTCACATCATTCACGTCACGGATCATGCCTTCGACGATTTCGCAGCGGGCGGCGCCGACCGGGAGCTCAACCGCCAGATCATGGGAATCACCTGAGCGGGGATGTGTCCTAGAGTAAGAGCGCAGGGACGCAGGTCGGCCGCGGGCCGGGTTTGAGATCATGTTAATCGCTTTGCACCGAGAGCGGCAGAAGCGCGAAATTGGTTATGGAGAGCTAGAATGGCCAAGGGTCAGTGGAGTAGACGGGATTTGTTTGGAGCGGTCACGCTCTTTGCGCTCGCGATTGGTGTCCCTGCCGCCGTCGTCAAATTGTCGGATCTTGATGAGAAGGATGCGCCGACTGAAAGACAGCGAAAACTGATGCGCGAGGTCAGCGATCTCGTGCTTCCCGACACCGATGAACCTGGCGCGGGTAAGACCGGGGTAGGAGACTTTCTTATTGTTGCGCTCGCTCACGGCCTGGATGGAACACGAGAGGCCGTACCGAGTGACAATCTTGGTGCGATCGAACGCGAGCATCTCCGGCCCGATGGTTCGCTCCGTTACTTGTCCTGGCTTGAAAGGACCCTCGATCGCCGTGCAAACGGAGATTGGCTCCGGCTCGGACGGGAACAGCGCGAAGCGCTTCTCGCCAAGTTGGATGCCGAGGCATTCGCCGAGAAAGCGGGGGACCATCCTTGGAAGAAGGTGAAGGGCCTTATTCTCCTCGGCTATTATACTTCGCAGACCGGTGGTTCGCGCGAACTCAATTTTGAGTTGGTGCCTGGGCGGTTCGATCCGAAGGTGCCGCTTGCGCCAGGCGATAAGGCCTATTCGAGCGATTGGACAGCGGTGGAGTTCGGCTGATGGCACAGGATTTGCAGTTCGATGCTATTGTTGTCGGCTCGGGAATCACGGGCGGCTGGGCCGCGAAGGAACTCACCGAAGCCGGCCTCAAGGTGCTGATGCTTGAGCGAGGTCGCAAGATCGAGCACCAGGTCGATTATGATACCGAAATGAAGTCGCCGTGGGAGATGCCTTTTCGAGGGTCTGGTGACGCTGAACTCTATGCGCGTGAATATCAGGTCCAGCGCAAAAACCGCCATTTCAACGAATATACGCAGGGTCATTTCGTCAATGATGCCGAAAACCCGTATCAGGTGGGTGAGAGGACAGAGTTCAACTGGTGGCGAAGCTACAACCTTGGGGGGCGGTCGCTTACCTGGGGACGGCAAAGCTATCGTTGGTCGGATTATGATTTTGCCGCCAACAAACGCGACGGTAATGGAACGGACTGGCCGATCCGGTACGAAGATATTGCGCCTTGGTACGACAAGGTTGAAGGCTTCATTGGCGTTGCAGGAGCGAAGGAAGGGTTGAAGCAACTTCCGGACGGCAACTTCTTGCCGCCCTTTCCGCTCAATGTTGTCGAGCAGGCGGTGCGTGACCGCATTCTGGAGCGCTGGCCGGAACGGAGGCTGACGATTGGCCGGACGGCCAATCTTACACAGGGCAAGGAGGGACGCGGTCCCTGCCAAAGTCGGTCGATATGCGCGCGCGGCTGTTCCTATGGTGCTTATTTTTCGACGCAATCCAGTACGCTTCCGGCGGCACAGGCTACGGGCAATCTGACGTTGATAACCGACGCTGTCGTCGAGAAAATCGATTATGATCCCACGACCGGCAAGGTCAGGGGTGTGCGGTGGATTGATACCAAGACGAAGGCGCGAGGGGAGGCGACAGCACGGGTGGTATTTCTCAATGCCGGTGCGTTTAATTCGGTTCACCTCTTGCTCAATTCGGCGAGCGAGGCAATGCCTCATGGCCTAGCTAATGCGAGCGGCGTCCTTGGCACTCATATTATGGACCACGCCAGCACGCTTGCAGGGTTGGCGATCATGCCTGGGTTCGAGCAATGGACTTCGTTCGGGAACCGACCGACCGGCGTTGTGATCGCGCGCTACCGCAATCTCGATGAGCTCGACGGCATCGGACACACGCGCGGATTTTCCTTCCAGGGCGGCGCGCTGCAATCCGGCTGGACTCGCGGCAAGCGCGAAGCCGGGATCGGAGCGGCCTACAAGCAGTCGCTGCAGCCTCCCGGTCCGTGGCGCGCGGTTCTGGTAGCTTTCGCTGATTGTGTCCCGCGCGCATCTAATAGACTTACCCTGGACAAAGTGGAGGTCGACGCGAACGGATTGCCGCAGCTCAAGATCGACTTTGCTTTCGGCAAGGAAGAACATGCCGCGCTAGCGCAGGCGAAGGCGGACGCCGCGGATATGCTCACTCACGCCGGCGGCCACGTCATCATGGGCTTCGACCAGCCGGGGCCGGGTGGAAGCGCAATTCATGAAATGGGGGGGGCACGGATGGGGCACGATCCATCCACTTCGATCTTGAACCGCTGGAGCCAGGCGCACCAGGTTGCGAATCTCTTTGTCACAGATGGCGCGCAGATGAGTTCGTCCGCGTGCCAGAACCCCTCGCTGACCTACATGGCACTCACTGCTCGTGCCTGTGATCACGCTGTCGGGCTTCTACGCGAGGGAAAGCTCTAGGCTAACCATGGCGCGATCATAAGAACCAAGCGCCATGGAGCGGCTGCACAGCCGCGTCCGCGGGATCGACAGGCTTTTGTTCAGTCCGATCCCTGTCTCTTAATCGTTGCGATGCTCTCGGGCGAGAGATCACGTATTAGCACGTTACGGAATTCGACCGCCGCCCATTCAAATTCGAGCGCGATCCGCCCACGCGTCAGAGGGATGGTGGTGCCATCCGTTCCCGTGCGGGTGATGCCAAAGAGAGTATTCACAATCCGACCATTGACGAGCTGCGCCGCTTGGTCGTCGTATGCGATCAATTCCAGTGTGTTCCAGTCTTCCAATCTTTCAAAATCGCTGTGGCGGCGGAGCCATTGCCTGGCGTAACCGCCAGATTGGACCGGCTCTTGATATGTTCGGGCGAGTGCTGGAATCCAGTTTGGCCAGAGCGGTGTTCCGCCGAGCGAAGGCCCCTGCAATGCTAGTGCGTCAATCAGGATCGCGTCGCCAGCATTGCGTTCCTGCATCTGGAACTCGATGCATTCGGGAAAGAGCTTACCGTCACGTGCTGGCCCCATATGATAGAGCACGCCACTATTCCTGGCTTGCAGCTTCCGAGGCGCCCAACGGTTCAAACCCCAACGATATTCAAGCTTGAGGTGAAAATCGGAAAATTCTTCTTTCGTGGCGATGTAGCCAGGTGGAGCGGTCTCACCCCGATAATTTGGCGGAAGAAAATGTAGTGTGTCCTTATCGATGGCAACTGCATGGTTGATATCCTTGTCGCCTACCCCTTCCTGAAAGAAGGTCCAGTCGTCAGGTGATCGGCCGTCGAAAAGACGACGCCAAGGCGAATGGTCGCGCGTCGTGGCCCAACCGATCGAAGGAAGGATCGCTGCCGAAGCGAATATAGAGCCGTGCCGGACAAGTTCACGCCGGTTCATGGCGTGGCTGCGTTTTCCGTCCGGCTCGCGGCCCCCGTTAGGATATTGTCCCGTCGGGCGCGACCGATGAGGAGCAGGACGATAGCTCCTGCCATGCCGATGAGCCCGAATGCGACGAAGGCTGCTTGCATTGAGCCGAATTCTTGACGAATCAGACTCACGACGAGCGGCGATGAAAATTGGCCGAAGAAGAATGTCGCCGTCCAGAGGCCCATTCCACGACCGCGGTGCTCGAAGGGCAGTTTGCTCTGAGCCCACGCGATCAGTGTCGGGATTGCCATGCCGGCGCCGGTCTGCTGCAGCGCCATGCCGGCAATCATGCCCTGCCAGTTCGATGCCAGGCCCATAATGGCGAGTCCGGACCCCAGGAATGCGAGAAAGGTCGCCATCTGCCAACGAATGCTCACGCCGTGCTTGCCCAAGAACCAGAATAGGGCAGCACCTCCCAGAATGAATAAGCTCGGGAGCGCGGTAATCTGACCGATGCTCTTCGGGTCCTGGACCCCTAGTTCCTGCCAAACCACGCTGCCGTTGACGATGAATACATAGTAGATAGCGGAAGTGAAAAGAGTCAGCCCCGCAATTCCTCCCATGGTTTGCCAAGGGAAACCTTCCGATCCCACTCCGGCTTCATCAATACCGAGCATGGCGCGCGCGGTTGCGTCGTTCTTCGGTTCATACATGTAGCGCAGCATTGCGATCGCGATCGGAATCGCCAGGAGGTAGAGGAGGAAGATGCCGTTCCAGCGCCACGCAGTGAGCGTGCCGGCGAAGAAGATCATGATCGAGGAAAGTACGGGGCCGACCATTCCCTGAAGAGTGAGCCAGCGTCGCCGACCGCTGTCGTCCCAATAGTCCGCGATCAGCGTGTTGATCGTGGTCAGGATCGCGGCTTCGCTGAGGCCAAGGAGAAGTCTCGAGGCATAAATCCAGTCCAGATTCTCGAGGAAGAACGGAAGGACGCCAATGAAACCATATGAAAATGTCGAGATCAGAAGAAGGCGGCGTCGCCCGAAGCGATCGACGAGCACGCCCATAAAGAGGGCGACGACTGCGATTGCAAGCCCGGGGGCAGTGACCATCGACGGCACCTTGGTGGCTGCGCCGGGATTGGTCGGAGTAAAATGGGCGATCATGGCCCCTACTGCCGGGAACATGCTGACGATAGCCAATATTGGCAGAAAACCTGCAAGAATGACGGTGACGCCCTGCGAGATACCCGCCTTTTGTTCCCCTGACTGCGAAATGTTCATCCACCCTCTCCAATCGGCGCTGGCGCGCCAAGCTTGTTCGCGCTCGAAGGCACTCTAGCTTCTGTCGTTGACGCTAGGGCAATTCGCTCAATAATAGAAGGAGGATTTTAATTTTATTCCGATCGCCGTTCGCGGGCGAACCACAGCAGGGGACAGGCGATGAATGATGGTGGGGCTGGGACCGGCGAAAAGGTCTTTGAGATAAGCGAGCGAGGTAAATCAGCCGCCTTTCTGGTGGTGTTGACAGCAGTGGTTCTTGAGGTCGCGGATTCGACGATTGTCAACACGGCCCTTCCGGCGATCCGTTCGGGGCTGCACGCAACCCCTGCCGCCATGCAGTGGATTGTCGCGGGGTATTTACTTTCGCTCGGTTCGCTTCTCCTTCTCGGCGGCCGCCTAGGCGACGCATTCGGATATTCGCGCGTCTTTCTTTGGGGCGTCGGGGCATTCGTTTTCGCCTCAATGCTATGCGGATTCGCGCAGACGTCGACCCAGCTCGTCGTAGCGCGTATGCTCCAGGGCTGCGCGGGTGCGGTCATGGCCCCGCAGACTATGGCAATCATTCAAATACTCTTCACACCGCTCGAGCGTGTCTCACGCCTAGCTTATTTCGGTGTTATCGTTGGCTTGGCGGCGATTGCCGGGCCGATTGCCGGCGGACTGCTCATTGAACTTGATCTGTTCGGGCTCGGCTGGCGTCTCGTTTTTCTCGTCAACTTGCCGATCGGTCTGGGCGCAATCATCATCGGTCGATTCGTGTTGCCACGCGACCGCCGCAGCGGCGGATTGCGACTCGACCCTATCGGAGCCGCGATCTTCGCGGGCAGCTTCGGCGGATTGCTCTACGCACTCATCGAAGGCTCGGAATCGGGGTGGACCCTCACGCGGCTTTCGCTCGTACTGGCCTCGTTATGTCTTATAGCCTTTGGGTGGTTCCGATCAGTTTCGCTGCGTGCGAATGGAATGAGTGCGATTATCGAACCGGCACTATTCCAGATTTCGACATTTCGTTGGGGGGTGCTCGCAGCCTTTTGCTTCTCAAGCGCGGGGATCGGATTTCTGCTCGTTTTTGCCGTATCTTTGCAACAAGGGCTTGGGCTCACGCCCTTGAAGACCGCGCTCGTGCATATTCCTTTTGGGGCAGGCGTCATGGCGGGGGTCGGCTTGCTCGTACCCAGGCTCCTGCCACGTATCGGGAAATGGTTGCCAGTCGCGGGCGGGGTCTTGATGATTGGAGCCGTTCTCATTGCGCTCGGTCTGATGGCTCGCGGAGATGATGGTTCGTTGCAGCTGCTTTCTTGTCTGGCCCTTGCTGGCGTTGGCATGGGTTCGCTTTCCGGTCCGCTTGGGCCAATCGTTGTTGCCGAGGTAGACCGACAAAATGCAGGAACTGCGAGCGCTAGTCTTCGTACCGCCCAGCAGATCGGCGGTGCGATCGGCATCGCCGTTGTCGGCGGTGTCTATTTCGCGGCTTCAGGGAATGCGACAGCTTCCGCTGGAAAGCTCGCCGCGCTCACGCCTGCCAGTCTTGCCGTCGCTGCGGCACTAACGCTCGCGGTTCTTGCGGTCTCGCGGCTACCCGACAATATTTTCGGTCCCCGTTTGGTCGCGGCGAGGGGAGACATTGACGAGGAAGCTGCCCGATATTAGAAGAGAAATTCTAATAATTATACGTCAGGCGGAGAGGCTTCCGGATGGAACAGCAACATGTCCTCGTCATCGGAGGCGGTATTGGCGGCTTGACCGCGGCCATCGCGCTAGCTCGGGACGGGCATCAAGTCTCCATCGTCGAACAAAACACAGATGCGTCGGTCTATGGGGTTGGAATCATTCAGCAAGCTAACGTCGTTCGTGCGATGGCGCAGCTTGATTTGCTTGAAGACTATCTCGGTGCCGGGATTCCGTTCGAGACCGTCGCTATACATGAACCCGGCGGTCGTTTGGTCGCGGAGATCAGGTCGCCGCAATTGGTGGAAGGCTATCCGCCAAATTTGGGGATCAGCCGCCGGGCGCTGCAAAAGATACTGCTCGACCGGGCAGTGTCTCTAGGGGTCGAGATGCGCTTCGGCACAACAGCCACGTCGATCGAGAACGGCGCCGATAAGGTCAGAGTGATTTTGAGCGACGGACGATCCGTGAGTTTCGATCTCATTGTTGGGGCTGACGGCATCTATTCCGCAACACGCGGCCTGTTCTTTCCTGATGCACCTAAGCCGACCTTCACCGGGCAAGCCGTCTGGCGTTATAATCTGCCACGTCCAGCAGCGTTGGACGCGCTTCACGTTTATAACGGGCCAACGGGAGTAGGTCTTGTGCCCATGAGCGATGAGCGCATGTATCTCTTCGCAACGACTGCCGAGCCTGGAAACCCCCATTACCCGCTGGCCCAGCGAGCAGCGGTGATGCGACGAAAACTGAGAGGGACTGCTTCGGCGATCGAGCAACTTGCTGCGCAAATCGTCGATGATTCCGAAGTCGTTTACCGGCCGCTGGAGTATTTCTTCCTTGATGGCCCTTGGCATTGTGGTCGGATCGTTCTCTTGGGCGATGCAGTGCATGCGACGACGCCGCACCTCGGTCAGGGCGGAGGCATGGCGATCGAGGATAGCGTAGTGCTGGCCGAAGCTGTCGCTGCGGCCAGCAATTATGTTGAGGCTTTCGAAGTCTATCAGGCGCGACGTTATGCGCGCTGCAAGTTTATCTGCGAGCAGTCGCTGGCGATTTGCCACGGTCAATTAGGCAAGGGGCCGCTGATCGACAACGGGCAAGCGACTGCCGCGATGATCGCAAGAACCGCCGAACCAATTTAAGGATAGAGATCATGAGCCGAGTTACGGAAATCAGATATGTTGGCTATGGCGTCGAGGATTTTGACGCCGAGCGCAATTTCTACACGGAGGATTGGGGACTCGTCGAAGTCGCAAGCGACAGCGACACGAGCTGGCTCAAGACCGAAGGGGCGGACGAACATCATGTAGTGCGGCTTCATAAGTCCGCGACGCGCTGCGTCGAGATAATCGCGTTCGCGGCCGAGAGCCGCGTGGATGTTGATTTGCTTCATGGTCGGGTCAAGGAGGCGGGCTGTGTGATCATTCATGAACCACGCAGCCTTTCGTCGCCAGGTGGCGGCTATGGTTTTCGATTTTTCTCGCCGGACGGTCTGCCGTTCGAGATTTCATCGGATGTCGCGCGTCTCGACAAGCGCGAAATGGCGCGGTGGGATGGCAAGCCGCTCAAGATCAGCCATATTGTTATCCATTCGCCCAACCATAAAGCGGCGGTTGCCTTCTTCACCGAAGTGCTTGGCTTCCGGGTGTCCGACTGGCTCGGGGACTTCATGTGCTTCTTGCGCTGCAATAGCGCGCACCATCGTCTCGCAGTCCTTCCCGGGCCGCCCAGCCTCAATCATGTCGCTTATGACATGCTGACTGTCGACGATATGTTCCGCGGCGCTAGCCGGCTCAAGAAGCACGGGACCGAGATTCGCTGGGGACCAGGCCGCCACACTGCGGGCAATAACACTTTTAGCTACTTTACGACTCCGGCAGGTTTCGCGGTCGAATATACGTCCGAGCTTGAGGAAGTCGACTTCGAGACCCATGTGGATAAAGTCCATCAGCCCGGGCCGACGACGATGGACCAATGGGGCATCGGGGTAGGAGGTCCGCAGACCATGCCGCACCCAGAGGCCGATCCCTGCCTGTTCAAGCCCGCCGGGATCTGATCATGGCACTCTTCGAATACTTCCCGAACTATATCTGGAATCTGTCCGTCGCCATTGCGATGGAAAGCGGTGGCCAGATTGGCGAGATCATCGACATGTGTCGTCCGATCAAGGACGCCGCGGACAGCGGCGCAGATGCCGGTACACCGCAATTCATGAGGCAGTGGGCCGCGATGGGCGACAAATTGCTCGAACTCGCAGCAGAAGATGAAGCAAAGGGGCGGTTCTTTTCGGCGTCGAACAAGCTTGAGCGCGCTGCCCTCTATCTCGTCACGGCCGAGCGAATGCAGGGACATGGGCATCCGGGCCGTGCCGAAACCTACACCAAGGCTCGAACGGCCTTCGACCGCTCGACGACACTGGGTAGGTTGAACCGGGAACGGGTCGAGATCCCGCTCGCCGCCGGTACCATGCCGGCGCTTTATACGCGTGCTCCTGGCCCTGGCCGCAAGGCAGCGGTCGTCTTCTGCAACGGCCTCGATAGCAACAAGGAACTGCTCTACTGGACTCGCCTGCCACAGGAACTCGCTCGCAGGGGCATCTCTACAATCTGTGTCGACCAACCGGGGTCTGGCGAAGCCCTCCGTCTTCAGGGACTGCCCGTTGATCCACATTCGGAGAATTGGGCCTCGCGCGCGATCGACTGGCTCGAACTGCAGGATGATGTCGACGCTGCACGGATCGGTATGACAGGGATTTCTCTCGGGGGTCATTTTGCGCCGCGCGCGGTCGCCTACGAGCCTCGTTTTGCAAGCGGTGCCGTTTGGGGCGCCAATCACAATTGGCGAGAGGTGCAGGACAAGCGGATTCAGCGAGAAGGCGAGAATCCTGTGCCTCATTATTGGCAGCACGTCTTTTGGGCGTTCGGGGCCAGCGACATGGCAGACTTTCTCGAGCGCTCTAGCGAGATGAATCTCAACGGCCATATGGACCGGATCAAGGTCCCGTTCCTCGTGACGCACGGGTCAAACGACCGGCAGATCAACGCCGCTTATGCGGATGACCTGTTTGATCAGCTCGTTAATTCGCCGCGGCGGGAGAAAGTGATTTTCACCGAGCGCGAGGGCGGCGTCGAACATGTCGGTGCAGACAACATGGCCTATGGCCGTGACCTGATTTCCGACTGGTTTGCAGAGACCCTCGGAGGTCGGCAGGCATGAGGTCTGATGCATCACGCATTATTATGAACGAACCGCATCTGGCGGAGGGAGATATTTATATGGACGTAAAACCGGTTCGCCGGGTCGTAACCGGCCACAATGCCGCGGGAATGGCGATCATTCAGGATGATGGCGCGGTGCCGCGAGTGCAGCAAATCGGAGCGGGGTTCGGTCCGATGTTTCATGAGGTCTGGAACACCCGTGCGACACCCGCGGTCATTGATCATGCCTCGGGCGAGCCGCCCGAGGAGGGTATCATCCTGGCGCCGCCGAAAGGGGGAACCCGTATTCGCGTTCTCGATATTCCGCCCGAAGGGGACAGCATTCGAACCATGAGCGCGGAAGAGGCCGAAGCGCATTTCGCCGAGATCGGTGCGGGACACGCGTCCAATGCTGCCAAGCAAGGATCAAAGCATGCTCTCATGCATCGCACCGAAACCGTTGACTATGGGATAGTCCTTGAGGGCGAGCTCGTGCTGATCATGGACGAAGGAGAAACCACGGTTCGCGCCGGTGACATCGTCATTCAACGCGGAACGAACCATGGCTGGGCCAATCGTAGTGATCGGAACTGCCGCATCTGCTTCGTCTTGATCGATGGAATATTCGACGAGGAGCTCAAAGCGTGAGGTTCGCAACGCTCATCGACGGCTCGCCAGACGGAACACTGGTCGTTGTGTCTCGCGACGGGCAACGAGTGCTACCCGTCGGCGACGCAGCGCCGACACTTCTCGCGTTGATGACCGATTGGCCGTCAGGGCAGGCCGATGTCGCGACCGCAGCTGCTCGTGTTGAGGCCGGGGAAGGTGGATCGTTCGAGCCGGCCAATCTTTCCGCCCCGCTTCCGAGAAGCTGGCAATGGCTCGATGGCTCCGCCTTTTCGACGCACGGCGAACTCATGCAGATTGCCTTTGGTCTTGAGCCGCTCGATACGGATCGGCCGCTGATGTATCAAGGTCTGTCCGATCGCTTCTTCAGCGCGCGCGACGATATTCCGTTTCCAAGCGTGCAGCACGGTATTGATTTCGAAGGCGAGTTTGGAGTCATCGTCGATCACGTGCCGATGGGAACCGACGCTGCGGCTGCAATGGGACACATCAAGCTTGTCGTCCAGATCAACGATTGGTCGCTGCGCGCCATCGCGCCTATCGAAATGAAGACAGGTTTCGGCTGGGTTCAGGCGAAGCCTGCCTGCTCGATGGCGCCGTTCGCAGTGACACCCGATGAACTGGGCAAGGGCTGGCGTGATGGGCGCGTTTGTCTGGATCTTGAAATTGACTGGAACGATAAGCGTTTCGGTGCAGCCAATGGCTCGGCGATGGATTTCGGTTTTCACGAACTCGTGGCGCACGCCGCCCTGACGCGGGATCTCGTCGCGGGCACTATCATTGGCTCGGGTACGGTTTCCAACCGCAACTATGCCGAGGTCGGTTCGAGCTGTATCTCCGAAGTTCGCGCAATCGAAATCATCGCCCATGGCGCTCCGGCTACGTCTTTCATGCAGTTCGGCGATCGCATCCGGATGGCCGGCCGTGGAACCGACGGCAGCGAACCCTTCGGCGTGATTGACCAACAGGTTGTCGAGGCGACCTGAACAGAGCAAGCGGTCGGGGGCATGATCAAAGAAATTTTCAGACCGGGCGGGGGCTGTTTTGAGATCTGAGAGAATTATGAATGCGAACACGACGAGAGTTGAAGATTGTCGGCGGCCTATTGTTGGCGTCGGCTGCTTTCGCTTGGTTCTCTGGTGAACGAGATCCCGCTCGAGCGAGCGGAGGCGAAAACTTTCGCCGTTTCTTTAATGAAGTTACGGCATTTGTAGAGGGGCGCTCCCGTGTCACGGTGGGTAGTCAAGCGCCGCAGAACGGTCCGGAAGGCGTCACCCGGCTAGGCGAATGCCTTGTCGGTTCAACTGGTCGGTTGGAAGATGGCGCGTTGCTCGACTAAACATTTATGTCTGCGCCGCTATTTGGGGATTGGGCTAGGCAGCGAACTCCGCAACGAATGGATTTTGAGCTTGCATGGCCTCGTCAACGGCCACAGGCCTCCATGAAAAAAAGGGTCGCGCTCGGGACTCGGCCGCCCTATTGCCGTCCCGCGACTTCGAAGACCCTGCGGGCGGGATAGGCTGCAACACCGCATTTGCGGTCGAATATCATCGTAGGGATCGTCGGGCCATGGGGTGGCCACGTCAGTCCCGAACCGCCAGGATCGCCGGTCGCGGCGAAACGGACCATTGCCTGCGCCATTGTCGCAGCCAGTTGTTGTGCTTCTGGCGAATTGCCTGTCTGCTGGTCACAGCGTTCCGTATTGTCGAAGAAAAAAGGTATATCGGCGCAATGCGGTGCCCCGATCCGGCCATCAAGCAGGGTCGGGGAATAAGTGAACCAATAGCCATAGGCCGGCGCGCCGTGTTGTCTTGTCTTCAATTCGAGCTGCCGAAGGGCAGCTTGCCGCCAGCTGATGCCGCTGATCACGCCGTTGCGGTCATTAGCGTTCAAGTCTGGAAAGTCTGCCTGCAGGGCTGCCAGCATTGCAGGGCCGTCTTTTGGGCCATAAATCTGCAGCACCCTCGCTTCGAGCGCTGCTTGATCGGATACAAAGTTGGGTAATCGAAATTCGTCACGAACGGTGCCGATCATCATTGGGACGTTCCGCGACACAGCAGGAGCGCTCTGGTCCCACGGCTCATCGGGCAATATAATTCCGTCGACTACTGGCGACCAAGCGCCGGACATGCGTACCGGGCCGCGGGTTGTACCTGGCATCCGGCGTGTCCCGCCAGCTTCACGCATTGCGTCGCGTCCCGCAGCGACGAGCCTTTCCGCCGGGACTGCGCCCAGCGCACTCAGGTCAGACACAGCCAATATGCGCATCAGCGCGGCGGTGACTGCGCGAGCGCTTTCCTGCCGCTGAGCAGCGCTGAAGGAACCGCTCATCACGATCGCCCTGTGAAAGAGTCCTTCCGCTGAAGGCATGGCCATCAAGGTTGATACCTTGCCGCCCCCGCCGGACTGGCCGGAAATAGTCACACTGCCAGGATCCCCTCCGAACCGGGCGATGTTGGTCCGCACCCATTTCAGCGCGAGGACGAGATCGGTCATGCCCGCATTGCCCGATCCGGCATATTCGCCGCCACCGACACCTGAAACATCAAGGAAACCGAAGGGGCCGAGCCGGTGATTAACGCTGACCACTACGACGCCCAGCTTAGCGAGACGCGTTCCATCATAACCGGGCAGGTCGTGCGACGAGCCGCTTTCGAAGCCACCGCCGTGCAGCCAGACGATCACCGGCAATCTTGCATCGGGTTGCAATGTGGGTGACCAGATATTGAGATTCAGGCAGTCCTCGCCCTGATATCCATCGTCCCAATCAGCGATGAACGCGAATTCGTCGTTCGACCAGTCGCGGGCAGGTTGTGGGCAAACCGGACCATAGGAAAGACAGGAGCGGATACCGGACCAAGGTTCGGCGGGGCGTGCGGGAAGGAAGCGGCGGTCGCCGCTGACTGAAGCGCCATAGGGAATATGGCGGAACGTGTAGATTGCAGAGCGAGCAAAGCCGCGTACCCGCCCTTTGTCCGTATCGACGATGGCTTCAGGCGGCGTCGTCACCCCAACGCTCGATGGAGTTGGCTCGGTATCGCGATCGTCGGCTCGTGCGGCAGCCGGAGTGGCCCCGGAAACGGCAGAAACGGCTACGCTGGCGATTGAGGCGGCAAGCAATGATCTGCGGTCGATGCTTGCGTTGTCTTTGCGGTCCGACATGTTTTCCCGTCTCCCTATGTGGCGGCCTGCGCCATATTAGAAACGATATTCTAATATGGCGCAGCATTCGTCAAGACGATCGCCTCAATAAATCTGCGGTAGAATTCAGGAGGCGTTCGATCTGTTGCGCAATCGAATTTGGCGGTACCTAAATCCACCGGAGCCTCAGCTCGGATTTGGCTGATCTGCGCCAACTCCATTGCGACGGTCCACGACTAGCTGATGCTGGATCGCTAGCATCAGGGTCGAGTGCAGCAATCATCATCAGCCAGTCGATCAAGATGCCTTAGTTCGGAGGGCGCGGTTTCGACGCCGCAAAGAAGAAGGTCGTCGGCCACCTGAAGGGCCTCACGGTTCTGCCACGCCGCTTGGTCGTTGAACGCACCAATGACTGGATGATCTCATGGCGTCGACCTTCGTCGCTATGAGCGAAAACCTGCTACGGCGAAACAGCCGCCCATGATTTTCAGAACGGAATCTTGGCCCTTAAGATTTCCGGCGAGCCTATTTTATTAGGCCACGTCCTTTCAGGAACAGCGCGACGCAATAGCGAACGTGCTCGAGCAGTTTATCGTCGTCGAGCACGGGGAAGCCGTAAAGCGTGCGGCTTACCATTCCTGAAAGTGCCAGGTCCAGAAAAGCAATGGCGTCGCGCTCCGGATCGGGACTCGCCAGTCGACCTTGCAAGTTCCATCGGCCGAAGCTTTGAGCCAGCAATGTTTCCATGGGTTCGGACGCTTGGCTCCGGTATAGTCTGGCTGTCGCTGCGGGCTCCGTGTCTTCGGTTACGGCCATTCGCCCGAGGAACAGATTTTCCTCCGACAGAATCCATTTCAGCGCACGGTATCCAAAGCTTGTCAGCCAGCCTTCGGGTTCGTCGGTGTCGATCGCCTGCCAGTCCATTTGGTCCGACCAGCGGGACGCGATGCGGGTAACGACCGCCTCAAACATGGCTCGTTTGGTTGGGAAATGCCGGAACATCGTGGGCTTCGAGCCTCCGAAGCGAGCCAGGATCCGATTGGTACTCGCTGAGGCAAAGCCATGTTCCATAAATTCTGCCTGCGCGGCATCAAGGATACGCGTCCGAACAAGGTCGGGCTTACGGCTGACAGGGGATTTGACGGAACCATGCATCGTGATAAAGAAACCATATGGTGTTGTTATGGGCAATCGACTGAACTAGGAATAGCACGATGGAACCCTATGTCCGCAATAGTTGGTATATGGCCGCTTGGGCCGACGAAGTGCCGGAAGGCGGTTTCCTGGCGCGCCGTCTTCTGGATCGCCCTTGGTTAATCTGGCGCACGGCGGCAGGTGTTCCGGTGATGATGGCCGATCGCTGTCCACACCGGTTCGTACCGCTCAGCCGTGGATCGCGGGTAGGTGATGAGATTCGCTGCGGCTATCATGGACTGGGCTTTGATGCGAATGGTCGCTGTGTCCACACGCCCTTCGGGGGCGCGCCGCCCGTCGCGCAACTAAGTACATTCCCCGTCGTAGAACGCTACAATGCCTTTTGGTTCTGGCCTGGCGACGCGAAACGGGCCGATCCTTCGGAGATTCCGGATTTCGGCTTCCTCGATGACCCTGACCCGATGCACCGCGGTCACCTCTTAATGGATGCGAATTACGAACTCATCGCCGACAATCTGCTGGATCTCAGCCATGCCGAGTTTCTGCATGTCGATAGCTTCGGCATCAATGGGGCGCTCCATGCCCATGGGCGGCAGACGGTAGAACGGGATGAGAGCGGCGCCATATGGAATCGCTGGGACATCAGCGGTGCGGAGCCTCCGGCATGGGCGGCCGCTTTGGTGCCTGAGGACGGTAAGGTGGACCAGTGGTTACACATGCGTTGGCACGCACCCTCAGCGCTGGCCTTGTTTATCGGCCTCGCCCACGCCGGCACTGAACATCGAGAACTCGTCGTGCCTGAAATGGGCAATCCCCACATCCTGACCCCCGAAACGCAGGATTCGACTCATTATTTTTACACGCATGAACCGACGGAAGAAGCTGCAGAGATGACTTGGAAGGTCTTCATGGAAGAGGATGAGCCGATGGTGCGCGCGCAACAGGCGGCGATGGAAGGCAGCGATTTCTGGGCGTTAAAGCCTGTCATCCTGCCATCCGACGCCGCGGCCATCCGGGCCCGTCGCCGCTTGATGCAATTGCGCCGGGAAGAGGCGCCTGAACATGTTGATCAACCGAATTAGAATTTCGCATTTAATTCACTTGACAGCATATAACTCAAATGTAGAATGATAATTCTAATTTAAGATAGCGGCCCATCGAAAACAGGCTGCATCGACCAAGGGAGGGGATCTGATGTCAAAATATCTGTATTTACACCTGCTGCTCGCCGGGGTTTGCGGTTCGGCTTTGAGCGTGCCTGCCGCGGCGCAGGAGGCGCCGATCGACGACGGTGAGAGCGAAATCATCGTGACGGCGCAGAATCGCGCGCAAAATGTCAATGACGTGCCGATTGCGATCGACGTTGTTTCAGGTGAGGAGCTGCTAAAGACCGGCTTCTCTAACATGAACGACATCGACCGGATTGCACCGGCCGTGCAACTCAACCAGGATCAAGGCACGGTCAAGATCACCGTCCGCGGCGTTGGCACGACTTCGAATGATGAAGCCCAAGACACGTCGGTTGTTGTGAATATCGACGGCGAATATATGAACCGGCCTGCCGCCCTTGGTGTCGCACTATTCGACATTGACCGGGTCGAAGTGCTGCGCGGGCCGCAGGGAACGCTCTATGGCCGCAACTCGACGGGGGGCGCGATCAATTTCATCACCCGCAAGCCCGGGAACGATTTCGGCTTCAATGCGACCGCGAGTTATGGAAATTATGATGCAATACGCGTCGATGCGGGACTCGATGTCCCGCTCGGAGACATCGGCGGTGTGCGTTTTGCTGGTTTCTACGACAAGCGCGATGGCTATGTAAGCCATCCGGCACGTGCGGCATTCGGGCCGTTTCCGGCCTTTGCGGGTGGCCGCTCCGACGACAATGATGCCGTTGGCGGGCGCGTTTCGTTGCGGCTCGATCCGACCGACGCGCTGTCGATCAATGTCGCTGCTGAATATGCCAAGCGCGATTTTACGCCGCAGAGCTATTTGTTCGCAGATTTGAACGCGCCGGGGGTCGGGCCAACCGGGCCGGGTTGCAATGCGTCTGGCTTTGTTCAAGTAGCTCCCGGTTATCCGGACACGCTTTGTGCTCCTTCCAATACCAATCTGCTTTCCTCGCTCGATCGCGGCTCCTACGCTGCGCCAAACTACGGGCTGGGCGAGCTTCATCAGGATACCTATGCCGTACGCGGCCGTGTCGCCTATGAATTTAGCGATGCTGCAACGCTGACCTACACTGGGGGTTATCGCAATTTCTCGGGCAAGGATGGTGTTCTTGCGTTGCCTGTCGTTTATCGGTCGTTCGGTTTCGAAAATGAAACCGACACGCAAAGCCACGAATTGCGCCTCAATGGCGAGGTTGGTGGTGTTATCTACCAACTCGGCGGTTTTTACTTCAAGGAAAAGCTCGCTTCGGAAACTGGATTCTTCGTGCCGATCGGACCGAACGGCACGTACCTTTCCTACAATGGCCGCAATGCCACCAGCGACAGCAAATCCGTATTCGGGCAGGTGGAAATTCCGCTCGGCTCTACGCTCACGGCAGTGGGCGGTTTACGCTATACCGAGAACAGCCGCAAAGCGCTCTATCGCACGGGTTCACCCTTTGGTGCTGGTCCACCAGATCCGTATCTGTTTAACGCCGGGCCCGCGCGCAAGGATTTTGCGCAGATGGCCTTTGTGAATACGCTGAATCTGGCGATGAAAGAAGACAAGGTCACTTGGCTGGCCGGCGTCAACTACAAGCCCAATTCTGACACGCTGGTCTATGCGAAGGTCTCGACGGGCTTCAAGGGTGGCGGCTTCGATCCGTTTGGAAACTACCGGCCCGAAACCAATACGGCGTATGAGGGCGGCTGGAAGCAGTCCTTTGGCGACCATAGCCAGCATCAGTTCAATCTGAGCGGCTTCTACTACGACTATCGGGACCTGCAGGTTTCCGTGCTGCTCGACACGTCGATCGGCATTCAGGTCTTCAATGCCGGCAAGGCGACAATTTGGGGTATCGAAGCCTCCGGCGATATCAAGCTCAGCGACAACGACCGTTTTTCGGCGTCGTTCAACTATCTGAATGCCCAATATGACCAGCTGCTCGGACAGCTTGCAGTCTATTGTGTCGGCGGATGCGCGACCACCGGCGTCGGCGATCTCGATCCCAATACGCCGGGCATTCAGCAGCCGGATTTCTCGGGCAACCGACCTCCTTTCTCGCCGAAATTTGTTATCACAGCTGGCTATGAGCATGTCTTCAACCTCGGAAGTGCCGGTACGTTGACTGCAAGGGCCAACACGCTGTTCAAGAGCGCTTATTTCACGGACTTCTTCAACTATCGTGATAGCGAGCAGACAGCTCTTACCCAGACCGACTTGTCGCTGGAGTACAAGCCGGAAAACAGGAACTGGTCGATCCAGGCGTTCGTCCGTAACCTCGAAAATACCAGGCCGCTGACTTATGGCGCCTTCGTGGCGGCGGGACCGGACGATATCTACAACTGGCAGTTCGGAGCGCCGCGGACCTATGGTCTCCGTGTCGGGCTCGAATTCTAGAAATTGACGCAGGGCGGGGCGGCAGCGCCCCGCCTATCAGCGCCAACTGCGTTAGAAATCTAGGCGCTGGCCTTGGGCCGTAGCAAGTGTGACGACTTCAGATCGAGGCCCTGCATCGATATCTGCACTCTGTAACGCGCGACCGTTTCGCTAGATGCCGATCTGCCCAACGATATTTGCGAGCGCAGAATAATGCCTCCGTGGCGCGCATATGCGCAGCATGCCAAGGCTTTCCTCGCCGTTTTCCCTCTCGTGTCCGGTTACCGCAACGCCGGACCCAACCCGCTGCGCGTCGCCCTGTTGTCGGGAAATTATGACTGTGTACGCGATGGCGCCAACCGTGCGTTAAACCGGTTGGTGGCGTTCCTGCTCACGCAAGCGGGTGCAAAGATACGCATCTATTCGCCGGTCGCGCCGCAAAAGGCCTTCGCATCGGTCGGCGACATCGTCCCGGTCCGATCCACGTGCATTCCGCGGCGCCCCGAATATAGGCTCGCGCTTGGCCTTTCCCGCGCTACGTGCGAGGATCTGGAAGCGTTTGTGCCCGATATCATCAACCTCTCGGCCCCCGATATCCTCGGCTGGCAGGCGCAGAATTATGCGCGTGCCGCAGGTATCCCGGTGGTAGCGAGCCTGCACACGCGTTTGGAGACCAATCTCCACTATTGGCGAATTCGGCGAAAAATTATCTCGCGACGCTCGGCGTCGATCCCGGCCGCATCGATGTCATCTGCTATGGCAAGGAACGTCCGGCCGCGGTGGGATCGGAGGAGGCGGCCTATGCGAAGAACCGCCGGGCTGTAACCGTCGTCATCGAACGGCCGTAAGCATCTGGCCGGCGGGCGCGCACCGTGCCCGCCGGCCTTTGGTCGATCGCCGTTTGACAGGACGGAACGACCACTGCCAGCATAGGGCGAACGAGGAGGGTTTGCTTGTTCCAGGATTTGCTCGGCCATTTTGACGTGATGCATGTGACCGCGGGCCTGTTCGTCGGGGTCATGGTCGGGCTGACCGGTGTCGGCGGCGGTTCGCTGATGACGCCGTTGCTGGTGCTGATGTTCGGCGTCAATGCCAAGACCGCGGTCGGGACCGACCTGCTCTTTGCCGCGATCACCAAGACCGTGGGCAGCACCGTGCACGGCTGGCGCGATACGGTCGACTGGCACATTTTCCGCCGCCTAGCCGTCGGCTCGATTCCGGCCGCGCTGCTGTCGGTGGTTGCGCTGCAGGGGCTGGGCGAGATCGGCGCGCAGGCCGAGCATGTGATCATTGTGTTTTTGGGCTTCATGCTCATTTTGACCGCTTTTGCGGCGCTTTTTCAGAAGCGGCTCATGCGGCTCGCGCGGCGGGGCGGGGGCCGTCACGACCGGCGTGCGCTCTTGCCGACGGTGCTGCTCGGGGCCTTTATCGGCGTCGCCGTCTCGATCTCGTCGGTCGGGGCAGGGGCAATCGGCGTGACCGCGCTGCTGATGCTCTATCCGACGCTGCCGGTGTCGCGGATCGTCGGCACCGACATTGTGCACGCCGTCCCGCTGGCGCTGGTCGCGGGGTCGGGGCACTGGCTTTATGGCGATGTCGATCCTGTGCTGCTCGTCAGCTTGCTCGTGGGCTCGATCCCCGGCGTGATCGTCGGCAGCTTGCTGTCGAGCCGCGCGCCCGACCATATTCTGCGTCCTGCGCTTGCCGCCGTGCTGCTGTTTTCCGGCTTCAAATTGTTGACCAGTTGATGGGCCATCAATTTTCCTGAGCGAATGACTGCAGAACGGCGGCGCTGTTCTGATGGCGCGCTAGGGGGCCTTAACATCCTCTCTCGACAGCTATGCTTATCCACTTGACCCCTGCGGAACAACAAACGGTCATATTGACAACAGAAGCTATGCCGAGAGATCAATCTCGATAATTGCTACCATTTCGCTCAGTTTAGCCGCGACAATGATAGCTAGCCGTTCGTCAAGGCCCGTGATCGATATCTCGACATGTAATTGATCGAACGATGCATCCATTCGCATCCTTGCGGGCACCAGCGCGCGCGGTGCAAGGGCTGCCACAAATTCTGGATCGCCTTCGGCACCAAGATAGACTTTCGTGGTTTGCGCGCCGAGCAATGCTTCCTCTGCCCGGCGAATTGCACGCATTACGGGCGTGGGGCCTTCCGCATCGCGGTGGACACCAACACCAAGGTCGAGTTTGTCAGGGCGCGGATCGTTTCGATGCTTCGCAATCAGAGCGAGCAATGCATCGGGCGCTTGAGGTTACAAATCGCCAAAGAAGGATCGGGTAGAGTTAGCGGAGATCGACGAAAGCGGCATGTGGGTCAGTTCATTTTCCGGGCTATTGCTGAGGAGGGACGAGTGTCGAGCGTATGCTGAAATGCTTCCGCAATTTTCTGCTCGGCCATTTCGTCGGCAATCGATACTGTGGGGCAGTGGGCCTTCGCCGCTCGCCTCAAGATGGAATCCACTCGGGTAGCAATTTTGCCGATCCTACGCCGAATGCGACTTTCGTCTTCTTCGAGGTAGCGTGACGTGGCACAGATGATGCCGCCCGCATTTGCAACATAATCGGGAACATAGGTAATCCCCCGACGCATTAGCAACTCGCCGACAGTTGCGGAGGCGAGCTGATTGTTGGCTCCTCCACAAATGATGCGCGCCGCAATACGGCCTGCGGTATTCTCGTCGATCGTGCCCTCGCCTCCGCAGGGTGCAAATATGTCGGCTTCGACCGTCACGATGTCGTCGACGCCAACCACCTGCGCGCCAAGAATATGGTGCAGGCGGTCGCGCCTCTCGGGTCGAGGGTCGGCAATCACAATACGCGCTCCGGCATCGTCGAGGCGTCTGCATAATTCTGCGCCAACATTGCCTGTGCCTTGGACGGCGACCGTCAGGCCTTTGAGATCGCGGCCAAGTGCGAAACGTGCCGCCGCACACATAGCTTCGAGGACCCCAAGTGCCGTCCAGGCCGACGAAGTGTTGCCGCCGCGCCCCGCATTAGGCTTCAGACCGGCCACGTGCCGCGACACGCCGGCGACCTCGCGCATGTCATCGACCGTTGTTCCCACATCCTCAGCGGTTACATACAGGCCGTCCAGGCTTTCGACGACGCGGCCAAATGCCCTGAAGAGAGCACCGCGATCGAAATCGCCTTCCGGCTTCCGCAGAATAGCTTTTGCGCCCCCGAATGGAAGCCCGGCGAGTGCATGCTTGTAATTCATTGCTTCCGAGAGTTTCAGCGCGTCGTGAAGGGCATCTTCTATTTCCGCGTAGGAAGAAAGCCGGCACCCACCGGCTCCTGGCCCGAGCGTGGTTGAATGGATCACAATAAACCCGTCAAGCTTGGCATCCGCGTCGAAAAGCCTGATGCACTCCATGGGCGGATTGAAACGGGAGGGACGGGAGACCATGGCCAATTCCTTGGATTCATCGCGACATGGCCGGACATCGGGTTGCCGTCAGCGAATGACGCCCTCGTCGCGGTATCGCTGCAGGTAGCGGCGCCCGAGCAGCTGCTGCCGAGTGACAAGTGACTGACTGGCGCCATCGATAAAGACCATGTCGGGAAAGGACTGGGCCTCCAGCGGGTCTCCGCTCCATATCACGAGGTTGGCCTTCATTCCCGGTGCGATGGACCCTACCTGGTCGCTGACACCGGCGATGCGGGCTGGTGCCGTCGTCAAGGCCTCCAGAGCTGCCATGAAACTCAGGTCGGTTCGGCCAACAAGACGGCCGACGTCCGTGCGAGGACTACGGACAAGATCCCACGGCCGCGAATGCACCGCCTTGAAGGCGATCGTCACACCGGCGGCGTGGAGGCGCGCTGCGTTGGCTTCGGTCGTCCCCATGCTGTCCAGGCCATCAGGAAAATTGTCTTCGGGGCCAAGGATCACTGGGATGCGAGCCGCCGCGAGTGCTTTTGCCACGATCCATGCTTCCTGGGCACCCGAGAGCACAAGGCGTATCTTCTCCTCGCGCGCAAAATCGATCAAGGCGCGGATGTCAGCAACGCGACTGGCTTCGACGATCAGGGGAACATTGCCGGCAGCAACGGGCGCCAGCGCTGCCAGATCGATACGGGACAGGCCGAGGTCGCGCATTCGGGCTTCATCAAAAGCCCTTGGATTGGAAGCGAACCTGCGCGCTTCGGACAGCACGGCCTTGAGTAGAACGAACTGGGCTCCACGACCGCCGCCGGCTACGAGCGCGCCCGGGCCACCTGCCACCATGGTGACCCCGATATTGTTGCGTACCAAGAGGACAGGGTCATCACTCATTCGGATGAAGGCGGCCTGTCCGCCAAAGAACATCGGGGTATCGGATCTGCCTAGGACATCGGGCGTCACGATAGCGCCCGTCACGCCCTCGGCCCGAGCGTCGGCGATCACAGGGCTTTCACCGTTGAGGACATAACGAAGGTCATATCCGGCGCTAACCAGACTGCTTCGCGTGCTCGTGTCATCCACCGCAGTATAGCCGGGGAGGTCACGTATCCCGACCGAGCTCGAACCCAGGATCAGACCCGGCGTGACAATGCGGCCGTTTGCATCGATGATCCTGCTATTGGGCGGAATGTTGATTTTTGAACCCACTGCAATGATCTTGCCATCGCGGATCAGCACGCTTCCATTCTCGATTTCGCCCGCAGGACCCATCGAATAGATATGGGCATTCTCGATGGCAACGGTTTGCGCGGCGACGGGTGCTGCAATAGTGGCTGCGATCGCTGCCACGGCGAAAGATGCTTGGGACCAATGGCTCATTGTGCATTCCTTTGGCCAGAGTTGCCAAGTTCGATATCGGCCTGATGATCGTAGCGGGCATCACCGTGGCGGAAGGTTTCTACGCCATCGATCAGCACCTGGTCCGGATAGGCGTAGGAACTGAACGGGTCGCGGCTCCAAATCACGATATCCGCCATCTTCCCAGCCTCGAGGCTACCTGTTTGGCCAGCGATGCCGAGGACTTTCGCGGCGTTGATCGTGATCCATCGGATGGCATCTTCATAGCTGATGTCGAGGCCTTCGCGATTTGCCGCCGCCATAGATCGCGCGGCGTCGATATTGAGATGTTCGCCAGGTCCCAAAGAGTCCGAGTGGAGCGCGACGCAAGCGCCGGCGCGATCATAAAGCGCAGCCGCAAGCGCGCTGTTGTCATAGGCCTCCATCTTGAACCCGCCCCAATCGGGGCCACCCCAGATAGCTACGCAGATGCCGTTGTCCTTGAACAACGGGATGTCCTTATAGCCCTCAACAGCATGATGGAAGGCCCCGATCTTGAAGCCGAACTCCTTCGACAGATCGATGATATTCGCCATGTCTTCGACACGGTAGCAATGAATCATCAGGTTGGTGCGTCCACCGATCACGTCGGCCACTGCTTCGGCCTGAAAGTCACGCCGGGGCGGTTCACCACCGGCGCCAGCAGGGCGATTGCGATAATCCCGCCACCGGCGCTCGGTATCGGCAGCATTGGCGAAAATGCTCCGCATTGTCGCGATCACGGACATGCGCGAGCCCGGACTGCGCCCTTTGCCGCCATAGACCCGCGTCGGGTTTTCGCCGCATGCCATTTTCAATCCATAGGGTGCGCCGGGAAACTTCATGCCTTGGATTGTGCTTGAAGGAACCAGCTTCAGCGTCACGGTCCGGCCACCGACGACATTCCCGGAGCCTGGAAGAATCTGGGCGGTCGTCACGCCGCTCGCCACTGTTCGGATGATGTCGGGCGAGCCGGCGAGCAAACTGTTCTCGATATAGAGCTGGGCTGTATTGGGATCGGTCAGTTCATTCAGCTCGTTCGGACCGCCCGCAGCGATATGCATGTGGGGATCGATGATCCCCGGCGTCACCCATTTTCCGCGGGCATCGATGATACTTGCACCGTCAGGGACAGGCAGATCGGCTCCCCCCACTTTTGCGATCTTGTTATCGACAACAATAACGCGGCCATTCTCAATTCTGGGACCCGCGGCCGTGAGAACTGTTCCGTTAACGATGGCGACCGTTCCCGATGGTTTCGGAGCGTAAGTCGACGGGATGGGATTGCCATCGGTGGCGGGGTCGGCCGATTTTGGTGCTGCCGGCGGAGGAGAAACGATGGACGGCGGCGCCTTCTCGCCGATATTGTTCGCACAGCCACCCAACAGCAGCAACCACGTCGCACAAACTGCTTGCGCAAGCTTTCGCTTCAGCACCATTCAACATCATCCCCTTCGGTCCGCCAAGACGCGACGTGCCAAGCTAAACTGGCAGATCGCCGATCGCGGCAGCCGGCGACCGCTGGGCAGCGCGCCCGCCTGTCGGTTCATTCGATCGGTGTGAGCCTAGGCTGCTAGAGGGAGTGACATTTGTCAATAAAATTTATTATACGAACTTTTTTGAAGTTTCGGGCAGGAATTATTTCCCGTACTGCCGGTTTCCTTAGGGCAGGGGCCACGCGACCAGTCCAGGCGCGTCATTCCAATCGTAAAATCCTTCGCGTTGCGGCCCCGAGTGTTGGCCGCCATCACAATCCCCGGCGCACAAGCCTTCAAGGCTACGGTTCGCTACCTTCAACGCGGGTCATGGCGTCACGGTGCGAGCAGATCCAGAGCACATCGGCATCTTCATCGCTGACTGAGATCAAACCATGGCCGGACCGACTATCGAAGTAAACGCTGTCGCCCGGCTCCAGTTCGAGAGGCTCATAATGCTCACTAAGGAGCGCCACGCGACCTGACAGCACGAACAGGAGTTCTTCGCCTTCGTGCGATGGCAGGTTCGGCCAATCGGCGCGGCTGCGAGCCTTTACCTTTGCCCGAAGCGACACGAATTCCTTGCGTGCAACGTCGTTGGCGAGAACTTCATAGCAATATTCAGCAGTCTCATAATACCCGCCCTGACCGCTACGCGTTATGCCACGGCGCCCGGTGGGCGCCGTGGCGAGGCCGGTGCTGAAGAGGTCGGCGACATCGACTTCCAGCCCGCGCGCCAGTCGTACGATGATTTCATAGCCCGGCGACAGCTGACCGCTTTCGATCTTGGAGATGGTCGAAGCAGCGACCTCAGCGCGCTGCGCCAGTTCGTTCAGGGTGAGGCCAGCGCGCTGCCGCAAGGATTTGACGATAGCCGATACGGCGGGAATGGGAACCGATTGGTTTGACGCGGCCGGTTGTCGTTTTTTCTTGGGGGCCAAGGAGGTGCTCCATTTCCAATTCAGTCAAAAATCTACGATCGGAACATTATCATTCGACCCCTATATGGTTCAATATCAATTATGAGTGGTTGTCGTGCAGTGGCAACGACCTTCAGATTATGGCGCAAGCGCCCGGCGCAGAGCCTGCATTTGCGAGGCGAGGAATGTCTGTCCGGGTGGGTTCTGCGACGCGAAATATTGGAAGCCGTGGAAGGCACCCGGTATAACCAGCAACTGCGTTGGAACCCCCGCTTCAACCAGTCTCGAGGCATATTCGACGTCCTCCCGCACGAAGAGGTCGACGGCGCCGACGCCGATCCATGCCGGGGCAAGGCCGCGAAGATCTCCGATGCGGGGGCGGGAACAGAGGCGAGTGCGGCCGCCCGCTCTTGGGCGCGACCCTACAGGAAGGCATTCCAGCCGAAGCGGTTGGAGGCGGCATCCCAGACCAGCGTGCCGATATGGGGGCCTTGCGCGTTTTGTCCGTGCGATCATCGAGCATTTTGGCGCTGAAAGGCACTGGAACGCGAGCGGGATTTCGCCGCGGTCCCGCGCCCTGATCGCCACCATGGCAGCGAGACCCCCGACAGCGCTTTCGCCCATGACAGCATGGCGCGCCCGATCGATGCCAAGCGTCTCCCCTTTGCCGTGAAGCCAGCGAAGACTCTGAATAATTGCCTTCGCTCATGACTGCCCCCACTTCCAGGGCCAGGCGGTAATCAACTGTGACGATCGTGCAATCGAGTGCTGCCGCCACATCGACTCCCATATCACTGTCGCCGAGACCCAATAGGCGGGCCTTATGTAGAGTGCGCGCTTGTTCCTCCTTCCCAATGTCATGGTCCTCGATGTTATCGAGGATGACGAACGAGACAACGGATTGCGCCGGAAGGCACCGTCTACGGCATCTGGGTCTTCATCGAGCAGACCGGCATGGCGATCAGATCATTTGTGATCGGGGTGTACATTGATCTGCTCGGCTACCGGCCGGCGATATGTGCGGCGATCAGAATCTTCCGATCCGGTTGGGATTTGTCCTTGTGCCGGCGGTTTTGCTGCTCTGTGCTGCGTTACTCGTTCGCAGCCATCGGCAAGCAAGTAAGGCTCGGAGATTTGCACAAGCATGACCGCAAGACGTTGAGGGCTCTGTGGCTGACCTTTTGACGTCGCCCATCGTCCGATGTCCACCATTGTGTTTGAGCCACCGGCATGGATTTGAAGCGTCTGATTGAGCGGTGTGAAAAATCGGTGAGACATTCATTTAATAGCGTAAATTTATGATAGGAAATATGAAGGGACTATGATAGATATGTGGCTCCTTTGAGAAAGCCCGAGGGGGGGGACTATTTTCATGCGCTATCATTTGACCCGTTATGCCGCGCTTCTGGCCGCAATTTCAGTGTCCGCCGTAGCTCATGCCCAGAGCACGGCCCCATCGGAGGCCGATGACGGGGACCAGAATATCATCGTGGTCACCGCCACCAAACGTACCGAGGCGTTGCAGGATATCCCGATGTCCATCACCGCTATCGGAGCTCAGTCGCTGGTCGAGCAGAATCTCTCTTCAATCAGCGATTATTACACCCGCATTCCGGGCCTGACTTATTCGGGCAAGCAGCAATATTCTCTTGCGATCCGCGGCGTCACCAATGGGGTGGCAGGCAGCCCCACCGTCGGGGTCACGATCGATGACGTCCCTGTTGGTTCGACAGTGTTCGTCGGCGTTAGCCCGATTCCCGATCTCGACCCCGCGATCCTCAGGCAGATCGAAGTGCTACGCGGCCCTCAAGGTACCCTTTATGGCGCGAGCAGCCTCGGCGGCCTCATCCGATATGTGACCGCCGAGCCCGACAGCGATAGCTTCCATGGCCGACTGCAGGCGACAGGCGAGACGACGCGCAAGGGCGGTGAGGGCGGTTCCGTGCGCGGTGCACTGAATATCCCGGTCGCGGCCGAGAAGCTGGCGCTTTCGGTCAGTGGCTTCTACCGGCGAGATCCCGCCTACACGAACAATGTGCTTGCGGGTTTCGCAGATAAGGATGCGAACGAGTCGCGCACTTATGGTGGACGTTTGGCGGCGTTATTCACGCCGACCGAGAATTTCAAGATTTCCGTGACCGGTCTCTTGCAGCGCGTCCGATCGCGAGGCCTGAACGCGATGTATTTGAAACAGGACTACACCCCTCAGACGAGAGATCTCGAATATTCGGCGTTGCCAAATACCGATTTCACCAACTACGAATTGATTAGCGGGCGGATGGAATATGACCTGGGACCCGCGACGCTTACATCGGTCACGGGTTACTCGCATGTGCGCGATGGCAATGAGAAGGATGTTACGCCTTTCTTCTCGGCACTGATTCCTATCCTTAATAATTTCGCTGGCCTCGGTGCCGCACCGACCGATCGCGTCGGGATCAACCAGTTCCGCTGGACGAAGAAGTTCACTCAGGAAATCCGTCTTTCGTCCAACGGCGACGAAGGCCTCAAATGGATCGTTGGCGCCTTTTTCACCAAGGAACGCATCTTCAACACCCAGATTATCGATGCATTAAGTGCTGGTGGGCCGCGGAACATCTTCACCATTCGCTATACCCCCGAGTATAAGGAATACGCGGGCTTTGCCGACATCACGGTTCCTTTAACCGAGCAACTCGAAATCGGTTTCGGCGGGCGCCTCGCGCACAATCGTCAGGAGCTTCCGAATGTCTCGAGCGGCCCGCTGAATCTGCTCAGCGGCCTCCCCCTTAACGATACGCAGAGCCAAAGCAGCAGTGAAACGGTGTTCACTTGGCAGGTGACCCCGCGCTATCATATTTCGGATGACCTGATGCTTTATGCGCGAGCAGCGAGTGGCTATCGCCCGGGCGGTGCCAATCTGGGGGGCACGAATATCCCGCAGACTTATGACGCCGATCGCACGACGAGCTACGAGGCCGGCTTGAAGGGTGCGTTCGCCGATGGCGCGGTCAATTTCGATGTAGCTGCCTTCTACATTGACTGGCGGAAAATCCAGCTGCTCGCCACGAACCCGATTACGGGAGGGACCTATTTCGTCAACGGCCGCAGCGCGCATAGCAAGGGCATCGAAGGTTCCGTCGTGGCACGTCCGTGGCAAGGCGCGACCTTGTCGGCGAACGCAACCTACAACGAAGCAACGCTTGCCAATGCACTGCCGGGCGGGAATGTCGGACTCTTTGGTCCCGCCGGCACGCGCCTGCCTTTCATCGCCAAGTTCACAGGCAATATTTCGGCAGAACAGGTGTTCGAGACAGGCGGAGATCTGAAACCTTTTGCGGCTGCAAATCTTGCTTATGTGGGAGAGCGAAAAGGTCTGCTTCCGGTCTCGTCGACCTCTGGCCGACTGACGCTGCCGGATTATGCTCAGCTTGATCTGCGGGCCGGCGTCCGAGGCGAAAGCTGGTCGATCGAACTGTTCGCCCGGAACATCACGGATTCTCGGGGCTATATTGCGGGCGATCTGCTCGCGCGGACAACAACCGCCGGCGGTTTTACGGTGACGCCCATCCGGCCGCGCACCTTTGGCGTCCTGCTATCGGCGAACTTTTAGTGTTGTGCCGAGAAACAGGGCGACGAAGCCGCTCTGTTTCTCGGAGGCGCGAATATTCTGAAATGGCAAATCGAAGAGAGGCGGCGGTTCTTGCGAGAGACGTGAACTGCGCCGCTTCCCGCCGACGCGATTATTTCAGATAATAAATTATTCTACAAAAAGGGAAATGATGGTCATGGCAGTCAAGCTTCGTAACGGATCGATCCTGTGCTGTGGTGTTGCGCTTTACTCTTTGACGGCGATACCGGCTCATGCTCAGTCAGTATCCGACGATGCCACGGAGATCGTCGTCACCGCCAACAAGCGCACCGAACCACTGCAGCAGGTTCCAAGCTCGGTGAGCGCGGTGTCAGGCGAAGCGATTGAGCAGGCCGGTTCGAGCCGCCTCGGCGACATTTTGGCGAGTACTCCCGGCGTGACGTTGAAAGGCAGCGGCTATCCGGGACGCAATGCGCTTGTCATTCGCGGCATCAGTTCGGGCGCAAGCCAGGCCGGCGCGAGCGTTGGCGTCTATGTTGATGACACGCCAATCGGATCGTCGACGGTCTTCTCGATCGCTGCGAACCTGACACCCGACATCGACCCCTACGACCTTGCGCGGGTGGAAATTTTGCGAGGCCCGCAGGGGACGCTTTACGGTGCCAACACCCTCGGCGGACTTCTGAAATTCGTCACGCGCGCACCCGACCTCGACAATTTCGAAGTGGGCGGACGTCTACAGGCGTCGACAACGGCGGGTGATGAATCCGTCCTTATCGGTGCGCGGGTCAACCTGCCTGTCGTGACCGACCGTCTTGCGATTCGCGCGTCGGGGAGCTTTCGGCGTGACGCGGGGTGGATCGATAATCTGGCCACCGGCAACCGCGACGTGAATGCTTCGCGGACGACGAGCGGTCGCGCAGCGCTCGCGCTCCATCCGGACGACCGCTTCGCGGTCAAGCTCAACTACCTCTATCAGAAGATCGATGCCGATGGTCCGGGCTATGTAGAGGTCGGGCGCAACATGCAGCCGCTGTCTGGCGATCTTACCCAGCGTACTTTGCTCAAGGAGCCTTCGGACACCTTGTTCCATGTGGTTTCGGGCACGGCATCCTATGATTTCGGCGGAGTCGAGCTCTCCGCTATCACGAGCTATGCCTATTCGCGGAGTGGCGCCCGACGGGATTCCTCGCTCGATTTCCAGCCCCTGCTCGGGATCACCAACCCGATCGCGCTCGATATCGAAAGCACGACCAAGAAATTCACCGAGGAGGTACGGCTCGCATCTGACGCCAACAAGCCCTTGAGCTTCATCGCCGGTGCATTCTTTACCAACGAGGATTCGAGCTACCGCCAGTCGCTCAGTGCTACCAACGCCGATGGTTCGGTTGCGGCTTCTTCACCATTTGCGCGGGCGCTGCGCAACAATCAGGTGTCGAACTACAAGGAATATGCGGTCTTCGGCAACATCACCTATATTGTGTCGCCGCTGTTCGACGTAACCCTCGGTGCGCGCTACAGCAAGAATGACCAGCATGTTCAGTTCCAGCGTTCGGGGCTGTTTGGAAACCCGTCCAATCCCACCGGCACGAGTATCGTCAACAATGAATCGTCCGACGAAGTGACGACCTATCTCGCGAACGCACGGCTTCATCTCGCGAAGGATAAAATGCTCTATGTCCGGGTTGCCAGCGGTTATCGGCCCGGCGGTCCTCGCAACTTCCCGCCAGTCGCGATTCCTCCCGGGATCGCCTCGCAATTTCTTCCCGATCAGGTCTGGAACTATGAAGCCGGCCTGAAGTCGAAATGGCTCGATGGCGCAGTTACGCTCAATCTGGCTGCATTCCGCATCGACTGGGAAGACATCCAGCTGACGCAGACGATCTCGGGCTTCAGCCTGTTCTCCAACGGTGGGCGCGCACGTAGCCAAGGCGTAGAGCTTGAGATGGATTTGCGACCGGCTCCGGGTTTCCTGGTGCGATACAATGCGGCCTATACCGACGCGAAGCTGCGAGACAGCACGGCAAGCCTCGGCGCCCGGGCTGGCGACGCTATTCCCTACATCCCCAAATGGTCGGTGGGCGTTGACGCAAGCTACCGTTTTGGCGTGAGCGACCGCTGGGATTTGAGTTTCGGGGCGGCTTATCAGCTGCAGGATGAGCGAGCGAGCGGCTTCAGCCTCGATGCCGCGCGGATCGCTCTGCCTTCCTATGACACGGTCGATCTTCGCGCCGCGGCCCTCTCAACCGATGGTTTCGAAGTAACGGCCTTTGTACGCAATCTTGGCAACACTCGCGGCTATCTCAACAGCGAGGCGACAGGGGCGATCTATCGCGCGGCAATCATTCAGCCGCGAACGGTCGGCGTCGGTGTGAGCAAATCGTTTTAGGCCGTTTCCCGGTAGGCGGCATGGTGGATCTGATCCGGCATACCGCCTACTGGACGAGGGCAATTTTGTGCGATGAGCTGGTCCGTTTCCGCAAATATCGGCGATGGATATTCTATTTATGATCTAGGCCGTTTCGGTGGATACTTGATTGACCTTTACGGCACACAGCTCATTGAGTGATCGGAGGGTCTGCACAGACATTCAGCGCCCGCCGATCAGAAAGACGACTGCGAAGGCCCGCGACTGAATTGCGTCCGAAATTGACCGAGCGGCCTATTCCTTTAGCGGTTTCCATGCCGAAAAGTGATTTCGACGAGCACGTTGTCGGGATCGGAAATGAAAACCTGATCCATGAAGCCTGGGAATGACATCGTCTCGAAGTTCAGGTCCTTCTGCTGGAGCAGAGATTTGAAACTCTCGAAATCGTCGCCGAGAAAGGCGACGTGATCGATTGAACCTGTATGCTCGTACGTGTCACGGTCCCCTCCCATCGTGGCGGCTTCGCTCGCGTCGACAAGATGCACTGTCGGAACGCCGCCGACGTAGAGCCAATATCCCTTGAAGGGCAGGGGAGGGCGTGGCCCGACCTCAAGGCCGAGAATATCGCGATAAAAATCCCGCGTCATATCTAGGTCGGAACAGCGGATCGTGAAATGCTCAAGCTGACTTACTGGCATTGCTGCCTCCTGAGTTTGGCATGACCAATGTAGCAATCAAGCGAAGCGAAACGTGCAAGCGCGTCGTTCTAAGGCGCTAATCCAGCGATCCCGCTTTGCCATTCGTTCGCCATCCATGGATGCCTGCTAGCAACAGCAACAGCAGAATATTCAGTGGCACGTTGGCAAATTCCGCTCGCGCGAGATGAAAGGTACCGGCAAGAATCTGAAGGGCGATGCAACAACGGATTGCAAGAACGTCGATCTTCGAACGCCCGGTAGCTGCAGGCAAAAGGAGACCGATTCCCCCTGTCAGATCAACCATCCCGATGGTCCGGACGAACCAGTCTGGATATTCACCTGCCCAAGGCATCATGCGCCCAAGTTCTGCAAGGTCGCCTGTCAATTTGAGCCAAGCTGCTGCCAAAAAGACGAATGCTACGATGAGCCTAGCGATCCAGACCATTGCTAGCCGCAGCGGACTGCCGAGTGGGCTTTCAGTAGTTATGCTGTCTTTACCCGTCGCCATGATCCAGTCCTATCGCATATGCATCAAAAAATTAGATTGAGCAATTGTTCGCATTTTGCCAACTCGCATTGAATATGGCCGACGAAAGCAAGCTGAGCGCGCGGAAACCACCGCGCCAACGGCGCTCGAGGATGAGCGTGGATGCGATTCTCGATGCCGCGGCTCGCATTCTGGAGGTGGATGGGCTCGCCGCGGCGAATACCAATCGCATCGCCGAGCGCGCGGGCGTGAGCGTTGGTTCGCTTTATCAATATTTCCCGAACAAGGAGGCGATTTACGCCGAGCTCATCCGTCGCTCGGAGCGGACAATGACGCAGATGGTGCAAGCGAGTGTCGAGCAAGTTCCAGAAGAAGATTTCGAGCGGCAGATTGAAACCGGTCTCCGGTCAATCATCGCGCACCAGTTCGCTCGTCCCACGTTGGAGCGCACCCTGTCCTATCTCGAAGCGACGCTGGGCTTGGACCGTGAAGAGTCTGAGCAGGATCGTCGGATCGTCGAGTTGATCGCCCGCCACCTGACGGAGCACGGGAAGCGCCACGCCCATGCGAATTGTTCGGCTGCCGCGCGCGACCTGTTCGGTATCGTCAAAGGTATGATCGATGCGGCGCTTCAGTTTGACGAGGTGGACCGGGCAGGATTCGAAGAACGGGTAATCCTGGCGGTCTTCGGCTATCTTTATTGGCATCCGCTCTTAAAGACCCAGCACAGAGTTTGATGATGGTGAGCTGTGAGTTTTTGGATATCGTCCAGCAGAAATCCGGGCTTTATCGCCGCTTCCCAGTTTCCAAACATCGAGCCATTTCGTGCTCACATATTTACTATCATCGCGCTCGGAGCAGGGTATCGAGCAGCTCGATCACGCCGGTGTAGTCGCTGACCTGTTATCCGGAAGCAGATGCCCTTGTCGCTCTAACGCTTCAGGCGGTCAAAGCCTCTTGGAGAACCTTTTTCTGGGATGCGTTCAATCATGTGAGCCCGTTGCGATTGACGAATGTGATGCCGCTGTGAACACGCTCGTCAACGCACCGCCTGCCATGACCCTTCGAAAATAGTGCTGAAACCGAACCCGCTTGACAGGACTTCAGCCTCCGTGCGGGCAATCTGAAGCACATTACCCGCTAAGAGCAATTTGATCCTGGCTCTTGCGGAACGCTGAACTGGCAGCCTTCAAAAACGATGACCGTCACGATTGCTAATAATAACGCAAACTGTATAAATAGAAATATCAATGTGCAGCCGGTTGCGAAAATGGAGCGGGATGGGGTCTGAAATGCAACGGAATCGCGGGCCGAAGCGGCGACGCATGGCGATGGCTTGGTGCGCCTTGGCCGCTACGACGGGTCTCTCGTTACACGAACCGTGTGGTGCTCAGAATATCTCCACCTTCTCCCTAAATCCTGCGGATCAGATTCCCGCCGATCGCAAAGAACCGAAGATCGCGGACGGATTCATGCTGGCCGCGACAGGCGATCTGGTCGGACCCGAAATCCCGGTCATGGATCTCGAGGAACCGGAGATGACGCAATTGGTCGCAATTTTGAAAAGCGCTAGCCTCGCTGTCGGAAATGCGGAAACTCCGATCTTCGATTATTCTCGAGCCGACATCTATCCAGCCGGGGGAGAGTCGCAGCCGGTCAAACCCCCGGCGATCGCAAAGGAATATGCCCGCATGGGTTTTCGCGTTCTCAACATGGCGTTCAATCACGCTGGAGACTGGAGCCCGCAGGGGCTGGAGCAGACAAAGGAATTGCTAAACGGCGCGGGTATCGAGACCATGGGATATGGGGTCAGCCGAACGTTCGCCCAGCAGCCAGCCTATGTAAACACACGCTTCGGCCGCGTGGCCTTCGTGGGCGTAACCACCACATTGAGTCATGTGGGGGCGAACGCGACGGATGCGGCCGGCCTCACTCGCGCCCGCCCGGGCGTCAGCGCTCTTCGTCTGAACGCCGATAAGTCCTATAACGCCTATGACGCATATACTCTCCTGCGCGCCGTGAGAGGCGCGAAGGACACGTCTGATTTCGCCGTGCTGTTCGTCCATTCACACGAGCCCCCTGATCTGTTCAGGAACTTCTATCACATGGCTGTGGATGCGGGAGCTGACGCAGTTATCGCAACCGACACCGTTCCGGATCATCGCGGGATCGAGATCTATCGCGGCGTGCCGATATTCTTCGGTTTGAATCCTTTCTTTTATTCCATGTTCGAGCTTTCCACGCCATCGGCGGACCGTTACGAGTCGCTCGACGTCGATCCGCGCTCAGTGATTCCGAGAGATATTATCGAAAAGCAATTTCGTGGCGCGCGCATGCATCCGATCTTCAATAGCGTAATCGGGATGCTCAAGACATCTGGTGGGCGCGTCAGTGAAATACGCTTGATCCCTATTGAATTGCGCGAGGATGCCGAGGATTGGCGCAATGGTCATCCGCGCCTCGCCGACCCCAAACAGGGGCTCGAGACCCTGACCGCGATCGCAAAGGCGTCTGAGGTTTATGGGACCAAAATCAGAATCGAAAAGAACGTCGGCATAATACAGATTCCATGATTGCCGATGGGTGGTGTGGATGCCTCCCGTCGACCAGCGCTACGTTAGAGCGCGTCGTTGTTGATCACGCCGTTCAATCTTGGCCAAGCGCGGCAAGTGCAGGCGTCGGACCATTTACGGGTGCTTGACACAGTGATCGATACCGGGGCGTCCATCGCAAGACGATTATGATCGACGAGACCAATCTCTAGGCTCGTCGCACGGCGCCGACTCTGCGGGTCAAAAGGGGCTTAGGCCCCTCCGAGCGGCCGAACGAAAAGGCATCGACACCAAGTCTCATGCGGTAACCGCATGGCCGCCCTGAAGGACAGGTGCTGCGTAGCAACACTCTATCATCGACGTTCAAAAGGCCCTCTTCTCCACCATGCGCTGTCACCGCAACCGGCCTCCTCTGGCTATAATGATCCGTGGTCCGTGATCCCAACCCCTATTTGCGCGCGCAAATCTCCTTGCGCGAGTCGGGATTATACGACAATCTGTATTCACGGATACAGATTGTCGTAAACGCTTGCGATACAGGAGAAGCAGGGTGGAAATGAAAATAATCACTGGGCAGGTCATCGTGGGCGATGGCAGTGCACCGCTGCCAGCCGCCGCGGTGGTGGTCGAGGGTGAGACCATCCGGTGGGTCGGGCCGGAGGCTGAACTGCCGGATGAATATAAGGCGAAGGAAGCGCTACGGCTGGGCGGACTAGGATATAGTGTGATGCCCGGGTTGATTGACGGGCATCTTCATATCTCGTTTGGCGAAGCGCGGTCCGAGGAAGAAGCCGCGATCCATACCCCTGTTGAATATCGGACTCTCAAAGCCGCATATTTCAGCCGCAAGGTTCTGCGCGCCGGCGTGACCAGCGCCTTCGATGCCGCAACATCCTTCAATATCGCCGCGCAAATTCGCAACGGCATCGAGGCCGGACTGTTCGAGGGGCCGCGGATGGCCGTCTGCGGACCGCAACTCACAACTCACCAGGGGTTAGAGGATGCCTTCCCGGCCGCACTGCCTTTTCCGCCAGGCCAAAATGGCGTGCTCGTAAAGAGCCGGGACGACATTCTGGAGGCGATCCGCCTCCAGATCAAAAATGGCGTCGATGCCATCAAGGTATCGGGCTCGAGCGACGCACCCATGCAAATAGACTCGATCGACGGCGCTGCATTCAATCAGGAGGAGTTCAGCCTGATCGCCGAGGAGGCCCACCGGCTCAACCGTCGGTGCGCCGTTCACGCCCGGACGAGAGATTCGGTCATTATGGCCGCACGCGCTGGTTTCGATTACATCATGCATGCAAGTTTTATCGACGACGAGGGCATCGATGCGTGCGTCAAGAGCGGTTCTATCATCGTTCCAACCCTAACCCTTCTTGCAAGTATCCGTGACCTCGCGCCGCCGGGGCCGCAACAATCGGGCGCGGCGCGGATGTTCATTAAAGAGTATGAGGTGGCTGGCGCGCGCCTTCAAAAGGCATATAAGGCCGGCATACCTTTCGTCACAGGGTCGGAAAGTGGATGGTCCCTCGTTCCATATGGCGAATGGCACGCACGCGAGATGCAGATTTTCGTGGAACACCTCGGACTTTCGCCGCTTGAGGCGATTGCGAGTGCGACGAGCATAGCGGCCCGGATGTTACCCCGCTACGAGGAGAAAATCGGCTCGCTCGCAGCCGGAAAATATGCCGACCTCTTGCTGATCGACGGCGACCCACTTCAGGATATTTCTGTTGTAAACAAGCCGAGCGCTCGAAAAGCGGTGATGAAGGGAGGAGCGCTTATCGACATCGAAACCCCGATTGCGCCACGGAAGGTGTGGGCCTTCGAGAAAGGGCTAACCTACCTTCCGGGATGGTACCGGCTTAATCCGGGCGAGAATGGCGGCTTTATCGATGGTTTCATGACCTGATCAGGCTATCCGCGCCAAGCCTGACAAGCTGTCTCACCGAAAGCTGGGTCAACAACCGTCAACAGCGCCGGCCCATCTTGGCCGGCGTTTTTTCCATCATGCAGCTTTATATCGCCAGGGTGTATCAATCGAGTCCGGTTTTGCCTGCGGCCCAATAGGCTTTAGCGCCAATCTGACGGGGATCTGCACCCCACTCTCTCAGAGTCCGCTGCATCGTCTGAATTGCTGCGGCACGTCCTGTCAGGAGGTAGCTGGTCGTCTGATCGAGGCTCGAAATCAGGTGCTCTTGGAGTGAGGCGAGATGGGCGTCGCCTGGCAAGATCTCGGCAACATGTTCAGCGACAACATCCGACATACCCAATGCGTCCTGGACCTCCTTGGGATGCGCGCTCTCGATCAATAGCTGGAGCGGGCGATCATTACGCGTGCGGGCAATGGCGCATGCAAGAGCAAGCGAGGTTTCGTCTCCAAAGAGGACAATCGGCCCAGTCCTCTTGCCGAGCGATAGCGACGGGCGCGGGCCAAACAGCTGGCATTGGTCTCCGATCGTGAGGCCCGCAGCCCAGTCGGAACCCGGCCCGGCGCCGTGCATCCATATCAGCAACCTGGTCTTACCGCTCTCGCCGTCCCACGAAATGGGAGTATAGGTCCTTGCAAGCCTTAAACCACCGAGCAGGACCTGGATCTTCTGCCCCGGCTCCCAAGCTACGCCGCGAAGCGCTTCTCCAGCCAGATCAACTTGGAGGAAGCTCGGAGTGACAGCAGTTACTGCTTCGATTGTCGCAGTTCGCGCAACCCAATTCATCACGAGCCGCTCGAAGCGGCCAACGCGTGCGCGGCCGGGCCGCACATCATTTCCTCGATCTTGCATAAAAGGTGATGCCCAATCTGTAGGCTGGATGAAAGCGACTTTGGCCTCGAAGCATCAAGCTAGGTCGTTCGGCACTTCAATGCTATGGCCGTATTTGACGACCTTTCTTCGGTAACCAGTCGACTTTTCCTTTTTCTTCTAGGAATTGCACCGCGATTCGGCCCGCAGACATGACGTGATGACTGAAAACTTGATCGGCCAACCCAGGATTCCCGCTCGAAAGAGAATCTATCAGTAACTTGTGTTCATCGCCGCCCATCTCCAGACGCGACACTTGGTGCAGGAAGATTAGCAAATAGGGCTGCACAACCGTCCGAATGCGTCGAATCTCCGCCAGGAGGTGACGCTGTTCACCAATTTCGCAGACGAAATCGTGGAACTGGTCATGGTAGGACAGCCATTGTGCCACATCGACTTCGCTTCTAAGCAACCGCTCGCTCAGCAACCGCAATTCGTCCAAGTGCTCCGCGGTAATGCACTCGCAAGCTTTTCGCGCTGCAAGTCCCTCGAGCACGGCGCGAATTTCGTAGAGTTCCAGGAGCTCGTTAGGCGGCAAGATGGTAACGATTGCTCCTTGGTTGGGGCGTACCGTAACCAAGCCTTCGCCGTCGAGTTGCGCCAAGGCGTCCCGGACCGGCATTCGGCTGATACCCAAATGCTCGGCGATTCTGGCCGGGTTGACGCGGCTACCGGCCTCCCACGCGCCACCAACGATCTGCTCCTTGATGAAATTATAAGCGCGCATTTTGGGCAATTGCCGATCGAAATCGTCCGTCTTGGCAAAATGGGCCGTCATGGCCATTGCAGCACCTTCCACTTTTTCAGCCGGATATGTCGACGCGCACGCCGCAGTTGTGCGGATAACAGATTGTATCAGAAAGGCCAGCCGCACACGCCCTTCATGTCGTGCGCTTGCCTGTCATCGGGAACGCCCCAAATCCCGGTGCCGTGTAAGATCCGCTGATCGTGTCGCCATCGACTGTCGCTTCGCATTCGAGCGTGATGGGCAGCGGGGAGGTCAGATTGAACTTCCAGGTCAGTCGATTGCCATCGACGCGCCCGTCAACCACGACGTCGCTTCCCATGGTTCCGACATTGTCACCGGTGAACTGATCGCCATCGATGTTGACCGTTAGAACCGCGGTTTGGTCACCCATCGGTGTCTTCGTCAGGCATTCATATTTACCACCAACTGACATGATTCATCTCCTTTTTTCAGGTTGTTTGAGAGGGGAGCGAGGAGGAAAGAGGGCCTAAATTCGCCGTCATAATCGAGATGACAACGACAAGATCTTCGCCATCAGATCCCTACTGCCAGAACAAGGGGGTGCGAGCTTTCTACCCACGAGCCTGGACCCTGTTCTCGATGAACCCGACGCCATCGATCTCGCAGCGAACCACGTCGCCTGGCTTGAGAAAGGACATGGGTTTCATCGCCGCCCCGACCCCATCAGGCGTGCCGGTTGCAATAAGGTCCCCCGGATCGAGCGTGAAGGCGGTCGATAAATAAGCTATCTGGTCAGCGACACTGTAAATCATCTGAGACGTGTTCGACGATTGGCGTAACTCGCCGTTCACGAGGCATCTCAAATCGAGCGCCTGCGGATCCGGAATTTCGTCTGCCGTGACGATCCATGGACCGATAGGCCCATGCGTGTCGAAAGACTTGCCCACGGTCCAGGTGGGCGAATGCATCTGCCAGTCGCGCGCGGAAACATCATTGGCGACAGTATAGCCAAAGACGTGGCGCAGAGCATCTGCGGAACTGACGCCTTTGGCAGCCTTGCCAATCACCACTGCCAGTTCGACCTCGTAGTCCAGGGCTTTCGATACGCCGGGATCGATGCTGTCAAAGGGGCTGGCGATGCAACTGGTTTGCTTGTTAAACCACATCTGCTGCGCAGCAGCCGAAATGCCATGTTGGCTGGACTCCTCGACATGCGAGCGATAATTCATTCCGATCGCAAGATATTTCCCGGGCTTCTCGATCGGCGCCAGCAAGCGTACGTCGGTCAGCGGCTTACGTCCGTGCTGTGACTGCTCCAGCGATTTCAGAAAATCGAGGTTCGATGCTGCCTCGACAATGATGCGGGACATATCCCAGTCGGGGCCGCCGGCGGCGGCAATATCGACGATTTCAGAACCGACGATGAGCCCGCTTCGCGGCCCCCTACCATCTTCAAAGCGTGCCAGTTTCATCGCGGCAGTCCTACAGTTGCTTCAATTTCAATTTTAAGCGCGGGATGCACGAGCGCCGAGACCTGGACCAGCGTCGAAGCCGGGTAGGAATCGCCGAAAAACAGTTTGCGAACCTCATTGACAGCATCGCGCTCGGACAGGTCAGTCATATAGACATTCAGTTTCAGAATGTCTTTGAAGCTCGCCCCCACGCGATCGAGAACCTTGCTCATCAACTCGAATGCCTTGCGGGATTGAGACGCTGCATCCGATCCTGCGAGGCCGTCCACCGGGTCATAGCCACAGAGCCCCGAGATGAAGACCAAGTCGCCGTAGCGAACGGCGTCGACATAATGCGAAACAGCTTTCGGCAGCCCTTTTACGACAATCTCTTCTTTTATGAGGCGTTCAAGCATTCCAAATCTCCGTTTGCGACTCGTCTGGTAAATGTATTTCTGTATCCAATCAACCCGATTGTAAGCAGCGGTCGATAAAAATCCGACGCGACCGAACGTGAGGACCGGATCTTTTGCAAGCCACTGCGTTCGAAGCATCAGGCTGCACGAGAAAGGTCTAAAACGAGAGATAAGATATTATTTCTATGCCGATTTCCCGATTGGCGGCGGATGAGGCTGAGTGGCGCCTTTGACCGCTTCAATCGCCCGAACCGGTAACGGGCTTGCGCAGAATAGAATACAAAGATACAGATCGTGGCCGATCGGTTTTCCGGAGTGGAATCGACTGGAGCGCCTTTTGGCAGACGTGAGTAAAAAATGATCTCTTTCCCGCTCGATATCGGCGATATTCAAACTAGGGTTCTCCGGTCCGGAAGAGGGCAGCGTCATGTCCTGTTTCTTCATGGCGCGGGCGCGCGTGCCGATCGATGGGCTGACACTGCGCAAGCGCTCGATCCCGATCTTTATTCGGCCTATGCAATAGATTTTCCCGGACACGGCTTTGCCACGAAGGGAGATATTCCAGCCTATTCGGTTACAGGTTACGCGGCTTTTGTCCGCGCCGTCATGGGGGCGCTGGATCTGGCTCGTCCCGCGGTTGTAGGAACATCCATGGGCGCGCATGTTGCATCTTGGCTCGCCTGCGAGGAGCCAGAAGAGGTGAACGGCCTTTGTCTGGTTGGCGCTGTGGGATTGACGCCTCTCGACAAGACACTGTCTGAAATGATCGCCGGCAGCCTCTTGGCGCTTGATCGCGAGCATATCGCGATGAAGCTGCGCGTCGTTCTCAAAAACCACGCTTTGGTCACCGATGAGTTCATAGAAGAAGAATGGCGGATCAATAACTCTGCCGGCGCGCATGAAGGATTCGCGATGCTGGTCGCCTATTGGCGAGAAGCCCTTCCAAACGATGTTATCGGCGACCGTCTTGCTGCGATGAAGCACACCCTTCCCATTCGGCTGATTTGGGGAAGCGAGGATCGCTCGTCACCTCCTGCGATGGGCCACGCCGCGGCAGCTCTGCTGACGGACGGGCGCCTTCACATGGTTCCTGGCGCGGGACATGCGCCCTATCTCGATGCACCGGAAGCGTTCAACGCGGTGCTTCATCCATTTCTCGAGGCCTTGTCTTGGAGCTGAACCGGACATCTCATTCCAACCAAAAGGGGCAGTAGCAGCGCAACAAAGGGGACGGACATGCGAAAGAAATTAAGGTGGGCGTTGATGTTCACGGCCGCATCAGCTGTTACAGCAGCGCATGCGCAGGAGGCTCCGGCGCAGGACGGCTTACAAGAAATCGTCGTCACAGCCCAGAAGCGTAAAGAAAGCCTACAAGACGTGCCCGTCTCGGTGACCGCGCTCGATGGCCGCGCAATTGCCAATTTGGGGAGCGCCAATGTCGCAAGCCTGGCTGCTCTGGCGCCAAGCCTCAATATCACAACACCATTCGCCGGCGGCACACCTGCGATTTTCATCCGCGGCTCGGGGCTGAACGACTTCAATGCCAGCAGTTCGAGCGGCATCGGCATATATGTCAACGGCGTTTATGTGGCGTCGCCTACTGCGCAGCTCGCCAGTTTGTTCGACCTAGACCGGGTTGAGATCCTGCGTGGCCCCCAGGGCACGCTCTACGGCAAAAATACCACGGGTGGCGCGATCGCGATCACCACCAAACGCCCGGGAAGGGATTTTTCCGGCAATCTTTCTGCTGAATATGGAAGATTCGACAGCGTTAAGCTCGAGGGTGCCGTCGATGTTCCTCTGGTGGAGGACGTGCTCTCGCTTCGATTGGCAGGCCTATTCAATCACGATGACGGCTTCGTCACCAATCTCGTAACCGGGCATCGTATCAACAAGAGCCGTAATGGCGCCGGGCGCCTCTCTTTGCTTTTTACACCGTCATCGGACTTCGAACTATTTGCGGCGGTAGAGCATTTCGAAAACCGGGGTGATGCAACGCCCATCAATCATCGGCCGACGATCGCCCAGACGGCGGCTGCAACAGGCCCGGACGGCCGATGCGCTCCTGACTTTTACTACAGCGGTCAATGCACGGATGCATACGGCTATTTCGGAACCGGTCAGCCATATCGTGTGGAAGCCGATGTTGAAGGCCGCGAGTTGGTCGATATGTGGAACGGCCGGGTCGAGATGACGAAGAAACTTGGTGGCGTCGACCTCGTATCGGTAACCGGCTATTTGTGGGCGAAGCGCGATGGCGAGGTCAACGACGACGGCTCGCCGCTTGATGTGATCTATTCCCGATATCGAAACTCCTCAAGGGATTTCAGTCAGGAACTGCGCCTTCAATCGGGAGAGGCATCGGCGCTCCGATGGGTAGCGGGCGCCTATTTTGCGCGATCAATTCTTGACGACAACACGCTGCACTCCGTGAACGGGCTCCTGCGTCCGCTGTTTGCTACGCCGGATAATCCTGATGGATATGTTCCAGTGTTTCCGTTCGTCTATTCGCGGGCATCACCATATCGGCAGATTACGAACTCTTATGCCCTGTTCGGCCAAGCCGATTACGAGGTTGCTCCGAAACTGACCCTTACCGCAGGACTGCGCTATTCAATCGAGAAGAAGCGCTTTTCCGTAAACACCTACGATGAGGGCACGATCCTCCTGCTATCCTTGGCAGACGAACGCACATTCAAGGCCCCCTCTGGCCGGATTGGAATCCAATATCGCGCGGGTCCGAATTCGCAGCTTTATGCCACTTATAATCGCGGCTTCAAGGCGGGGGGATTTCCCGGTGGCGTCAGCGATTCAGCTACGGATTTCGCACCGTATCGCAACGAGACGATGGATGCGTTCGAAGTCGGCTCGAAGAACGAGTTGTTTGACAGGCGTCTCCGGTTCAACCTGGCCGCATTTTACAATCGTCTCCACGATATGCAGACTTTCCAGGTCGTCGAACGCAATGGCGCGGCCGCACAGATTCTGACCAATGCAGCCAGTGCAAAGATATACGGGTTGGAAATCGACATGGCGGCGGTGCCGGTGAACGGACTGACCGCGACGCTAAACCTTGCCTATCTTCACGCAAGGTTCGGAACTTACACGTCGCTTGGCTCGGATTATTCCGGAAATGCGATTCCGCAATCGCCTAAGTTTAGCGCAAGTGGATCTCTTGCCTATGACTATTCGGCGGGTCAGCTCGGAAACTTCTTCGCGTCAGTTGACGGGCGCTACCGGACGCGGACCTATTATGACGTGACCGGTGATCGCCGGCTTTCCCAGAAGGCTTTTTTTCAGTTGGGAGCGCGCGCAGGCTGGCGTTTGCGTGGTGACAAATTCGAATTCGGATTGTGGGGCCGAAACCTGACAGGGAAGCATTATGCCACCTCGATGCTGCCGATCGACGTGCTCGGTTTCGACATCATGACGTACTCTTCTCCCAGGACATACGGCGCTTTTGCGACTGCGACATTTTGAGGGCGGGATTTTTCAAGCAGCTCGAATACCCTAGAAAGGCATAACTCATGGAATTCGTTCGGAATAGCTGGTATTGCGTGGGCTGGTCGGACAGCCTCACAGACAAGCCCGCCGGCATTCGTGTCCTTGACCAGGAACTGGTCCTTTTCAGAAATTCAGAAGGCGAGCTCGCCGCGTTGAGCGGTGTCTGCCCGCACCGATTTGCTCCTATGTCACGCGGCCGGGTAGTTGGAGACAATATCCAGTGCGGCTATCATGGTCTCGAATTTAACGGCCGCGGAGAGTGCGTCGTCAATCCCGGTCGCGGCACTATTCCCCCCCGTGCACGCCTGCGTCATTTTCCGGCCGCGGAACAGGATGGCGCAATGTGGGTGTGGATGGGCGAACCTGAAGCTGCCAATCCCGACAGGATTTTCAGGTTTGACACGATCAACAGGCCTGCAGAATGGAGCGGCAGTACCGGATATCTTAAGGTTGGATGCGGCTATGAGTTGATCATCGATAATCTTCTCGACTTGTCACATGCCGCCTATATCCATCCTAATACGGTTGGCGTCGGCTTCGACAAAATCGATCATAACAAGATTCACTTCGATACGCGGGTCCGGGATGGCATCGTGCATTCCGATATGGGCGTGGATGACGTCGATGCCCCCAATTCCTTTGCTTGGGCCGATGTCGCGCATGGCAATCTGGGGTCCAAGATGCAATTCCATCTGCCATCGAATCTCATTCTCGATGTATCGTTCATCGACCCGACAAACCCGTCGGACGGCGCCCATTTGGTGGGCGTCCATTTCCTGACACCCGCGAGCAGGGACGTTACGCACTATTTTTACTCGCAGCACAGGAACAAGAGGCTGGAAGATGAGGGTCTTACGAAGCTGATCGGAGAGCTGACGCGGTATACCTTCGAGCAAGAGGACGAGCCTATGCTCGAAGCGTGCGAAGCGATGATGGAAGGTCATGATCTCTTGTCGCTTGAACCCGCCATCCTGGAAACGGACACGGCTTCAGTTCTCGCTCGTCGCTCGATCGCAAAAGCGATCAAGGAAGAAAAGAAAAGCCTGGAGGCAGTCCCATAGGGAGTGCCTCCAAGTCCCACTCCGCCAATGGAGGTTAGCGCTGAACGGGGCAGCCATGAGGTTGGCTGCTGCTCATGGCGACTGCGCCACTAGCTTGGCGGTAGAAAGGTTTTGAGGAGCGATGTCCATGAAACGAGCACGACAAGCCTTGCTCGCCCCCATCTTCTCGCCGGGGGCCGAAGTCGAGAATTATCCTTTCAATCACTGGTGGGTGGCAGCGTTTGCAAACGAGATCGTTGAGGGCCAGCCGCTCGGTCGGCAGCTTCTGGGCAAATCAGTTCTCCTGTACAGGAAAGCCGATGGTGCGGTCGTCGCAATGGAAAATCGCTGCCCGCACCGAGCCGCACCGCTTTCTCTGGGGGAAGTCGACGGCGACAACATCAGCTGCCGCTACCATGGATTGCAGTTTGATCCGCAGGGGCGCTGCGTCCATGTGCCGACACAGGCCAGAATTCCGCCTAGCTCAACGATCCGTACCTACCCTATAATCGAGTCCGGACCGCTTGTGTGGATCTGGACCGGTGATCCAGCGCGGGCTGGGGAGGGGAAACCGGTCGAGCGAACGTGGATGTTCGATCCCTCTTGGCTTCATGTACAGGGGACTATACCCTTGGCCGCCAACTACATGAGTCTGAAGGAGAATGTACTGGACTTATCGCACTTTGGATTTGTCCACCCGAAGACGTTCCGGATAAAGGGCTGGCTAGTTCCTCCCAAGGTCACAACGACGGACGGGATCGTGCGGTACGAGAATCGTTTCGACCATGTTCCGCTTCCACACATGGATGCGAAGATGGCGGGCCTGGGCGAGCGGCCTGTCAATCTCGTGAGCTGGGGGGAATCGCTGTCTCCGGCGCTTCACGAAGCCGGCATGGACGCTGTCCTCGTCGACCCGGCACCGGGTGAGCGCATGAAGTTTACATGGCGCATATTGCATATCACGACGCCGGCTTCGCCGCGCTCGGCGCATTACTGGTGGCTGCTTGGCGCCGATTATGGTCAGGACATGCCAGAAGTGACAGAATGGCTGTACAAATCGGTAACAGAGGCGTTTCTCGAAGACAAACTTGTTCTCGAAGCTATTCAGGCGGCAGCCGATGCCGATCCTGAATATTCCAAAGGCGGCGAGATCAGCGTGAAGGCTGACCAATCAGGCTTGCAAGCCCGGCGCCTGCTCTCTGCTCTCATCGAACGTGTCGACGGACCAGGCAAGCATTGAGCAGACTCCTCGAGACTCTGTGCGGGGATGAGAGGAATGTTCAGGTTCGCACCCGCTATCGCTCATCCGCGAGGAGAATTTCCAGCTTGCGCCGAGCATGAAGTTGCGGCGTGTCCGCCTGCAATTTGATTTCAGGATAGTCAAAACCACGGAGATCCTTTGAGAGCATCGTTGCAATCTGCTCTACGATCTCCTTGTCTTCCTCGAATACGTGCGCGGCACCTTTGGCCATGGCATCCCCGGTTCCCGGCGGAGTAACGACATCCCAACCGAGAGCGAAGAAATATCGAGTGCTGCCTGCGTCGACGGGCGTCATCGCGTGCGCGATCCTGAAGGTAAACGACGTTCGTTGCCCCCCACTGGGGCCATCGAAGCGTATATATTCGGCAGCCAGATGGATGGCCGGCGTGACCCACGATCCTTCTGTGACGAACTCATCGGCAAGACGGTCTGGGTCTGTCCTTGTAAACTGCAAATGTGATCCGGCCAGTTTGCGCTGACCAAAGACTTGGCGGAATGTTACGGTCTTCTCGGTCGTGCTGACTGCCGGCGGATGAATCCAGTCGCCGAAGTCGAGTGAATCGCGGTGAACGAACCCAAAGTGCGTGAGGTCCATGAGATTGTCATGCAGCAGCATATAGTTGCCGTCGACATGCATGGCACCCTTGCCAACGGTCCACTCCGCATCATCGAACCAATCCAAGGAAACCGGCGGGTCGTGATCAACGACCTGCTCAGGTTCGCCCATCCATATCCACACGAATGGGGACTTTTCAACAAGCGGGTAGGCGTGGAGCGCGCAATCCGGAATCCGTGACTGGGAGGGAACCTTTATACATTTGCCATCGGCGTCAAAGGTCAGGCCGTGATAGGGGCATTCGATAGCGTCTCCGATCAGCCTTCCTTTGGACAAGGACGCCCAGCGATGTGGGCACCGGTTCTCAAGCGCTGTCAAACTCCCGTCGCTCCTTCGATAGAAGAGGACTGGTCGATCGAGAATCCAACGATCTGTTGGCGCAGATCCAAATTCCTCTGAGAAACCGGCGACCCACCAGCAATTTTTGGGATAGTTCCTCCTAGCCTGCGCGTCTGCGTCTTGCGCTGCTGTCGATTGAGTCAATTTGCCTCTCCGCACGGTTAGTTTCTGACCGTGTTGCCCGGAAGAGCCGATCCGGCAAAACATCTCCTCATCGTTCAAACTATTTGGCGTAATCATATGTCCCAAGAAACTGCGGCTCTCGCTTGCTCTCGCCGCGGCGGGCAAAGAAGCGCGGAAAGGGGCGTGGGCATTCCCCCCAAATCTCGAGACCAGCCAATGTCAGGCTCGCTCGACTATCGTCTTCGAAGTCATGTGCGGCCGATGCTCCGATGGGTCAGCGTCTCGAACCGCAGCAGCTCAGCCTTATGTCAATCGGCCCAGTAAAGGCGCATCGGATTGTCGACCAGCATGCGGCGTTGTAAATCTTCGGTCGTGGCAATGCGCGGTATCATATCAACCAGATGACCATCGTCCGGCATGTTGGCCTGCATGTTCGGGTGCGGCCAATCGGTGCCCCATAAGACACGATCCGGATAATTCTCGACCAGGGGGCGGACACTATGTTCAAAGTCGGACCAGGGGTCGTCAGATGGGTCTAGCCGATCAGGGCAGCTTGCTTTGAACCATATATCCGGGCGTGAATCGAGAAGACGACGAAACGCTCGCATGTCCGGCCCGTCATATCCCTGCGCCACATTTGGACGGCCCATATGGTCGATGACGAGCGGGACTGGAATCGCATCAAGAAAACTACGCAGATCTTCGAGAATATCGGCCTCAAAATAGACGACTACATGCCAGCCGGGCGGAAGACGGCGTGAAACATCCAGGAATTTGTCCCGCGGGGCGTCATCAACGAGACGTTTCAGAAAGTTAAACCGGATACCGCGAATGCCGCCCTCGTGCAGCACGTGCAATTCTTTCTCGTCGATTGCAGGTTCGACGACTGCAACGCCACGTGCTCGGCCGTTGGACTTCGCGATCGCATGGAGCATTGCGCTGTTATCGGTGCCGTGACAACTTGCTTGCACAATAACGTTACGCGCAAAGCCGAGATGGTCGCGCAATGCAAACAACGCGTCGGCACCTGCATCCTCCGGAAGATATTTGGCCTTCGGACTAAAAGGAAACTGCGCCATCGGACCGAAGACATGGCAATGCGCATCCACGGCACCGGGAAGAGGCCTGTAATTTGGCCTCGAAGGATGCGCCTGCCAGCTTATGACGCGATCCCGATTGCTCTGCGCGCCATGAGGAGTCATCCGAACACCATCCCATCCATCAATTTGCGAGCCGTGCGCAGGAGGGCCGCAGAAACGACTGCTCCGCCGTTATCCAGTTCGAGCACACAGCTCAGTTCGCCAGTCGGATGTTCCACCGAGAGCGTCTTGCGAGCACCAGGTCCAACGGCCGCAATCGCCGCAGCGGGCGATCCATCAATAAGGCATGCTGTCGCAACGCTGACGGCACCCAGCACCCCAATCGAAGCATGCACGCGATGAGGGATTAAGGAGCGAACCGCGAGCGCGCCACCCCTTTGCGGGGGAGAGACGAGCATCATCTTCGGAACCGATTTCTCGGAGACGTCACCAAGGTTCATCAGCGGTCCGGCCTTGAGCCGTATCGCTTCGACTTTAGCCTTCATTGCGAGATCGGCATCGAGGGTCTCGCGGTCTTCATGCCCACTGATCCCGGCATCATGTGCAGACAGGACGACGCAGGGCATGCCGTTGTCAATCAACGTCACCGCGACGCCATCAATTATGTCGACGCCGTTCCCTGTAGGCAGCAGCGCTCCGCAAGACGATCCCGCGGTGTCACGGAATGTGAGCGGGATCGGCGACGCTGTACCTGGAACGCCGTCGATCGCCGCATCGCCGTCGTAAACAACAGCACCCCCCGGCGTCCTGACCGAGGCGACAGCGATCTGGCTCGTATTCTCCATGAAGATCGCGACCGGCGTTTCACCATCGCGTGGCTCTACTAATCCGCGCTCAATCGCAAAGGGCCCCACTCCAGCCAAGATGTTCCCGCAATTTTGGGCGTCGGTTACGATCGCCTGATCGACAAAGACTTGCAGAAAGAGATAGTCTACGTCGACGCCGGCACGCGTCGACCGGCTCACTATGGCGACCTTGCTGGTCAACGGATCACCACCGCCCATGCCATCGATCTGTCGTGCATCAGGCGAGCCCATGATGCGGAGCAGAAAGGCATTCCGCGTTTCTGGGTCGGCGGGCAGTTCATCCTTCACGAAATAGCCGCCCTTGGACGTACCGCCGCGCATCCACATGCAGCGGACGCCACTAGACATATTTGAGTCCTTCCCGTTCGAGCCGATCGCGCATCTTGTACATGTCGAGCCCTAGTTCCCCGGCAGCAAGCCGTTGGCGCTTCGCTGCCTCCGCCGCCTCCCGCGCCCGCGCACTCTCGAGCGTTGCATGCGCGGTTTCGCGCGGAACGATGCAGACGCCATCGTCGTCGGCTACAATGACATCGCCCGGGCGGACAGCAGCGTTGGCGCAGATGACCGGCACATTGACCGATCCGAGGGTGTTCTTCACGGTGCCTTGCGCATAAACCGCCTTGGACCAGACCGGGAACCCCATTTGCGTGAGGTCGCGTACGTCGCGTACGCCGGCGTCAATTATGAGTCCCCGGCAGCCTCGCGCGATGGCGCTGGTTGCCAACAGATCGCCGAAATAGCCATCTTCGCATGGGCTGGTAGGCGCGATCAGAAGGATGTCGCCGGCTTGGAGCTGCTCGATGGCTACGTGCACCATCCAATTGTCGCCGGGTGGCGCGCTGATCGTCACCGCACTGCCCGCGATCCGTGCACCCGAATAAATAGGGCGTATATAACTGGCGAGCAGGCCTGTGCGGCCCTGGGCCTCATGCACCGTTGCCACGCCGCATTCGGCAAGCCCGTCAATAATCAGCGGATCCGCGCGTTCGATAGTTTGGACCACGATGCCGCTCATGCAAATCTCCCGAGAGCCGTTCGACAGAGTGCCCGCGTGTTTAGGACAGCAGACTGCCGAAAGACATTCGAAAGTTTGAACCTGATATAAGCCCATGCTAATTCTGTCTGTCATGCTTTGGCAGCTCAATCTTCGCCATTTGCGCGCCATGTCCGCCGTCGTGCGGCTCGGCAGCGTATCTGCAGCCGCGCAAGCGGTCGGAATCAGTCAGCCCGCCGTCACCCAGGCTTTGGCCGGCCTCGAGAAATGCTTTGGGCTTACCCTGTTCGACAGACAGCCTGACGGAATGTCACCCGCTCCAGCCGCGCAGCAACTGGCCTTACGCATTGATACGGCGCTCACCCACATCGGTAGCACACGGGTGACGATGCCACAGGTGCGCGCGCTGATTGCGCTCGGCGACGCGGGAACTTATAGCGCCGCTGCGACGTCCATAAGCCTTTCCCCGCCCACATTGCATCGCGCGATCGGCGATCTCGCCGTGATCTTTCGACGTCCCTTGGTGGAGAGACGGGGACGCGGTCTTGCTCTCACCGATAGCGGACGCCGAATCCTGCGCGCATTTCGTCTTGCCCGAGCCGAACTGGAGGCCGGGCTGGACGAGGTCGCGACGATAAGGGGGCGCGAAACAGGCCGGATCGCGGTCGGTGCAATGCCGTTGTCGCGCGCGCGCATCCTGCCAGCGGCGATCGTGGCTTTCTGCCGAGAGTTTCCAGAAGCGCATGTCAGTGTCATGGAAGGTGCATGGCATGAACTGATCGAGCCGCTCCGCGATGGCTCGATCGACCTGATGGTCGGCGCGCTACGAAATCCTCCACCCGGGGAGGATCTTATCCAACAGTCCCTGTTTAATGACCACCCGGTGGTCCTTGGCAGACGGGGCCACCCTGCGCGCGAGTCCGCCGCCGCTGGCCGCTGGCCGGAAATACTGCGGCACCTCGCTACGTTCCCGTGGGTGGTCCCCGAACCCGGCACTCCGCTGCGCACGCAATGGGCTCGGCTGTTCGAAGCCGCGGACCTTCCACAACCAACCGTACCAATCACATGCGGATCGGTATTGATGAACCGCCAGATTTTGATCGCGAGCGACTGCCTGACCCTGCTTTCGCCGGACCAGGTCGCTGTCGAGCTGGAAGCGGGATGGCTGGAGATCGTTGCCGAACTACCTGCCAGTTGCATGCGCGACATAGGACTGACCGTCCGCACGAGCTGGCGCCCCACGGCTATCCAGGCAGCTTTTTTGCGCTACCTTCGCGGTGCGGTAGAAGAAACCGACAGGCTCACATCGCTAAATTAGAAAAAACTTATAAGCATGGAAAGCTTCCGATTGGTCCTTCTGCATAGCCTTTGGCAAGAGGGCGGGGATGACGCAGACACTGGCCCTCATCGGATTTGGCGAAGCTGGATCGACCTTTGCCCGCGCGGCAGGCTGGGGCAGGCGCGCGCGCGGTTTTGACATTCGCACTGTCGATTTTTCCAGCGCTGGTGTTGAAGACTGCTCCACACTTGCCGAAGCGCTCGCGGGTGCTGGGCTCGCAATCAGCGTCGTAACGGCGGATAACGCCCTTACAGTCGCACGCGATGCAGCTCGCCACATTTCGCGTGGGGCCTTTTATTTCGACCTGAACTCGGTCGCCCCCGATACCAAGCGGGCAGCCGCGGAAGCAATTGAGGAGGCTGGCGGCATCTATATCGATGTCGCGGTGATGGCGCCCGTGCACCCGGCGGGCCTTGCCACGCCCATGCTCCTTTCGGGGGCGGAGGCCCAAGCAGGCATCGAGTTGCTGGCGAGGCTTGGCTTCACCAACGTGCGAGGCACCGGCGGCGATGTTGGACGCGCGTCGATGATCAAGATGTTACGGTCGGTGATGGTCAAGGGCTTTGAGGCACTGACAGCCGAATGCCTCGTCGCGTCGGCACGCGCCGGAGTGGTGGATGAAGTCTTGGGAAGTTTTGACGGCGACTGGGCAACCGGGGCGGATTATCGGATCGACCGCATGCTGGTGCATGGTACGCGCCGCTCTGCCGAGATGGCCGAAGTTGTAAAAACGCTCGAGGCGCTGGGTGTCGAACCACTGATGACATCGGGAACGGTCGGGCGGCAGGCCCGGTTCGGCGCGCTCCATGTTGCCACACCGCCCGAGGGCCTCGAGGCGAAGCTTGCGATTGTGAGGGACGCATGACTCTGATTATTGACTGCCATGGCCATTACACGGTGCTCCCCGCAGCGCACGACGCTTGGCGTGAAGAGCAAAAGGCAGCTTACAAGGCGGGTGTTCCAGCACCTGCCTATCCGGACATTTCGGACGACGAGATTCGCGCAACGATCGAAAAGAACCAGCTACGCCTGATCAGGGAGCGCGGTGCCGACCTCACCATTTTCTCACCGCGCGCTTCGGCCATGGCGCCCCATGTCGGCGACGCCGCGGTCGCGAAGGAATGGGCGTTCCGCTGCAATAATCTGATCGCACGCGTCGTTGACCTTTTCCCGGACTCATTCGTCGGGGTCTGCATGCTGCCGCAATCGCCGCAAGCCGACATGACGAACAGCATCGCCGAGCTTGAGCGCTGTGTGACCGAGCTCGGCTTCATCGGCTGCAATCTCAATCCCGACCCCGGCGGCGGGCACTTCGGGCATCCGCCGCTTACGGACCATTACTGGTATCCGTTCTATGAAAAGATGGTCGAACTCAACGTTCCGGCGATGATCCATGTTTCGGGCAGCTGCAATCCTGCCATGCACGCGACAGGCGGTTATTATATCGCGGCCGATACCATCGCCTTCATGCAGCTTCTGGAAGGCGATCTGTTCGCTGACTTCCCCACGCTCCGCTTCATTATACCGCACGGCGGCGGCGCCGTGCCCTATCATTGGGGCCGTTATCGCGGACTGGCCGATATGTTGAAGAAGCCGGCGCTCGACACGCACCTCATGAACAACATCTTCTTCGACACCTGCGTCTATCATCAGCCAGGCATCGATCTTCTTGCCGACGTGATCGACAACAAGAATATCCTGTTCGGCTCGGAAATGGTCGGCGCGGTTCGTGGGATCGACCCAACAACCGGACAGTATTTCGACGATACCAAGCGTTATGTGGACGCACTCGATATCAGCGGGGAAGAGCGGCACATGATTTTCGAGGGCAACGCGCGCCGGGTTTTTCCGCGGCTCGATGCCCGGTTGAAGGGGCAGGGCAGGTGAAACAAGACATCCACGAATATCTCGCGGAATTCGAGGATATTCCGGGGACCCGCGTTTATACGGCTGCGCGCGCGCGCAAGGGCTATTGGATCAACCAGTTCGCGATGAGCCTGATGAAGCCGGAAAATCGCGCTCGCTTCAAAGCTGATGAAAAGGCTTATCTCGATGAGTGGCCAATCAGCGACGAGAGCAAGGAAGCATTGCTGGCGCGCGACTACAACCGCCTGCTCGACTTGGGTGGGAATGTCTATTTTCTGTCAAAGCTCTTTTCGACCGATGGACTGAGCTTTGCCGAAGCCGTCTCGACAATGACCGATATGACCTTTCCCGAATATCGGGACATGATGCTGAACGGCGGGCGCTCGCCCGAAGGAAATCGCTCGATCAAGGGAGGCTATTGACATGGCGCGTATCACGGCCGGCGTAGGATCGAGCCACGTACCGTTGCTCGGCGTCGCCGTCGACCAAGGCAAGACCGGTGACGATTATTTCGGTCCGATCTTCCAAGGCTATCAGTGGACACGCGACTGGGAGGCTGCCGAAAAGCCCGACGTGGTCATCTTGGTCTATAATGACCACGCAAGCTTTTTCGACATGAAGATCGTGCCGACATTCGCGATCGGCTGCGGTGAGCGCTTCGGCATATGCGATGAGGGCTGGGGACCACGCCCCGTCCCGGAGGTCGAAGGTCACCCGGACTTGGCATGGCATATCGCTCAAAGCCTTATCCTTGATGATTTCGACATGACGATCGTCAACGAGATGGACGTCGATCACGGCCTGACGGTGCCGCTCTCCATGATGTTTGGTACGCCGGACAAATGGCCGGTGAAGGTCGTACCGCTGGCGGTCAACGTCGTTACCTACCCCGTTCCCTCCGGCAACCGCTGTTGGGCGCTCGGCGAGGCGGTTGCCCGCGCGGTCGAGAGTTTTCCGGAAGATCTGAACATACAGATCTGGGGCACCGGCGGGATGAGCCACCAGTTGCAAGGTCCTCGCGCTGGTCTTCTGAACCGGGAGTGGGACAACAGATTTCTTGACGGGTTGATCGGCGAAAGTGATGCCGTTCGTCAGATTCCCCACATCGAATATCTGCGCGAAACCGGCAGTGAAGGCATCGAGATGGTGATGTGGCTCGTTATGCGGGGCGCGTTGGGCGCGAAGACGCGGTGCTTGCACCGCCATTATCACATCCCCTGCAGCAATACTGCGATCGGTCATATCGTTTTGGAGCCTGCTGACGGTTGACCGACCGTCGCGTGCCCGCACCCGCGCTGGCATTCATTGGGTGCACAGAGAGATAATGGAGAATTGAGATGCGTATAGCGCTAGCCGGTGCAGGGGCCTTCGGAGAGAAGCATCTGGAGGCGTTGAAACTGATCGATGGTGTCGAGATCGTGTCCGTGATCAGCCGAACGGCTGAACAAGCGGCCGCCGTCGCGAACAAATATGGAGCGCGCCACAGCGGGACCAATCTCGATGAAGCGCTGGCTCGCGACGATGTCGATGCCGTCATCCTTTGCACCCCCACCCAGCTCCACGCCGCGCAAGCTATCGCATGCATGGATGCGGGAAAGCATGTGCAGGTGGAAATTCCGCTTGCCGACAGCTGGGCCGATGCTGAGGCCGTGCTGAAGAAGCAGGAGCAAACCGGACTCATATGCATGGTCGGACATACCCGCCGCTTCAATCCCTCGCACCAATGGGTCCACAAACGGATTGAAGCCGGTGAGCTCAACATCCAGCAGATGGACGTCCAGACCTATTTCTTTCGGCGAAAGAATATGAACGCCAAGGGCGAACCTCGCAGCTGGACCGACCATTTGCTATGGCACCATGCCGCCCATACGGTCGACCTGTTCGCATATCAGGCCGGGCCAATCGTCAAGGCCAACGCACTCGAGGGTCCACGCCATCCCGAACTGGGCATTGCGATGGACATGTCGATCCAGCTCCAATCGGAATCGGGCGCGATCTGCACCTTGTCGTTGAGCTTCAACAACGACGGGCCGCTTGGCACATTCTTCCGCTATATCGGCGACACCGGCACCTATATTGCTCGCTATGACGATCTCGTAAATGGGCACGAAGAGGCCATCGACGTCAGCGGCATCGATGTCAGCATGAATGGCATCGAGTTGCAGGACCGCGAATTCGTTGCGGCGATCCGCGAGGAGCGGGAGCCAAATGCCTCGGTTGCCCAGGTGCTTCCCTGTTACAGGGTGCTCCATGATCTGGAACGGCAGTTCTGACCGATGAAGACACAGGTAGCCATCATCGGAGCCGGCCCGGCTGGCCTGCTCTTGGGGCATTTGCTCCGTGCCGAAGGCGTGGATTGTATTGTTATAGAGCGCGCATCATCGAGCCACGTGCTTGGCCGTATTCGGGCGGGTGTACTCGAGCGCACAACGACGGATTTGCTCGAGCGACTTGGCATCGATGAAAGGCTTAAACTCGAAGGCCTGCTAGAAGAAGGTTTCTGCCTGGCCGACGGCGAACGCCTCATACGCATCGATACCTTTGGCCTGACTGGCAAACATGTCATCGTTTATGGCCAGACAGAAGTTACGCGCGATCTAATGGACGCTGCTCCCAATCGCGGGCTCGAACTGATCTACGAAGCACAGAATGTGCAGCTCCACGATATCGAGAGCGACGCACCCTTTGTGACTTATCTCAAGGATGGTGTGCAGCACCGGATTGACGCCCGCTTTATCGCCGGCTGCGATGGCTTTCATGGCCCGACGCGCCGCGCGATACCAGCCAAGGTCGCCCGCGAATTCGAACGTGTATATCCGTTTGGCTGGCTCGGGATACTCGCCGATGTCCCGCCCTGTCACAGTGAACTGATTTATGCCAATCACGCTCGCGGTTTCGCTCTAGCTTCGATGCGGTCCAAGACGCGTAGCCGATACTATGTCGACGTGCCGCTGACAGAGAGCATAGAGGAGTGGTCCGACGAACGGCTTTGGGACGAACTTGCTGTTCGTCTGGGGCCAGAGGCGGCCGCGCATATCGTGCGGGGGCCCTCACTGGAGAAAAGTATCGCGCCGCTGCGCTCATATGTTTTCGAACCAATGCAATACGGCAGCTTGTTTCTTGCCGGCGACGCGGCCCATATCGTGCCTCCAACAGGTGCCAAGGGACTGAATCTGGCGGCGTCCGACGTGGCGTATTTGTCCGAGGCGTTAATTGCATTTTTTAAGCGTGGCGACGATGCCGGGATAGCTGGATATTCTGCCAAAGCGCTGGCACGCGTGTGGAAGTCTGAAAGATTCAGCTGGTCTCTCACCAAACTCATGCATCGTTTTCCCGAAGACAGTGCTTTCGAGCGGAAGATGCAGGTGGCGGAGTTGGAATATATTTCTTCATCCCGTGCAGCGCAGACCTCCATTGCGGAAAACTACGTTGGCCTTCCCCTGTAGAACCGGAAACTAGGTGCTGGTGTTTGGAGGCGGACGACCGACATCGCAGCAGGCTCTTCCGAATTGGCCTAGGCCCAAAAAAGTGGGCGCAGTCGAATTGGCGCGCCAGATATGTCATGCTCCCATTATCGCGTATAAACGGGGTTTTCTCCGTCTTTCGACGGCACGGCCGCTATTCCGTCGAAAAATCCAGGGTGCCGTATCGCTCGGCAAATCGCCAGCCTTCGGATGTGAAGAGGCAACGATCACGATAGCTACCAACGAGCGGCGTCTGGTCTCGCGCCATGAACAGCAGAATCTGACTGTCGATCCGCGCCTCGTCCAAGCTGATCAGATTGACCCTGATATTGACACACACGTGGCGTGTCGTTCGAGGTGGGCGGGTCCGAAAGGATGCCAGGATAGCATCGCGCCCCTCGATGAAATTTTCTGGCGCGCTCGGCCGGCTCATGCGCCCGTCGGCGACGTAAAGCGCTGCAACGGCTTCCCAATGGCCCGCGTCATTCAATGCGGCATAATCGTGCAGGAGCCGCTCGCAAGCACGCTCTGCTATCAGCATCGCAACGGGATCCATGGACACGCGGCTAAACCGCGAAGCCCGAGCCACCGGGTGCGGCTTCAGGGTCACTTTGACGACAATGGCCCTGAGACCATGCAGCAAATTCGAGCATGCTTTCAGGCATCGCGGTTACGCCAACTGTCAGCATAGACTGTGCGCGCGACCTCCGAATAGGGCGCCGGCGACACGATAGCTTTGATCTTAACCTGACGGTGCGGCTCAACCGTCGGCTTGCTTGTGCCTCCGTCCGGCTCACCCCAGATGAAGTCCACCTCGGTTCCCGGCTCCGCGAAGGCTTCGTCAACCATCGCGAGCGTCAGCATGCGTCCCTCATTTGCGCTGTAGCCCACCCACGTCGACAACCCGATCAGCTGCCCTTCGTGCTCCACGCGATCGAAGGGATGCATCGAATAGACAGCGCTCGGAAACTCCATATATTTGGCGCGTAGGCCGTCTTTTTCGAACTGGGTAAAGATGGCGTCGGTTACTGAGGCGCTGTCGAGCGCCAATGTAACCTTCTTGCGATGCGGGCCTGCGGCAATCTGCTCCAGCGCTTCGCGACCGACAAAGTCGTGGTCGAACTTGACGAACGGACCATAGCCAAGATCCCATGGGGTCAAATAATAGCCCTCGACACTATCCGGCACGTAGCTGCCACCAACCGAGCAATTGGCCTCGTAATGACGATCGGTCAACCAATCACGATACGCTGCCAGTTCATCACCGGTGTAGATGGCCGGAAGCGGCGAGGGAATCCAACCCGATTCGAGCGTGTTTGACGAGTAGGTGCGACCGCCAACCAGTGCCATGCCGTGCGACTTGCCTGCTTCGACCAGCGCCGCGTGAACGGCTTCTCGTTCTTCCCAAGGACCCGTCAATTCATAGCCTGGCTGGCCGGCCATGCCATGACGCAAAGCATGGACCTGCTTACCACCGATCGTAATCCAGCACATATGGAAGAACTTCAGATCGGGCGCGGGAGCACCTGTGGCATCGGCGATTACCTTGGCCGAATTTGGCCCTTGAATCTGATAGCGATAATGGCGCCGGTTTTCAGGATCCGGACGAGCCGCAGTGCGCTCGTCGTACGTTAGTACGACATCATGATTGCCCATCTCTCCGTGATACCTCAGCCAGTTGAGGACGGGGGCCCGTCCCACGAGGTTGAATTTATTCTCCGCGAGATAAAAAAGGATGACGTCGCCGATGACATAGCCAGCTGGCGTGACCGGTACGAATTGCTTGGCCCGATCTGGCTGAAAGCCCTTGAAGCTGTTCACGCCGAGGCCATTCAGAAAGGAGAAGGCATCGGGGCCTTCGACCATCAATTCAGCCATATGATAGCTCTGATTGAACAAAACACAGGTGTTTGCCCAAGCGCGCTGCTCGCTGCGCCAATTGGAAAATTCAGCAGGTACGCCCGGATAGACATTGGGACCAACCTGCTGATTGCGTAGCAGGTCGACGATGTCGACGGAGTCCGCCAGCATGGCTGCGAGGGACTGGGTCATGAAATTCTCTCTCCCATCTGCATTGCCGCACGAGATTCGCGCTTGCCAAATTATGTCGGTTGGATTGTAAGTGAGGCATATAAAAAATGTCAACGGCATTTCGTATGCAACACATACAGACTGGGAGTCGGGTCGATGGTCGAGACGACACGTGTAGGAAGCCTTCCGCGCGGCCAGGAATTGGTCCCGCTACTTTTGGCGCGCGATCATCGACAAGACTATGACGCCGCTGAGTTTGACCGCGTGGTGCAAGCGGCAGTGACCGAAGCCGTCGATCGGCAGGTCGCGGCGGGCGTTTCCGTCGTCAGCGACGGCGAACTCGGAAAGGTCGGTTATTCGACCTATATCACCGAGCGCCTCTCTGGCTTTGGCGGCGACGTTCCCCGCAAGCCCGCACTCGATCTCGCCCCTTTGCCGGAGTTTCGCAAGAAGCTGGCGAGCGTGATGGGCGAACAGGAATTCGTGCGCGCTGCTTGTATCGCCCCGGTGCAACTGGTCGATCTCTCACCTTGTCACGACGACATCCGCCGCTTTCAACGCGCTCTTGAGGGGAAACCTGTCAAAGCCTTCATGAATGCGGCCTCACCCGGTTTGATTACAGCCTTCCAACCCAACCAATATTATGCAAGCCACGACGCCTATTTAGGTGATCTGGTCATAGCAATGCAGCCTGAATATGAGGCCATTGCAGCAGCCGGCTTTCAGCTTCAGCTCGATTGTCCTGATCTCGCCATGTCGAGGCATACCGGCTATCAGGACATTAGCGAGGAGGATTTTCTACGCTTCGCCGCAGCCAACGTCGAGGCATTGAATGCCGCGACAGCCAATATTGCCCCAGAGGCAATGCGGATGCATGTCTGCTGGGGCAATTATGAAGGACCGCACGACCACGACATTCCCTTGGAGCGGGTGATCGATATCATCCTGCGAGCGCGTCCCGCAACGATATTGTTCGAAGCGGCGAATCCGCGTCATGAGCATGAATGGAAAGTCTGGAACGCGGCGCGGATTCCCGATAACAAGCGGCTCGCTCCCGGTCTCATAGACACTTGTTCCAACTATGTTGAGCATCCAGAACTGATCGCCCAGCGCATTGAGCGTTTTGCGGCGATTGTCGGTGTAGATCGCGTGATAGCGTCGACTGACTGCGGTTTCGGCACTTTCGCAGGCTATGGCAAGATCGATCCTGCGGTGACTTGGAAAAAGCTATCCGCGCTTCGTGAAGGCGCTGATATAGCAGCGGCACGGCTGGGTTGTTGAAGGCGGACCCTTTGCGGTAGTCAGACAGATACCCGGCTTACGCTGCCAATCGATTTGGGCGACAGCGACCGGGATTGCTCGATCCGGCAAAAGTCAAACCGGGCATGGGCAGGGTGGGAGAGACAAGATGATCGAGCGGTTTTCGACGCGCGGCCTCCATATCGCGGACCGCAAGGAGTATTGGAATGGTTTGCTGAGCGGCACCTATGGGGGGCTAGCTGTTGAGCCCGTCCAGCCACATTTTCATGCCCAGATGGCACGGTGGCAATTGGGGGACATGATGATGATATGGCCTCACTCGGCTGCTGCCGCTATTGGCCGCCGACGCTGCACATCAACGAACCCAAAGGATCGGAAGATCATTTCTCACCTGATGCACGCCGGCGGGTGCCGTCTTACCCAAAGGGGACGCGAAGTCGAACTTGAGCCTGGTGACATGGTATTATGCACGGACGAGGAGGCATACCAATTCGATTGCGACAGAGAGCACCAAGTGCTGGTAGTCGAAATGGATAGATCGGCGCTCGAGCAGCGGGTTGGCAATCTCGATGACCTGATCGCTACTCCTATTTCCGGCCAGCAGGTCGCGACGCGCGTAATGCACAACTTCATTCTCTCGCTGTGGCGGGAGGGAGCCGCTAACTTCGATGAGAGCTTGGAGACTGTTTATACGTCCTCGCTAGCAGAACTGCTGGGTGCAAGCTTGCGTTCGCGAGGCCCTTCAACGACTTTCGAGCGCAACCAATTATTCGAGCGCATGAAAGGCGTTGTTGAGGCACAGCTGGCCAACGCGGACCTTTCTCTCCCGAGACTGGCGAGTGAACTCGGTGTCTCGGTGCGCAAACTTCAGTCTTCTGCGACGGCCGCCGGTACTACTGTCGTTTCCTACATCACCGAGCGCCGCCTGACGCGCGCTGCCCAGCTCCTGGCGGTGGAATCGGATTTGTCGGTCACCAAAGTCGCCTATTCTGTCGGCTTCTCCGATAGCGCATATTTTTCTCGTCGTTTCCACGATCGATTTGGCTTGTCGCCGTCTCAATATCGCCAACGACATTAGACTTTGCAGAATTGTCCAACTCTTTAGCGCATTCGCTAAAGCCAGCTCCCTCTATGTGACCCTAGACCTGCAATCCGAACTTGCAAAAATGGGGAGAGGGGCGGTGGAATTCAGAATGCTGAATCGTGCCAGTTTGACTGGCTTTTTCGCGATGACGATGGCTGGAACAGCCATCGCGCAGGACGATCGAGGTAAACAGAGCGCCGATGAAGGCGGAATTGCCGAAATTGTCGTCACTGCACAGAAGCGCGCGCAAAACGTCCAGGATGTTCCGATCGCGATCTCTGCTTTCGGGGGAGATGTTCTGCAGGAACGCGCAGTTACGAGCGTGTCGGCGCTTTCCGGGCTCGCGCCGAATGTCAATCTCGATGCCGGTACTCCCTTTTCGGGCTCGGCATCGGTGTTGTCTGCATCGATCCGCGGCATTGGATCGGATGATTTCGCTTTTAACATCGACCCCGGCGTCGGCATCTATCTTGATGGAATATATCTGGCGCGCACGGTTGGAGCCAATCAGGACCTGCCCGATGTCGAACGGGTAGAGGTGTTGAAGGGGCCACAAGGAACGCTATTTGGCCGCAACACAATCGGCGGAGCGATATCGATTGTCACCCACGATCCAGGCAAGGAGTTTCGGCTGGTCGGCGACATCACTACTGGCAGTTACAACCTGTTGAAAGCGCGTGGTACGGTCGATCTGCCAATTACGGAGTCACTCCTATCCTCGGTGACCTTCGCGGTGACCAATCGTCAGGGCTTTTTGAAGCGCATCCCCTATGACGGCGACCGCGCCCAGTTTGCGTCCAACTCCAATAGCTACCTCGATTTCAACCAAGCCGATTACGAGGCCGCCTCACGCGAAGGAGGAGACAACAGCTTGAGCCTGCGAGGCAAGCTAAAATGGGACAATGGCGGTGTCTTTACGGCAATATTGAGCGGTGATTATTCGCGGCAGGATTCGTCTGCTCAAGCCACCCGACTGGTCGCCGCTGTAAACGTTCCGGGTAATTTTGCAGGTTCATTCGTGCTTCCCGGCACGGCTTTCGACCCCACCGGAATGACCGGCTCCCTGTTCTCGGGCCTCTACAACTTCTGCATTGGCTCAACCACCGCAGAAATCTCCGCGCGAGGAGCACAGGCTCTGTGCGGTGTCCGCGGCACGCAGTTTCTGCCGGACCGGCGCCTCAGCCCATTGGCGAGCGTCAACGTCGACGCCGATCCGAGCAATGATCGAATTCCTTGGGACAACCGCTTTGTACTTACCGATCCGGATCGCAGCTACGCAACAGGTCCGAGCTTCTCGAAGCTGACAACATGGGGGGCTGCCAGTACCCTCGCAGTCGAGGCGAGTGACAATCTAACTATCAAGTCCATTACAGGCTATCGCGAGAGCTCATGGAAATCGGGCAGTGACCTCGACGGTTCGCCGCTGTCGATGCTTGAGTTGAGCTTCGCGCAAAATCAATGGCAGTTCAGTCAGGAGCTGCAATTGCTCGGCCAAGCGCTCGACGACAGGCTCAATTATGTTCTTGGCGCCTATTACTTCCAGGAGAAAGGCGATCTGCACGATTATGTGAACTTCGCCGAAGGGTTGTTACAGGTCGATGGCCCAAACAGGTTCAACACGAAGAATTACGCCTTTTTCGGCCAGCTTGATTTTCGGCCTGTTGAATGGGCAGGTCTCACCGTTGGCGGTCGATACACCAAGGAGCGCAAGCTTTTCGAAGGCGGCCAGCAGGACCTCAATGGTTTCAACTACAAACTGTTCGATTGTTCGGACGCCCAAGGCAACATTCGTCCCTTCGGCGATTTCCCGCTGGCCCCGCCGGTCGCTGCAGGCGGCCCGCCCTGTTTTGCGGCGCTAGAATTCCCGGACGGAACCCAGCCCACCAGGATCTATGTGCCCGGCGTCAACCGGAAGAGCTTCAGCAACTTCTCGCCCAAGATCGGCCTGCAATTACACCCGAGCGAAGATGTAATGGTCTACGGAAGCTGGTCGAAGGGGTATAAGACAGGCGGTTGGACAACGCGACTGACGAATCCGCAAGGGGCCGTTGCCCCGAACTTCGACGAGGAAAAAGCCTCGACTTGGGAGTTTGGCGTGAAGTCGATCTGGCTGGACCGCCGATTGCAGATCAATGCGGCTGCCTTCACGACGGCTTACAAGGGATTGCAACTCAATATCCAGATAGGTACGTCACCGACGATCGATAATGCTGGCGATGCACGTATCAAGGGACTGGAACTCGAAGTCGTTGCGGAACCGTTTGAGGGCCTGACGCTGAATACGTCGCTCGGCTATATCAACGCCCAATTCACTCGCCTCGATCCCGCCGCGCTGATCAATGCGAGCCCGGTACCCGGTATTCAAGCAGGTATATTCGTAGGTGCGCCGTTGCCGAAGACGCCGGACTTCAAGTTCAACTTCGGCCCGCGCTACGAAACGAAGCTCGGCAATGGTGGTACTCTGGTACTCCTTGCCGATTGGACCCACAGCAGTTCACTGTGGAACGATATCGCTCGCACGCTGGCAACCAAGCGATCAGCCAACGATATCGTGAATGCATCAATCACCTACAGCGAACCAGCTAGAAATTGGTCTCTGACGGTTGGAGGTACCAATCTGACCGATAAACGCTTCTATACGAGTGGCGGAGCGAATCTGGCAGCTGGAGGGATATTCGGCACCTACAATCGTCCGCGCGAATGGTACGCAAAGCTGGGATTCAACTTCTGAAGACACCCAGTGGCCAAAGATGGAGAAGCATTCCGCTTTGGCCATCTCTTTTGTGGAATTGAGACTATGGCTCACACAGCGATGGCAGCTGTCCAGAGGACAATGGGCGGCGAGCCTTCCATCGAACCGGTGACAATCAGCGATCCGTTGCCCGATGAAATTCTTGTCGCGATAAGGGGCGTAGGCGTATGCCATACCGACATGATCATGCGCGATGGAGCGCTTCCGGTGCCTCAACCCGTGGTCTTGGGTCACGAAGGATCGGGAGTGGTGCTCGCGATAGGTGACAAGGTCACGCATCTCGACGTTGGCGACCACGTCGTGTTGAGCTTTGCGCATTGTGGCGAGTGCCCGTCGTGCCACGAGCAGGCGCCTGCCTATTGCCATAACTGGTTCGCGCTGAACTTCTTCGGCTGCCGATCTGGCGGCAGCACATCATTAACTGATAAGCGTGGGGCGCCAATTCATAGTCATATCTTCGGTCAATCGAGCTTCGCGACACATGCGGTCGTGCCGGCGACCAATGCCGTCAAAGTCGACGAGGATCTGCCGCTCGAATTGCTAGGTCCCTTGGGCTGCGGGATCCAGACCGGCGCCGGCGCCGTCCTCCGTGCGCTGCAAGTACGGCGTGCCAGCAGCATTGCAGTAATTGGCGTCGGCGCGGTCGGTCTTTCGGCAGTGATGGCTGCGGCCATCGCGGAAGCACAGACGGTTGTTGCGCTGGATATCAATATGACGCGGGTTGAGCTCGCGCTGACGATCGGCGCGACCCATGGATTTCGGGCCGATGCCGCTGATATCATTGATCACGCTGCGGCCGCTGGCTGCCCTGCCGGCTTTGATTATATCGTCGATACGACCGGGATAGCCGCGGTTTGCAATGGTGCGATCCAGGCGCTTGCCCCGCGCGGCGAGCTCGCGCTCGTCGGCGCTTATACGCCCGGCGATGCGATCAACCTGGATGCCTCCTTTGTGATGAGCGGCGGACGCGTCGTCCGCGGCGTTGTGGAAGGCAGCGCAAGTCCGGCAGAATTTATACCTCAACTGATCGCCTATTACCGGGCGGGGCTATTCCCATTCAACCAGCTCGTTGAGTTCTTCGATTTCCCCGACGTCGCCAATGCGATCGCTGCTGCCGAATGCGGCCGGGTGATCAAGCCCATCATCAGGATGCCCCTATGAGCTGCCGTATTTACGCTGTTCTTCTCGGCTTGCAGTGTGCCGTTACGCCAGTCAGCGCGGAGCCCTCACGGCAGGAAACATTGACGCCTCTCGCGGATCCCGTGGTCAGAATGCGTGAGCACTGGCTCGACGCGGACATCAACTCTTTCACATTTCGCAATTCAGCCCAGATGTTTGAAACGCGAACTGTCCCGCGGGCGGGGCCGTTGTGGGAAATTCCGCATAGCGAGGGCTTCCAACCACCTGATTATGTTTTCCATGGTCAGAGTTACAGCTATAATGATTTCGTAGCACGCACTTACACCAACGCCCTGTTGGTGATCCGAAATGGAAGTATCGTCTTCGAAGACTATCGAAATCGGACCACCGAAACCGATCGTTTCATTTCTTTTTCCATGGCAAAAAGCATCACGGCTTTACTCATCGGCATAGCGCTCGACAAAGGCGATATCCGTTCGCTCGACGACAAGGCGGGAGAATATGTGCCTGAGCTCAAAGGCGGGGCCTATGGGGATGTATCAATCAGAAATATCCTCCAGATGCGTTCCGGTGTCGATTACGAAGAACGGTATGATTTCGGCAACAAACCCAGCATGGCGGCATTGATTCATCGCAATGCCATTGTTCTGAACAAGGAACGCTTTGCCGACTCTGCGATGACGATCGGTCGGAAAGCGCCTCCCGGTAGCCGCTTCAATTATGCGACGCTCGACACCGCCGTTCTCGGCTGGATTCTCGAGCGTGCAACACGGCAGCCTGTCGCGGATTTCATGGCAGAAAATCTCTGGGGGCCAGCGGGTATGGAAGCCGATGGGTTCTGGATCGCCGACGGACGTCGCGGGATCGGACGCGAGCTGACGGGCATGGGCTTTAACGCGCGGCTACGCGATTATGGGCGGCTGGGCTTGCTGATGCTGAACGACGGAATGCGCGGCGATCGGCGCGTCCTCCCCAAAAATTGGATGGGTAAAGCCACCGCAATGCTGCCGATCGAGGCAACCGATGCGGAATGGAGCCCACGAGGATATGGCTTCCAGTTCTGGCAACTTGACGACGAACCGGGGGCCTATGCCGCACTCGGCCTTGCAGGACAATTCATCTATGTTCATCCAAAAAGCCGAACGGTGATTGTAAAGCTCAGCTATTTCCCGACGCCCGAACCGCCAAGTGCAATGCCGGAAACGCTCGCCTATTTTAAAGCTATAACCTCGCACTAACTTTTTTCTTCACGCCGTCTAAGCCCCAAGCACTAGAGTACGCTCAGCGGATTTTATCGTATTCTCCAACAACATGGTGACCGTCATGGGGCCCACACCTCCCGGCACCGGTGTGATTGCCGCGGCCTTTCGGCGCACCCCTTCGAAGTCAACATCGCCGGTAATGCGACCATCGGGCAGCCGGTTAATGCCGACATCGACGACGACTGCTCCGCTTTTGACCATCTGGGGTACAATCAGGCCAGGAACACCTGCTGCTACTACCAAGATATCTGCCAGGATCGTATATTGAGCTAGGTCACGCGTCTTTGCGTGGCAGATAGAAACGGTCGCGTCCCTTGCCATCAGCATCAGGGCCATCGGCTTTCCGACAATATTGCTTGCCCCGACGACCACTACATTTTGACCCTCAATATCAATACCCTCATGCTCAAGAAGTTTGACGACGCCGTAGGGTGTGCAGGGCGAGAAAACGGTGTCTCCGGTAACAAGCCCCCCGACATTATAGAGGTGAAAGCCATCAACATCTTTTTCGGCGGAGATCGTCTCAAGAACTCGCTTCATGTTGATATGCGGCGGTAATGGTAGCTGGACGAGGATGCCGTGCACCTCGGGATCAGCATTAAGTTCGACAATCCGGCCAAGCAGTTCGGCATTGCCGATCGACCACGCGAAGTGCTCGGCGAATGACTGGATCCCGACCGCAGCGCAGGCTTTTACCTTGCGGGCGACATAGACCTTGGAGGCAGGATCGTCTCCTACCAAGATCACTGCCAAGCCAGGCGTTACGTTGCGGCGACCGAGCTCCGCGACACGTGCGGCAAATCCGCATCGCATCTCTTTCGCCAACCTCAATCCGTCGATAATTCGCGCGGTCATACACACTCCATATTTGTATGTTTAACATACAAATATGGAGTGTGTCCGTCAACGTGACAACACATCGATCAGCCCAACCTCCCAGTCTGAGTACGCCATATTTACAACCATGGAATCCCAATCGAACGCGATATCGGCGTTGCTTGAAACACCCGAATGTGATTGTATGTTATGCACACGAAATTTCCTGGAATCGATCGGAGCAGCCGAGGACCGGCGTGATGACGATGATGAACGAACCGGCTTTTGCCATCGTCGGCAAGCACGGTCCAAGCCGCAGGAAAGTCGCATGGTCGTTGGCAACGCATAGATAACCGGCTGGAGGAAGCAAACATGGCCACGTTCATCCTGATCCACGGTTCGTGGCACGGCGGCTGGTGTTTCGACCCCGTCCGCGAGATCCTGGAGGCCGCCGGCCATGTAGTCATAGCGCCCGATCTCCCAGGCATGGGGGGTAACGCAGAAGAGCTACGGGCGGTAAGTTTGCAGGGGTGGGCCGATTTTGTGGCCAGGCTCTGCCGCGAAGCGCCACGGCGGCCAGTTGTGTTGGCCGGGCACAGCCGAGGCGGGCTTGTAATCAGCCAAGCTGCCGAAGCCGCCCCGGAGGCGATAGATGCACTTGTTTATGTCTGTGCCATGATGCTTCCCGATGGCCTCTCGCGAGCGGCGTTCAAGACCATGGAAGGCCCGAACCCTCCTTTCGACGCAATCATTACTCCGGTCCACGAGGGGGCGGGAACGATGGTTGATCCAGGCAAGGGCGGCGACGTTTTCGCGCAACTGTCACCAACTGGTCTGGCAGAAGCTGCTCTGGCTCGACTCGTTGCCGAACCACATGGTCCGCGTACTACGCCGCTGCGCCTGTCGGACGATCGTTTCGGATCGCTTCCGCGCACTTATATCGAATGCACGATGGACCGAACGATCCCGCTCGCGAGCCAACAGCGAATGCAAAGCATGGTCCCCGGAGCGAATGTCGTGACGCTCGATGCCGATCATTCGCCCTATCTGTCACGGCCCGTGGAATTGGCAGCCGCCCTGATCGCAGTGGCAGAGCGAGTCAGTCCCTGAACACTACTGTCTTGTTGCCATTGAGGAGTACTCGATCTTCCAAATGAAAATGCACCGCGCGCCCGAGTACGCGGCGCTCGATATCACGGCCCTTACGGACCAGATCGTCAGGCGCATCGGCATGACTGATGGCCTCGACATCCTGATGGATTATGGGGCCTTCGTCGAGGTCAGCAGTGACGTAATGGGCCGTCGCGCCAATCATTTTCACCCCACGATCGAATGCCTGATGATAGGGCTTCGCACCCTTGAAGCCGGGCAGAAAACTGTGATGGATGTTGATGCAGCGCCCTGACAGGAAAGCCGCTAAATCGTCCGATAATATCTGCATATAGCGAGCAAGCACGACCAACTCGGCACCACTTTCCTCTACCAGAGCCTTGATCTGGGCTTCCTGCTGCGGTTTCGTTGATTTTGCGACCGGGAGATAGTGAAAGGGAATATCGCCGATGAGCGATATTTTCAGAACTTCGCGCGGATGGTTACAGATAATGCCAACCACATCCATCGGCAGTTCGCCAATCCGCTGACGATAAAGAAGATCACCGAGACAATGGTCGAATTTCGAGACCATTAGCATCACCTTGCGGTGTTCGTTTGCGGCACGCAATGACCAGTCCAGTCGATTGGCTTCGGCGAAATAGGCAAGGGCAGCACGCAACCGCCCGGGTTCGGCGCCATCGCTCAACGAAAAAACGACGCGCATGAAGAAATGCCCGGAGCTTCCGTCATTGAACTGCTGGGACTCGTCTACGTTGCCGCCATTGTCGGCCAGAATGCGAGTGACTCCGGCGACCAATCCTGGCCTGTCCTCACAGGAAAATGTCAGAATTTGGCGATTTGATAGCATGGCAGTTCGATCCTCTCCAAATTATCGTTTGTGTTACATACAAAATTTGATATGCAATACCTACAAGTTTTTCAAGCTGGGAGAAGATCAGGTGTCGGCGAAAAATCTGCAGCACGTGTTGGATTCGGCGGGGAATATTGTCGAGATGCTGCGCAATTCCCAGCTGGGCGCTTATGTTTATCCGGTGGTGGCGCCGGAGTTTCACAACTGGCGCGACGAACAATGGGCGTGGCAGCACAGTGCGGTTCTGTTCGACCAGTCACATCACATGGTGAATCTCTATATCCGCGGCAGGGATGCGCTTCGGCTGGTGACCGAGACGATGATCAATTCGCCCAAAGGCTGGGCGGTAAACAAAGCAAAGCAATATGTTCCCACAACTCCCTACGGACATGTGATCGGCGACGGTATCATCTTCTGGCTGGAGGAAGAGCAGTTTGTCTATGTTGGCCGAGCCCCGGCATCCAATTGGCTGCGCTTTCAAGCCGCCACAGGCGGCTATGATGTGGAGATCGAACTGGACGACCGTTCGCCGATGCGGCCGATGGGCAAGCCGGTTTCCCGCTCTTGCTGGCGCTTCCAGATTCAGGGGCCCAAAGCATGGGCGATCATCGAGAAATTGAACGGCGGCCCGCGCGAACAGCTTAAATTCTTCAATATGTCGACGATGAATATCGCGGGCAAGCCGGTCCGTACGTTACGCCACGGGATGTCAGGCGCGCCAGGCCTCGAAATCTGGGGGGCCTATGAAGAGCAGGAAGAGATTCGTGCGGCGATACTTGAAGCCGGCAAGGAATTCGGCATCGTTCCCTGCGGTAGCCGAGCCTACCCGTCGAACACGCTCGAGTCAGGCTGGATCCCATCGCCTCTTCCTGCAATCTACACGGGAGAAAAGCTGCGAGCCTATCGCCAATGGCTGGGCGCCGACAGCTATGAGGCTACCGGCTCAATTGGCGGAAGCTTTGTATCGGGCAACATCGAAGACTATTATCTTAATCCCTGGGAGTTGGGCTACGGACCGTTCGTCAAGTTCGACCACGAGTTCCACGGGCGCGAAGCACTTGAGACGCTGAACCCGGCTGACCAACGGCAAAAAGTGACGTTGGCCTGGCATCCGGACGATATGGCCACGATCATGGCTTCCTTGTTCAATCCTGATGGTGAGCAATATAAGTTCTTCGATGTACCGCTCGCAAACTATGCTTCGTCGAACTACGATCGCGTGGTTGACGCGAGTGGACAAACGATCGGCTTGTCGATGTTCACTGGATACAGTTTCAACGAGAAACAGGCGCTCTCGCTTGCGACCATCGACCCTGGGATTCCAGTGGGCTCCGAACTACGCGTAGTCTGGGGTGAGGAAAATGGCGGCACACGCAAGACGACGGTCGAGCGTCATACACAGATTGAAGTTCGAGCTGTGGTTAGCCCCGTTCCGTACAGCCGCGTTGCACGCGAAGCCTATCATGAAGGATGGCGTACTCAGCGTTGAGCAGGAAACAGCGGTTTTGACCTGGGGGACCAGATGGCAGCACCCTTGATTCACCCTAATTGGGCGAATGCGCCGGAGAATATTACCGACGGCTATTCGCTGGAAATTACGGCAAAAGACGTCGCAGCGCTTCGTGAGGCGGCGCCGCTAATCCCGGCTGACACGCCGATCGCGATTACATTCCTTCCAGGCGAAGAGGCGAACGCACGGATCGCCGCCGCTGTCACGGTTCGTGAACTTGGTTTCGAACCCATGCCGCATTTCTCGGCGCGACGGATCATTTCGCACGACGAATTCGAATCCTATTTGGCAGCGGTCGCCCATACTGCCGGTGTGCGGCGTTGCTTCATTGTCGCTGGAGACCCGCCTCAGCCCCAAGGGCCATTCTTCGACACGTCCGCCTTGATTGCGACGGGCGCTTTCGAGCGGTCGGGTATCAAGGCGATCGGCGTTGGAGGGCATCCCGAAGGACACCCTGTGATGACGCGCGCCGAAACGTGGGAGGTACTCGAACGCAAGCTGGGAGAAATCGAGCGCCGCGGCATGTCATCGCTCGTCGTCACACAGTTCGGCTTCGACCCGGACGCTTTCCTTGCTTGGCTTAAAGAAGCGCGCACCCGCAACATTGAAACACCAGTACGCATTGGCGTTCCTGGTCCGGCGAGTATCAAGACCTTGTTGCGCTTTGCTACACGCTGCGGCGTCGGGGCTTCCGCAAGCATAATGAAAAAATATGGAATCTCGCTTACCAGCCTGATCGGTAGTGCCGGCCCCGATCGATTGGTTGACGAATTCGCAAGCCAACTAGGTGACGAGCATGGGCGTGTGCGTTTGCATTTCTATCCATTCGGTGGGCTGAAAGCTACGGTCGAATGGGTCGAACGATATGGGCGCCGGCGCGTCGGATGAAATCGCTTCCAGGCGGCTAGCAACGGCCATCGCTTGTCACAGCCCAATGGGCTCAATTTGCCGAAGGCGTATGAAGCTGTATGCGCTAAAACTTGGCCACGCGAGATGTCGAGAGGACTCGATACTCAAAACCGCCCCGATCCAACCTCACCGAGGTTGACACGGCCCGACCTTCACCTATTCATCCGGCTCTGTGCTGCTTGAGGCCGGTTCAGACAAGTAAGTGATCTCCGAACTGATCAGCTAGCAGGTAAACCATATTTCAGCGGGATCTGAGAGAAAGCAGTGATCAATTTTTGCTCCGACAACGTGGCGCCGGTCCACCCCGCGGTTTGGCGAGCGCTTCAGGCGGCCGATGAGCCCGACTTCCCTTATGGCCATGACAAGCTTAGTAGTCGCCTTGATACGGTGTTCTCCGAGCTCTTCGGAACCGATTGCATTGCGTTGGCAGTGGGAACAGGCACGGCAGCCAATTGCCTGGCACTTTCGGTCCTCGCTCCCCCGCACGGAGGCATCATCTGCCACGAGAATGCGCACATTGAGGTCGAGGAAGGTGGCGCTCCAAGCTTCTTTACACATGGAGCCAAACTGATACTCGCGGAAGGTGAGGGCGCTAAATTGCCAGTGGAGGTGCTGGAGAGGCTTTTGGACTCGATTCAGCCTCATGTGCATGCAGTACAAGCCCACGCGATTTCGATCTCGCAGGCTACGGAGTTTGGACGAGTCTACACTCTTGAAGAATTGGCAGCGCTTGGCGCCTTAGCAGAGCGTCGGCAATTACGCTTGCATATGGATGGAGCCCGCTTTGCCAATGCGGTGGCCGGCCTTGGCTGTGCGCCACGAGAACTCGTCGAACACGGCATAGCAACGCTCTCCTTCGGTTGCATCAAGAATGGCGGCCTGAACGCGGAAGCTCTTGTCGTCTTTGACACCTCGCTAGCCGATCGACTGCGCTATCACCGTAAACGAGCAGGTCAGCTCCAATCAAAAGGCCGGTATATGGCTGCCCAAATTCTGGCTCTGGTTGAAGGCAACCTCTGGGTTGAGAACGCGCGCGCCGCCAACGCGGCCGCGTTCATAGTGGCGGAAGCTTGTCGTGATCGACTACTTCACCAGGTCGATGCCAACGAGGTGTTTCTCCGAATGTCAGTTGAGGAGCAACGATGTCTTCGACGGCAAGGCTTTATGTTTTTCAGTCGGCCAGCAACGGCGACCTCGCCTGAAGCTGGGCGTTTCGTGATGGGTTGGCACATCACCGAGGACGAGGCTGAAGCTTTGGCGCGAGCCGTAGCCAAACTCTAACGGTCGCGCGGATCACTACTGCTATTGCGCTCGGCAGCGTGAGGTGATGGCGATTAGCTGAACTAGCGCTTTGGCTCACCAATTAGCCCTTCAGCGGTCCGTACTGCAATGTAGCGATCCCAATTTTCGGGATTTGTCCTCGACCAGGCCTTCGGCGGAAATAATCTGCACGGATCAACTCGACATGAGTTGTATGTTAGACTAACAATCTCTTGAGGCTCCGATGACGAAGAAAAAAGAAACGCTGGTTCCCACGACACCGCATGTCGAAGGCGATGAAGACATCGGTGAAATCCGCAATATTGTCGGATTTCATATCCGCTTGGCCCACGGGGCGGTATACCGGCACTTCACTGAAACTTTCGCGCATATCGAGCTGACGCAGAAGCAAGTATCAGCTTTATGGCTGATTGACGATCATCCGGATATCGCCCAAACCAACCTCGCCCAACGCATGCGCATGGATCGCGCAACGACTATGGCAATTGTCAATCGCCTGCAGGCTCGCGGTTACTTGGTGCGAGGCAAGTCGCCGGACGACGGACGCAAGCAGACGCTGAACTTGACGGGTGAGGGGCGAACTGCGCTCCAACAGGCCAAGGCCGCGATCCTGGAACACGAAAGCTGGCTAAAAGGCCGCTTCTCCGAAAAGGAAGTCCGGCAACTGATCGAAATGCTCAGTCGTATTCACGAATAACAAGACCATAGCCGGGGAGGAAATTTGATGGCTGTCGCCAATCCAGAAACGACTGTTAATGATGGCCCTATGCATGGCCGACAGTGGCTTGCGGTGGCGATCATGATCGGCCTCAATGCCCTCGACGGATTTGATGTGCTGTCGATCAGCTTTGCGTCACCCGGCATCGCGAAGGAATGGGATGTCGAGCAAGGTGTCCTGGGCTGGATTCTCGCGATGGAACTTCTCGGGATGGCCTTAGGGTCAGTCCTGCTTGGCGGCATTGCAGATCAAATCGGGCGGCGCCCAACCATACTCGCTTGTCTAGGTGCGATGGCAGTGGGCATGCATTTTGCTGGCATGGCGAGCAGCGTCGACGAATTGCTAGGCTGGAGGCTGCTCACCGGTCTCGGTATCGGAGGCATGCTCGCAGCAATCAACGCGGCGACTGCCGAGTTTTCAAACAACCGCTATCGCAGCATCGCCATGTCCCTCATGGTGATCGGCTATCCGATCGGCGGTGTGCTTGGTGGATTGGTTGTCCAGCAATTGCTCTCGAGTGGCACTTGGCGTGACGTCTTTGGATTTGGTGCATATGCAACCGCAGCATTTATCCCGCTGGTGTGGGCATTTGTTCCAGAGACACCCGCATTTCTTGACCGCAAACGCCCCGTCGGCGCATTGCAGCGGATCAACCATACGCTAGTCCGCTTTGGCCATGCTGCCGTCAACTCACTGTCAGAGTACACGGCCGACGCACCCAAACAATCGATTGCCGATATCTTCAAGCCTGCGCTGATCGCGACGACTTTGCTCATCACGGTTGCATATTTCGCGCATATCACCAGTTTCTATTTCATCATGAAATGGGTGCCCAAGATCGTTGTCGATATGGGTTTTGAGCCAAAGGCGGCGGCGGGAGTGCTGACGTGGGCCAATGTTGGCGGAGCAACCGGCGGCGCAATATTCGGCCTGCTCGCAGTTCGCTTTGGTTTAAAAATGCTGACCATGGTCGCTCTGGTGATCTCGTCTGCCATGATCATTTGGTTCGGGACGGGATCCCGGGATGTTTCCACGCTGTCGATGATGGTTGCAGCCGCAGGATTCTTTATCAACAGCGCAATCGTTGGCCTCTATTCGCTTTTTGCGAAAGTTTTCCCGACACATGTTCGGGCAACCGGGACGGGATTTGCAATCGGGGTCGGGCGTGGCGGCGCAGCCTTGGCTCCCGTGCTTGCCGGGTACCTGTTCGCGGCAGGCTTCAGCTTGCAAACGGTAGCGCTGTGTATGGCCTCTGGTTCGCTGCTTGCCGCAGCCGCGCTCTTCATGCTGAAGGAGCGCGCTGCAGCTTAACGCCCCTTCACAGAAATCAGCCGATCAACATCAGCGCATCAAGCGCAACGGCACCTTTACCCTCTGGATAGACGATAACTGGATTAAGGTCGATTTCACGTATCGAGGATTCCGCCTGGAGCAACGCGTCGAGCGCCTTAACAACGTCTGCGACAGCACCCACATCCATTGGAGGCGACCCGCGAAATCCCCCGAGCAACGCACCGCACTTCAGAGCGCGGAGTTCAGCTATGATAGCATCGCGTGACAATTCGGGAGGCAGCAGCCGAACGTCTCTTAGAATTTCAGCTTGAACACCACCAAAACCGACGAGAAGGATCGGCCCCCATTCGGGATCATTTTTGGCTCCGACAATCAATTCGAGCCCTCGTATTCCCATTGCTTCGACCAGGATACCATCGAGCACCAGCCCAGGCTTATGCGCCGCAATGCTCGCCTCCATCTTCTGCCAGCCAGCCGCGAGTGCGTCAGGGTCATCGAGGCCGACAATAACGCCGCCCGCATCGCTCTTATGCGAAAGAAGCGCCGATTGGGCCTTGATCACAACTGGGTAGCCGAGTTCGGCAGCGATCAGCTGCGCTTCGCCAACCGTGCGCGCAAGCCGGGAAGCCGGGAAAGGAATTCCGAGGGGCGCCAGCAATTCCTTCGCCTGATATTCGGGAACCACACCGGTAGGCGGAAGAGCGAACGAGACGAGTGCAGGTGCCGAAGCGGAATAATCGCGCGCGGCGAAGTTGCACAGCGCTGCGAGTGCCCGAAACACCCGATCCGGTGTGGGGAAATAGGGAACCCCCAAATCTCGCAATTCCGCTATATAGTGAACTGGAACAGGTGCGCCATCATCCATCCCGGCGAAGACTACCGGTTTCGTAGGTTTGAGTTGCTTGATTGCTTCAATGATCGGCGGGAATTTCAAGTTGCAGGTTGCCTCGTCCGTCTGAATTATCGCGAACACCACGCTGCCAAAGCGATCGTCCTCCAGCAGTGCCGACAGGGAACGACGATAAAGGTCAGGATCGACGAGAGCTTGGGCGGTCAGATCGACCGGATTCGACACCGGCACGAAGGCTGGCATCGCGGCTCGCAGCGCAGGAGCGTCGGCATCGCCGATCACCGGAAGCGGCAAGCCGACTTCTTCGCACAGATCGAGCGTGAGGGCTTTGAAGGCTCCAGATTCGGTCAGAACTGCTGCGCCTCCATCGGGTACCATGTCACACGTTGCGGTGATGTCGACAATATCTCCAAGCCCCTCGAGCGTATCGGCGACCAACACGCCCGCGCGCTCGACCTTCACCCTCATCAAAGCATGGTCGCCGGCCAAAGCACCGGTGTGGGTGGCGGCGGACTCCCGTGCCGCGTCGCTCTTTCCGGGATGAAGCAGCACGATATGCTTGCCCGCAGCACGTGCTTTCTCCGCAAGGGAAAGGAAACGCTGCGGTTGACGAAACTGCTCGACGATCATCGCAATGAGCTTCGTGTGGGAATCCTCGATTAGATAATCGACATAATCCTCGACTCCGCTGGCTGCTTCGTTACCCGTCGAAATCGAATAGGACACGCCGATCCCGCGCGCGAACAAGGTTCCGGCTAGCACTGCCGCCATCGCGCCGCTCTGCGAAACGATGCCAACACCAAGCCGTCCGTCGAGCGGCGCTGCCGGCGTTTCCACGAAGGTCAGCGGAATCATGTCGACGTAGTTGACGAGACCCAAGCAATTCGGACCTTCAATCACCATGCCATGCGCATCGGCAATGCGAGCAATTTCGCGCTGTTCCGCTAGCCCCTCTTCACCGCCTTCGGCAAATCCCGCCGAAAAGATAATCGCGGATCCGACCCCGCGGTCGGCGAGACCGCGGATACTGTCTAGAACTGCGGCACGCGGAATGGCGAGAACCGCGGCATCAACCCCGTCAGGAATCTCGTCAATTGCACCGAGTGCCTGGCGTGCACCGATCTTGGGCCGCTTCGGATTGACCAGATGAATATCACCGGTAAATCCCCGTCGATCGAGATTGCCTAGCACGGTCGAACCCAGTGCCCCTGGCGAGGGGGACGCACCAATGATCGCGACTGATTTCGGACGCAGCAGCCGATCGAAAGATTTTGCAGGTGGTTGCATTTGCGGATCAGTCATTGTGGGTTTTCATCCTTCGGCAGCAGGCAAACCTGCAGACTTATATCAAGTTCTCGAACTGTTCCGGTTCGGGGGCATGTGCCATTGTGGCTTTTTGCAGGGCCGGGAGGCGACATCGCATGTCTCTGAGTGCTGCCGCTCCTGCCGCACAAAGATGGCGCGTTTCAGGATCGACGCCTGCCATCCGTACAAGCGTGGAGGCTACCCATCCGACCGCCGCAGCCGTGGCAAGGGCCAGATAATCCGTCGCGCTCCATTCGGCGGACCATTTGTCATGGCCTGGGTCCGAGAGTCTGGCCGTGACCTGTTCCAGGCAATCGAGCGCCTCGGCGAGATCAGGACAAGTATCAGCTTCGCGCCTTGCCTCGGCCATGAAAGCACGGAACGGCGCGCCATTTTCCCTGCGCAGTTGCCGAAACAGCAGGTCTTGGGCCTGCATGCCGGTCGTGCCCTCGAAAATCGTGAGAACCCTAGCATCGCGTAGCCCCTGCTCCGGCGGCCAGTCCTTCGTATAACCAGCACCGCCTAAAATCTGGATCGCATCGCTGGCGACGCTGAAACCAGTCTCACCACCAAGCGTCTTCGCTATTGGCAGGAGCCATGCGGCTAATGCTCCCGAGTGTGATCTTTGAACCGGATCATCTGCCTGATCTGCTCGATCGATATGCCACGCGGCTATCTGAATCAGGCCGCGTAGACATTCAACACGCCCTGCCATCGACAGCAGTAGGCGCTGGATGTCGGCGTGGGTCTCGATTGCGACGGGTACCAGGCTGCCGCCACCTTGCTTGCGGTCGGCAGCATAGGCTTTCGCAGTTGCGTAGCTGCGAGCCGCAATACCCGATCCCTGAACTGCCGTCGCCAGTCGCATGTGGCGAATCATCACGAACAACTGCGGGAGCCCACGTCCCTCTTGACCGAGCAGGAAGCCCTGCGCACCTTCAAACCCCAACGCACATGTGGGCGAGAGGTGGAGACCCAGTTTTTGCTCGACGCGGCGCAACACGACATTATTGCGCACGTCACCAAAGCGGTCTGGAACGAGGAATAGGCTAATTTGTTCGGGCCCGGTCTTTGCAAGCAAACAATGTCCGATGCGACCGGTCAGGTCCTGATCCCCAAAGCTGATCCAGCATTTTTCGCCTTCGATTGACCAGCTTCCATCCGGGCGCGGTGTAGCACGGGTGCGAATACGACGTATGTCCGATCCCGCCTCGGCTTCGGAAATGCAGATCGTTGTAGCCCACTCTCCGCTCGCGAGCCGCGGGAGCCATTCGGCTTGCTGCTCCGGGCTGCCATAGGCCGCAAGCAAGCGTGAGCCTGCGCGGATCGGGACCGGCATCATACCAAAGGCTGGACAAGCGCTATCGAATATTTCCTGAACTGCGCATGCAAGACCGGTAGGCAAGCCGAGTCCACCATGGCGAGGGTCCGCATCGAGAAGCAGCCAACCTGCCTCGCGGTAGGCTCGCCACACGGCCTCGTGGCTACGAGGCGTCACGACCCGGTCCCCATCGATCCGGCTACCTATTCGATCGCCTTCGAGATTGAGCGGCATGAGGTGCTCGTCGGCAAATCTCTCCGCAGACCTGAGGATTTCGCCGATCTCAGGCTCTGACAGCATTGCTCCAAATGTTTCCTCACTCGCCGCGCTGGAAACCAGCGCCGCGACGTGCCGTGAAAGCGTAGCAGTCACCATGGCGGCGCGGTTTCTGCTATCGGTCGATCTTGGCAGTATCGAAAGTGCCAAGCCCGGGTTTGAAAGATTTCTCATCGAGAAACTGCCGGGTAGCTTCCTTGCGCGCCGCAGCGCCGCCGAAGCTATGCAAGGCTTCCTGCGCGCGAATCTGATAGTCGAGCGCATTATCGTAGGTCATGTCGACCATTCGGCGCATCGTCCATTTGGTCGCACGGAGGGCGTGCCCATCTTTGCGCTTGAGAGCTTCGGCTACTTCACGGACACGCGCTTCCAAGCGGTCGGCGGGCACCGCCTCTGTGACAAGACCCTGCTCTTCGGCCTGCTTACCTGTCAAATTCTCGCCCATCATTGCGTGATACATCGCCTTGCGGAACGGCATCAGCTCCTGCACGACCTTCGAAGCGCCACCGCCAGGAAGGATGCCCCAGTTGATTTCGGACAGGCCGAACTGCGCATCTTCGCTTGCGATGGCAATGTCGCAACCGAACAAGGGTCCATAGCCACCGCCGAAGCACCACCCATTGATCATGGCGATGGTAGGCTTTTCATACCAGCGCAACCGTTCGAACCAGCCGTAGCTCTCGCGTTGGGACTTGCGAATGGCCCACAGACCTTGCGCCTCCGTTTCGCGGAAATATTCCTTGAGATCCATGCCCGCAGACCAAGCGTCGCCTTCACCGGTCAAAACAAGAACTTTCACGTCATCGCGAAACTCCAGTTCTTCCAACACGCGCTTCATCTGACGGTTGAGCTTCGGACTCATGCAATTGCGTTTTTCGGGCCGATTGAACTTGACCCAGGCAATGCCGTCTTCGACGGTGAAAGCTACAGTATCTTCTTCGGTGCGTTCGATGGTCATGGACTTTCCTTTGGTTTAAATTGGGAAATAGCCTGGCTGGGTTTCAATCGTGATCCAGCGCGTCTCGGTGAAACTGTCGATGCCTTGGCGTCCGCCGAAGCGTCCGTATCCCGACGCGCCAACGCCACCGAAGGGCATCTGCGCTTCATCGTGTACGGTTGGACCGTTGACATGGCAGATACCCGATCGGATCTGCTGCGCGGCAACGAGTCCGCGTGCGGTATCGCGCGTGAATATCGCCGCTGACAGGCCGTAGGCACTGTCGTTGGCGATACGGATCGCCTCCGCTTCATCCTGTGCGCGTATCAGGGCCACGATTGGGCCAAAGCTTTCGTCATGATAAATATCCATGGAGGCAGTCACGCCATCAACGACGGTAGCCGGCATCAGCACTGACGTTGCAGAACCACCACTGAGTAGCTTCGCACCTTTGGCCACGGCATCGTCGATCAACGCATTGACGTGATGGACCGTGCGTTCGTCGACGACGGCCCCTAACGGATCCCTACCATCGCGCGGGTCCCCGGTCACAAGTGCTTGCGCCTTGGCAGCAAATTTCTCAGCAAAAGCGTCGGCGATCGCATCAACGACGATGATCCGCTCAGTCGACATACAGATTTGCCCCTGGTTCATAAAGGCACCGAAGGCCGCCGCCTTTACTGCCTCATCAAGATCGGCATCCTCCAAAACGAGCAGCGGCGCCTTGCCGCCCAGTTCAAGCAGGCAAGGCTTCAGATGCTCGGCGGCACGCCGGGCGATGATTTTGCCGACGGCGGTAGAGCCGGTGAAATTGATCCGCCGAACCTCAGGCGCGTCAATCAGCGCGCCTACAACATCGGCGGCATCGGCAGGGGCATTGGAGACAAAGTTGACGACCCCAGAGGGGAACCCGGCATCGATAAAAGCTTCCACAATCAATTCATGGGTACGCGGACACAGCTCCGACCCCTTCAGAATCACGCTGTTACCGCAGGCGAGCGCGACGGATATCGCGCGCACACCCAGAATTATAGGCGCATTCCAAGGGGCGATGCCCAGAACGACCCCTACTGGTTGCTTCAAAGCCATCGCCAAACACCCTGGCTTGTCCGAAGGAATGACTTCGCCCGCGATCTGCGTTGTGATCGAGGCCGCCTCGCGCACCATCGATGCCGCTAATTGCAGATTGAATAATGCCCAACCCTTGGTTGCACCGATCTCGGACATCATCGCTTCGACAAACGCATCAGCACGCGCCTCAAGCGCCGACGCAGCCCTGTTTAGCGCTGCGCGGCGAACGTTCGGCCCTGCCGCAGCCCAATCAGGGAAGGCGGCTTGCGCGCGTGCAGCGACGGCGGGCATCTCGGACGGCTGCATCGAACGGGCAGTTGATGCGATCGCACCGGTTAGTGGGTTTATGCGCTGGAATTCCATTTATCCTCTCCATATTGCTATGTCATATAGCGTTCTTCATTGCTATAAACAATAGCGTTTGATAAGCTTATTTCATGTTTGATCCGCTTGCCTCTTTGCCCGGCTATCTGCTCCGCCGCGCATCGTCTGCTTCGCTCGCAGAACTCAACCGAAAACTCGCCGAGATCGGCATCAATCACGTCGATGCCTCGCTGTTGATGCTGACTGGGGCAAATCCGGGCCTGAATCAGAGTGAGGCGGGCCGAATCCTCGGGATACAGCGCGCGAATATGGTGCCGCTGGTTTCACGAAACGAGGCACGGGGATTGCTTCGCCGACAGAAGCTTGATGGCCGGTCTCAAGCGTTGTTCCTAAGTTCAACGGGCGAAGACATTCTGCAAACGGTCCACAAGATTGCTGATCGCCATGAGGCTATGTTGATCGCACGGGTGCCGGAGGAGATGCGCCCTTATGTTATCCCCATTCTTCGGGGTCTTTGGATGGAATGAAGGAACTTCGCTTCGCCCTGTCGCTGGCAAAGCGATCCAAGGTCGCGAGCGCAGGCTTTTTGCGAGCGGCCAGCCATGTTCGAAGCGAGAACGACTGGCTGCCCGCCACCTCAAGCGCATGATTTCGAGACGGCGCGAAGCAATATTGCACCGCGGTGAATCGCCCTTGAAGGCGCCCGGAGTGGATCAGCCCGCGCTGCGCTAAGCGGCGATTGATCGCGTCCTTGCAGGCAAACAGGCTCGCCAATACGCCACTAGCCGCTCCATAATTTATATGAATTACAAGTGGCTGAAGCCTCTCTCCACCGGCTCCGATCGCCATTATAGAATAAGAACTCTTATTCTATTGCAATTTTCAAACGCCAACGATACGCCTTGCGTAATCAAATTTTGGCGATGACCAAAAACGGAGGGAGTTGGATGATGAGCATACGTTTGGCATTGGCTTCGGCGCTGGTTGCGATGGCTCAGCCCGCTTTGGCGGAACCGCAGGTTGCAACGGAATCCGGCACTGTACGCGGCGCGGATAAAGGTTCGGTAAGCGAGTTTCTCGGCATTCCCTTTGCCCAGCCTCCCGTGGGCGAGCAGCGCTGGAAGGCGCCGGCTCCGGTGAAGCCTTGGGCAGGAGTCCGCGATGCGACGAAACCAGCGCCGGCCTGTTATCAGGACCAACCAAAGCTGTTTGGACCCTACACGCCCGAGTTTTTGATCGACGGTAATGTTAGCGAGGACTGTCTTTACCTCAACGTGTGGACGCCCGAGCGGCGGAAAGGGCCATTGCCCGTCTATTTCTACATTCATGGCGGCGGCTTTGGGTCCGGCTCAGGGTCAATCCCCGTCTATAATGGCAGCGGTCTTGCATCGAAGGGCGCTGTGGTCGTCACGATTAATTATCGCCTCGGCGCGTTCGGATTTCTTGCCCACCCAGATCTGACGGCGGAAGCCGGCACTTCCGGAAATTATGCCTTCATGGACATGATCGCCGCTCTCAAATGGGTGAAGGCGAACATCGCAAAGTTTGGCGGCGATCCGAATAACGTCACGATCTCGGGCCAGTCGGCGGGAGCCGCGGCCGTGAATTCCCTGCTATTTGCGCCCGATGCTAAAGGACTCTTCCACAGGGCGGTGGCAGAGAGCGGGTCAGGCTCAGGGTTTCCGATAGCGTCCTTTCGTGAAAGCGAAGCGACGGGACGTCAGTTCCTTTCGCGGATGGGAGTGACCTCAATTGACGAGCTCCGGAAAGTCCCGGCAGCAGATATCCTGGCAGCCAGCTCTGTCCCTCCGCCGACCGCGGGTTCAGGCCCCAAAGTTCCCGCCATCCGCTTTAGCGAGGTCATTGATGGCGTGACACTTTTGGCTACGGGCGGCAGCGCCGGAGAGTCGATTCAGTCCAACGTGCCCTTTTTGACCGGTTTCGTAACCGACGACGGCTATCTGCCTGGAGCCGAACCGCAGACCCCGGTAGCATTCGAGCTCGAGTTTCGGCGCCGTTTCGGTGTGATGGCCGAGCGCTTCCTCGCTCTCTATCCTCATTCTTCAAATGAGGAAGCCGTGGCATCGTTCCGCGAGATGTCTCGTGACAAGATGCTATTCGATGTCCTGAACTGGTCTGAAGCACGGAGCAAAACGACAGGGCAGCCGATTTATATCTATTACTACAACCACGACTATCCAAGCGCGGGCGAAGCGAATTTCGGAACTTTCCATACTGCCGAGGTCCCCTACATCATGGGCGCACTCGGCTTGGGGCCCCGCAAGTTCACCCGTCAGGACTATGACATTTCCGCTCAACTACAGTCACACTGGCTCGCCTTCATGCGCAGCGGAGATCCGTCCACTCCGGCATTAGCCTGGGCGAAATCCCCTCCCGGCGCTGTGACGCTGATGGGTCTTGGAGACAAGACCGGGATGCGCAGCGCCTTGTCGACCCCCGAGCGGTATAAGGCTTTCAAAGACTTCTCCGACCAAGGGGGGAAACTCTGGATTTTCTGACCGGCACAAACGCCGAAGCAATTCCTAAAGACGCCTGAAGGGGACGGAACCGGATGATGTCAGACCACTCATCCGGTTCCGTTAAAGGGGGATACGGAAATGGCGATTCATTATTCGAAGCACGCATTGCTTGCCTGGGCTTCGCTTCTCGCATCAACCGCGGCATCGACCGCTACGGCGCAGGAAACGTCGCAGCAGCGGAACAGGTTTGACGAAGACATCATCGTTACGGCCACCCGTTCGGCGACGAACCTCCAAAGCACGCCTGTTGCGATAAATGTCTATCGGGGTGAGGATTTGCGGGAACAGGATGTCCACGACATCGTGTCATTGCAGACAATCGATCCCAGTATCAATATCACGCTTGCCACAGGTACGCCTTATGTTGCGATCCGCGGCGTCCAGAGCACCAATACGACCGAGGTCGGCAACCCAAGCGTCAGCATCGCCCGCGATGGCTTCTTTACTAATCGCAGCTTCACTCTCGGACTGGCTTTTTATGATCTGGATCGGATCGAAGTTCTGAAGGGTCCGCAAGGAACTCTATTCGGGCGCAATTCGACTGGCGGGCTGATCAACGTGCTCTCAGCCAAGCCGAGCACGGGAGCGATAGGCGGATATGTTTCGGCAACCACTGGCAATTATGATCTTTTCGGCGGGGAGGGTGCGCTGAACCTCCCGCTGGGAGACAAACTGGCTGTGCGCGTTTCCGGTTATGGGCGGAGCCGGGATGGCTATCGCCGGATTACCGGTATCAATATTCGCGGCGACGATGACAAATCCTATTCGGGCCGCGTGCATGTCCTATGGACACCCCTCGACAGCCTGACTCTCCTAGCCCGCTATCAACATGACCATCTTGGAGGGACTGGGGATGTTCCAGCCCAAGGACCCGTCAACCAGCTGTTCACGGGAGACCCCAAGGCCTATCCTGGATATCTGCTCACAAGCCAAGATATAACCGCGGATCGCGTCACATGGGAAGCGAACCTAGACGACCTGCCATTCAACGGAACGCTCACATATATGGGCGGAACAGATTTAACGGACTTTCGCCGTGTAAACGACACGTCCGGTACCAACATGGGCGTCTTCACCCTTGCTCAGTTTGAATCCAGTCAGCGCGTCCGAACGGTCAACCATGAACTTCGCTTTGCAACTGGCGAAGGCACACCTTTCAGTCTGCAATTCGGCGCATTCTATTTCAGGGAGCGGAATAACCCGTTGCTAGCCGGCCAGCTCGTCGCGACCGGTCCGTTCGCCGGCGAGCGCCTCATAACGTTCGCCTATGACACTCTCTCGACATCAAAGGCCGTTTTCGGACAGGCGAGTTATGAAGTGACGCCTGCCCTGAAACTGACGCTCGGCGGCCGTTACTCTTGGGATATGGTGAGACGGACCGGCACCAACGCGCTTCGCTGCGACATCGTCGGGATCCCGGCATTTCTTTGCTCCGGAACGCCGCCGGCGCTCGTCACGCTCGCCAACGGGCGTCAGAAGGCCGAGAAGTTCACCTATCGCGCTGGTCTCGATTGGGAAATCTCGCCCAACCATTTTCTCTACGCGAAGTTCGACACGGGCTATAAGCCGGGTGGCTTCACAGTCGACCCGACGAATCCCAATGGCCAGTTTGGACCGGAAACCGTCGATGCGTTTGAGTTGGGGATCAAAAACCGGATGTTCGATGACCGGCTTACCCTGAACGCCAATATTTTCTACCAGGTTCTGGATGGCTTCCAGGCAACCGTGCCAGTGATAGGCGGCAGTACGACTGTCAATGCCGGAAAAACTGTCAGCTATGGTCTGGAACTCTTCACTCTTGCAAACCTGACCGACCGGGCACGTGTCAATTTGAATATGACCTATCTACACGGCCGCTTTGGCGACAATGTTCAGCCGGTCGACAATGGTGAAGGAGGCGTGATCGACATTAGCGGCAATCATCTGCCGAACGCGCCTGAATGGGTAATCGTGGCAGGGATCGAGCAGGATATTCCCATCGGAGCTTCGAAGATCACGCTTCGGCTCGACGGAAAGCATTCATCGTCCGTCTACTATGATTACAATAATCGTCCCTCGACGCGAGCACCTGCCTATACGACAGGCAATTTCTCAATCGCTCTTGAGACACCGGATGACCGCTGGCAAGCACAAATATTCATAAGGAACTTCACGGACAAGATGGTTTACGGTCGCATTCAGCGTAATGCTCTATTTGTAGCACAGAACTTCCAGTTTCAGCCTCCTAGAACATTCGGCCTCCAAGTAGGTTATCGCTTCTGATAGCAAACAACGGGAGTAAAATGATCATATTGCGGCCGCAGCGAAACAATCCGCTCTGGAGTTTAAAACTTTAGCAGCGGCGCTGCGGCTCGATCTGACGGCTGTAGGCCAGCGAAAATCCCGAATGCGACACTTTTCCACCGCGCAGCTACGGGGCGGGGGGCCGGGTTGGGCCAGGGCCAGGCAGGATCCCCACATAGGCACCACGCGGACGAACAAGATCGGAACTGAAATATTGCTCCATCGCATTGGCGATCCAGCCCACCGAGCGACCGAGCAGGAGGCATGAAATTTGCTGAGCTCCAGTGAAGCCAAGCAGGCGCCCGAGATAGGCAGCAGCGACCGTCAAACCCGGCCTTTTTCCAGTCAAATCCTCGATTTCGGCACATGCCTCCCAAAAGGCCCGATACTCCCGGTCAGCGCCAAGGTGCGCCGCGATCTCAGGAAAGATAGCTTCCGCGCGAGGATCAACCGCGCCGTACATGGGAGAGCCGAAGCCAACAAAGCGATCGCCATTACGGAACCGCCGCCCCACCACCCCGCGCGGGTCTGACGAAGTCACAACTTCCTCGAGCAGCGAAGCAAGTGGTTCAGCGCGCGACATCGGTAGCCGATGGCCACGATAGGCGACAATCCCGGCAATTACCGCGTAATAGGGAGTGACGCCAGCGTTGGCGGCCGCACGCACGGCGTATGTAGAGGGATCGAGCTCATGCGCGGCACCAAGGACCATGAGACGCCTGACAAGGTCAGCAAGTTCGGGACGTCCCAACTGCGCCGCCACAAATTCGTGGACAGGCCGATCGCTCGGCGCATCCGCTCCAACGAGAATGGCCGCAAACCATCGCAAGACGTCGGCTGCAGTTCGACGATAGCCGGGTTCGGAGAAATCATGAGAGCGCGGATTGACTGAATCGACGAGCATCAACAGTGCGACAGCCTGCTCGATAACGCCGAGCGACGAGAGGCTGGCGCGCGCCTTGACATAATTGGCTGGGATGCGAGGCATCGCGGAGGTGAAGATATCACGCCGGTCCGCGTCCCACAGCAACGCAGCCACCTCTTCGATCGTCGCGGTATTGGAAAGCTCGATCGCACTCTGACCTCGGTAAAAAGGTCCGTCATGGGAAATGAAGGCAAGGGCAGTCTCGGTCGCGAGGCCGGTCTGAGGCGCGATATCCGCAGGCGCAGCGAGCGCATCACCCGGTTGAGCGTCGCCTGCACGCAACCGCTCAATATCATCGCGCCAGTATAGGCGATGCTTCGAGCCTCGGACCGGAACCGAGCGAATCTTTTGCCGCGATACATAGGCGTAAAGCGATGCCACACGAACGCCCAGCGCCTCGGCCGCCTCTTCCGCTGTCAGGTAGAGTGTATGATCATAATCCTGCATCAGTTCCCCAATAGCCAGAAGACGCGCGACAAATTCCGGGCATCCGTCCCTATCAGGCAACTATAGCCAAGGCGAGATGATGTGCGGTCTAGATCTTCGCCCATACATGCCCTTCGAAGAGCATTCTGGCTGTTCTGAAAAACGCCCCGGACCCCGCTAGCCATCCGCCGTGCGCATCCTTCTCTACAGACGCGGACACGGTGATGACACCCGAAGGCGTCCCTAGACGCAGTGCCCGATCCGCATCCGCGGCGACCGCCGGCTCGAGTTGGCGGGCGACGATTGAGTCATGGATCCGTGCGGCTACCGCTGTGCAGAGCGCAATCGTCAGCGGCGATGCGCGGTGCGGTTGCCCGTTCGAGAAGACACGGATGCAGATATCATGAGATGCGGCGGTAACAGTAGACCCGTCAAGCATCACGAAATCCTGAGGCGGGGATGCCAGAGCGACGTAGGGAACAGTGCTCACGCGCTTTGCTGCTGCGAGATCGGGTGCGATGCCCATCGCAACCGATCCTGCTGTCCGGATGGCATCAGCCTTTGCCAGAATGTCTGGATCTTCCAATTGAAGGGGAGTCTCGGTTCCGACAAGGCCAATCATCCTCGGCTCGACGAAGACACAAGCATTCGCCGCATCCACGCAAGAAGCAAATACCTGCCCGAAGGCGGTGTCGAGCACTTGGACGGCTTCTCCAGTTGGCAGGAGCTTGCCGGTCGAGGCGCCACCCGGCTCGATAAATTCGAGAGCGATAGGGGCGCCCGATCCTGACACGCCAGGAATCTCAAGATCGCCTTCATATTGGACGCTCCCGTCCGCCAAGGGGAAGGTCGCATGAATGATCTTGCTCGTGTTCGTGTTATGGATGCGCACAGTTGCTGAATTTCCGCGTGCGTCGACGAGGCCGGATTCGACAGCGAACGGCCCCACCGCCGCGCTCATATTTCCGCAATTGCCCTTATAATCGACACGCGCCTCGTCGATCGCGACCTGCGCGAATGTGTAGTCCACATCGGCATCGCTTCGTGTAGCTGGCCCCACAATACAAACCTTGGAGAGCGAGGACAGGCCACCCCCCATGCCATTGAGCTGCCGCCCATAGCTATCGGGACTTCCCATGGCTCCGGTGAAGATATCATCCCACTCTGTTCGGTCCGGCAGATCTTCCGCCCTGAACATCAGTGCTTTGCTCGTGCCGCCTCGCATGAAGTGACAGGGAATTTTGCGCTCGGTCATGCACCTGCTCCGCTACGGGCGATGCGCGAGGTGGATTGGGCAAGTATCTCGGTCTTCAACTGCGGCAACAGGCCGCCATGCAGAAAATAGGAAACATCCTCTGCCGTATCGAGTCGGCAAATCGTCGATATATCGACCGTGCGCCCATCCGCATAATGGATGCGGACTGCGATTTCCTGTCTCGGCTCGGGCGCCCTTTCCAAGCCCAATATGTCAAATGTCTCGGCACCGTTCAGGCGAAGCGTTTTACGCGACTCGCCCGCCATGAACTGAAGCGGCAAAATGCCGATCGCGGCGAGATTCTGGCGATGAATACGTTCGAAACTCTCGGCCAGCACAACCCTCACACCCAGCAGTCGGGGACCTTTCGCCGCCCAGTCGCGCGACGAGCCGCTCCCATAATTCTTTCCGGCCACGACGATGAGGCCAGTGTCGCGATAGGCATAGGCTTTAGCAGCCCTGTAGATGCTCTGACGTTCGCCAACCGGCTGGACGACTGTCAGCGGGCCTTCGGCGCCGTCCGCAAGCATCTCATTTTTGAGGCGCGGACTGGCGAAAGTCGCACGCTCGGCAGCTTCGAAATTACCGCGCCGCGAACCATAACTGTTGAAGTCAGCGAAAGCGACGCCCTGCCCGTCAAGATAGATACCCGTGTCGCTGACCGGAAGAATGGTCCCCGTCGGCGAAATATGATCTGTCGTGATATGATCGCCAAGAATTACGAGCGGCCGAAGTCCGCGCAGCTGCTTTGGCGATGCGTTTACCGAAAGCGACCAGTATGGAGGGCGTCGGATATAGGTACTGTCCTTATCCCACTCGAACCGGCTTGCCTTGCCGGCTTCACGCCGGCGTTCGCGTCCGCGAGCAAGAATTTCGTCGATCTCGCGATACCCTCGTTCGAAAGAGGCCGCGGTAGCATATTGCTTTTCCACGGCTTCAACTTCCTCATCGGATGGCCAGAGATCGGACAGGAATATGTCCCGTCCATCACTGCCAACACCGAGCGGACGCAGCGAAATATCGGCGTCGTCAGAGCCAGCGATGGCGTATGCGACGATAAGCGGCGGCGACATAATGAAGACTTCGCGCGCTTGGGGATGGACGCGGCCTTCGAAGTTGCGATTGCCCGATGTCACGCCGACTGCAGTGGCCCCCTGCGCCGTAATGGCGGCTTGCAATTCTTCAGGAAGTTGCGGCCCCGAAAGCCCGTTGCAAGTCGTACAACCGAACCCAATGATCGTGAAGCCGAGTTCGTCGAGTGGTTTCTGAAGACCCGATGCTTGGAGATAATCGCTTACAACGCGCGAACCTGGCGCGAAGGAGGTTCGAACCCACCGCGGAACGGTCAGGCCCCGGGCCCGAGCGTTTCGCGCCAGCAAGGCGGCGGTAAGAATGGTCCTCGGATTAGAGGTATTGGTGCAACTCGTGATTGCCGCGATGACAACAGGGCGCTTCGGTAGCTCGCCACCAGCTCCGTTCGGCGTAGCGGTTTGGGAAGGAATAGCGCCTGTACCGACCGCTATGCGTTCATGGGGCTGGCGCGGCCCGGCGATCACGCGTTCGACGCTAGCAAGGTCGAAATCATATGAACGGCTGTACCGCACGGCACCGAGTTCATCCGCCCATAAGCCCTGCGCGCGCGCATAGCCCTCGGTGAGCGCACGGCTGGCTGCGTCACGGCCACTAATTTTCATATATTCGATGGTACGCTCGTCGATCGGGAACAGCGCGGCGGTTGCGCCATATTCAGGCGCCATATTGGCCACGGTCGCACGATCAGCCAGAGGCAGTGACGCGAGGCCCGGTCCATGAAATTCGACGAAGGCGCCAACGACGCCGATACCGCGCAGGAATTCGGCGAGCGTCAGGGCAAGATCGGTCGCCAGGATACCCGGGCGCAGCTGCCCTTCGAGCCGGATACCGACCGTTTCGGGGAGGCGCATCATCAGGGGCTTGCCCAGCATTGCGACTTCGGCCTCAAGTCCGCCAACGCCCCATCCCAAGACGCCAATCGCGTTGATCATAGGAGTATGGCTATCAGTTCCGACAAGTGTGTCCGGGCAGGCAAGGAGCCCGGCGGGCGAGTTCGCGAGTGCTACGACCGGGGTCAGCCGCTCCAGATTGATCTGGTGCAGGATCCCGCTTCCTGAACTGATGATCGAAAAATTATCGAAGGCGAGGCTCGCCCAGTCCATGAAGCGGAAACGTTCCGCGTTACGCTCACGTTCGATTGCCTCATTACGCGCCTGCGCGTCGGGCACCCCCCAGGCATCGACATTCAATGAATGGTCTACGACAAAATGGGTGGGAAGAGACGGATTGACCAAGGAAGCGTCACCGCCTGCTTCCGCGACCTCATCGCGAAGCGCCGCGAGATCTGTCAACAGAGCCGTCCCAAGCATGTCCTGCAAGACGACGCGTTCAGGACGGAAGGGCAGGTCAATGCCATCGTCAGCCGACGCGATTGCCTCGAGACATTGCAGGCGGCGGCCTTCGTCGGGCTCCTTGCGCAGAATATTCTCCGCCAGAATTCTCAGGCTCAAAGGCAACGAAGCAAAACGCTCGACGCCGACCGCATCAGCGACCGAGGCATAGCTTATGCTCGCATCGCCCAAGTTGAAGGAGGCTACATGGTGTGCCACTGCGTAGGTCTCAGCCAAAATTCGCTCCCAAAAAAGTTGGACGGTAAGTCCTGTCAGATCACCGCAACACTGCCTTGGCCAGATCGCTCCAGCGCGTCGTGGATGAAGCGGTTCGCCTTCTGTTCGGCGCAAAATTCGCGTACGAAGTCACAAGCCTCGCGCGACCTGCCCTTGGGCACGGCCATGGCCTGTTCGATGCAACTGAAGCTATCCGGCAAGACCTGAACGCCAGGCGTGCGCTCGGCCGCAGCCATCAAGGTTTGCCGCACGCCGGCAGCGGCGCTGGCTCCGCCTTGGAGGAAGAGGTCGATCGCGGCGGCGGAGGTAGTCGCCGTGACAATTTTAGCCTGCCGCAATAGACGAGCGAGGATGAGGTGATAGGCCGCACCGTCACCGACGGCTATTGTTTGATCCGGCTGATCCACGTCCGCAATGCAGTCGAGCCCGCTGTCGCGGCGAGTCATATAGGTCCCCTCGATGAGAACATAAGGCGGCATGAATTCGATCGAAACCGCTCGCTCGGGCTCGTTGGCTAGGAAAGCGAGATCCCATTGATCCGCCACGAGGCTTCGCACCACCTGCCCGCCGCTCGGATAGGCCAGGAACTCGGCCGGAACGGCGATACGGTCGGCCAAAGCGAGGCCAAGTTCCACGGTCACACCACGCAGTTTTTCGCCCGCATCCGCGTGGGCCAACACGCTGTTGCCGAGGTTGATAGCGACACGCAGCGTGCCGGTTGGTGCGAGTTCATTTGCAAGCGACATGCCCTCTCCCGTCTTCGATCTCTTGTTTGCCATCCGTCGATCCGCGACTTGAAATTAGACTAGGAGATCGAACTACAGTCAATCTTGATTTTATGAATCAATGTGAATCAGAAACGTCCTTGGATCATGAGGAATTTCGGCATAATTGGCATTATACCGATATGAATTAAGATATTTCATATGCACAAAACTAATCAAGATTGACATTTGCCAGCCGATTCGGTTCGATAAGTATCAACGGCATACAAAAGCCGACTATGAGTTGATTATTCTAATCAATGCAAGTGGGATGGGAGAGGCATAAATGAAACAGGGGAAACTGCTGCGCCGACTGGCGGAACGCACAAGCGTTGTGGCGCTGAGCTTGGCTCTGCCGTTGGTACCAGCTTCGGCATGGGCCCAGGAAACAGAGGGTCCCGCGCCCGGGGCTGCCGCTGAATCGGCAACGGCATCGAACACGACTGCGTCGTCATCGGATGAAGCCATCGTCGTTACCGGCACTCGACTGGGCGCAAGCGGCCTGAACACGCCAACACCCGTTACGGTCGCTGGTTCCGAGGAACTCAAGACTTCTGCACCGCTCAATCTTGCCGATGGCCTGAATCAGCTTCCGGTATTCGGGGGGAGCACCAAGGCCGGTCAGACTGGCGGCGGGAGCGTCTCAACCGGGGACAACGGACAGAATCTTCTCAATCTGCGGAATTTGGGCTCGAACCGCAACCTCGTGCTCCTCGATGGCCGCCGGCTTGTCGCCACGAACCAGGCAGGATCTGTCGACGTCAATACGATTCCACAATCACTCGTAAGTCGGGTCGAAGTTGTTACAGGCGGCGCCTCTGCCGCTTATGGCTCCGACGCCGTTGCGGGCGTCGTGAACTTTGTTCTCGATACGAAGTTCGAAGGCGTGAAGGGCGAAATTAATGGCGGAATTTCAACGCATGGCGATGCCGAGGCGCTCGGGACCAGCCTCGCATTCGGCAAGCAATTTGCCGAAGGTCGTGTCCGTCTCATCGCGAGCGGTGAATATTCGCGGACGAATGGAATTGGCGTAAACGACGACACGCATCGCACATGGTATGAGGTACCCTATGGGCAAATCGCGAATCCGGTGACTGGCGCAACACCGGGCATCCTCGTCATACCCGACATTCGTTCGTCGATCGGTTCCTATGGAGGCCTGATCACCAATACGGCGCTCGCAGGCATGCAGTTTATGCTCGATGGCTCGCTTGCGCCCTTCAACTTTGGCACCCTTCGTGGCGCCACCTTCCAGTCGGGGGGAGACGGGGCGAAGGTTAACAATGGCCTCAGTCCAGACCAGCGGCGTTGGAATGTGTTCGGTCATCTCGAATTCGATGCCGACGATCGCATGACGTTCTTTGTCGAAGGTGGTTACGCGCAGTCCAAAAGCCGCCATCAGGCCTTTATCACGCAGCATGTGGGCGGAAGCGGGCGTTTCACCATCTTCCGAGAGAATGCCTTCTTGCCGACCGCCGTTCGAGACCAGATGGCAACGGCTAATATCCAGAGCATCCAGGTTGGCCGTTTCTTCAACGAGTTTCCGGCAGTCGAGAACGAAAACAATACGCGCGTAGCGCGCTTCTCAACCGGCTTCTTGCTTAAACTCTCTGACAGCTGGAAGATTGACGCATCATACAGCTACGGGCAGACCAAACAGCATCTCTACCAGAATAATCGCACCAACCTGCGGCGTGTGTTTGCAGCGGTTGACGCCGTCGTGAACCCGGCCAACGGTCAAATCGTCTGCCGCTCCACGCTGGCGGGCCTTGATGCGGGATGTGTGCCGCTCAATATTTTTGGCGAGGGCGCACCGAGCCAAGCGGCGATCGATTGGGTTCTTGGCGATTCGGGCAAAGATCTCACGCTGACGCAGAAGGTCGCACAGATTACTGTAACCGGAGATCTCGGCGATAAATTCCAGCTCGGGGCAGGACCTATTTCGCTGGCCGCAGGATTCGAGTATCGTCAAGAAAGTGCGCGGCAAGTGTCGGACGCGGTGTCGCAGCAGATACTCGATTTCACCGGTATCCGAGGGTTCCCGGCATCGCTGCAGGGCCGTCTTGGCGTTTATCAATCGAATAATCCGCAGCCACTCAGGGGCTCCTATAATGTGAAAGATTTTTTCGCCGAAATCGGCATCCCGATTCTGCGCGATTTCGCGATCGCAAGATCGCTTGACTTCAACGGGGCGATCCGGCGCACGGATTATAGTCAATCTGGACTTGTAACGACGTGGAAACTTGGTGGCACCTGGGATCTGAATGACGATATCCGCTTCCGGTATACGCGTTCGCGCGACATTCGAGGCCCTAATGTCCTCGAGCTCTTCAACTCGCAGACACAGGTTACCCAGAACGTCATTTATGGCGGACAAACGGTGCAGGATCTCGTCATCACCTCCGGCAATCCCAATCTAGCGCCGGAGAAAGCGGATACGACGACATTTGGCGTCGTCTTGCGGCCGAGTTTCATCCCCGGCTTTACGGCGTCCGTGGATCGTTTTGATATCAAGATCCAGGACGCCATCGGGACACTGACGCCGCAAAATACGGTTCGTCTGTGCGAAGCAGGAAATCAGCTCCTCTGCGACCAGATCACCGTCACGGGTCCAGGGACGATTACGATCCGCCAGCAGACACTAAACCTTAATTTTGCAAAGGTCGCCGGCTGGGACTTCGAGCTCGGCTATCGTCGGCCGCTTTTCGACGGGACGATCAGCTGGCGCATGCTCGGAACCCTGCTGACCAAGGCAGAATCGCAAGCCTTGGGATCGGATCCCATCCCGACATTGGGTAGTCCGCAAAGCCCTCACTTCCGTTTCACCTCATCGCTGCGCTATGCGACAGACAATTGGAACGTAACGCTGCAGGAACGCTTTATCGGCAAATCTAAAATCGATCCTGTGTTGGTGGAAGGCGTGGGAACCAATCTCAATTCGATCAAGGCGATCGCATACACCGATCTCAGTTTTGAATATAAACTGGGATTGATGGGAGGCGAGCAGAAGCTCTTCCTGTCGGTGAACAACCTCTTCAACACGTCGCCGCCGATTTCGGGCGGTAATCCCACCTCCTTTTCGGTCCCGGCCAACCAGGCCTATGATTTTCTGGGGCGATATTTCGCTGCCGGCGTTCGTTTTGAATTCTAGCGCGAAACTGGCTGCCGGTGACCCCTGACACACCGGCAGCCGCTTTTCGTCCGCGGTGGCGGGCTGGTTGAGAAGAGGGAATAGAAAATGACGTCAGTTCACCGCACTCGCGCGCAAGTGTTCGCTCGATCACTGATGATGATTGTCTCCGCTGCGGCTCTTTCAGCATCAGCGGGCGCTCGCGTCACCGGAGATCCCGTCGCTGTAAATGGGGGGCAGATCGAGGGTCTCTGGGCTCGGAACGCCGAGGTAAAGGCTTACCTCGGCGTTCCGTTCGCCGCACCGCCGGTCGGCGATCTCCGCTGGCGCGCTCCACAGCCTGTCCTCCCATGGCAAGGCGTTCGGAAAGCAACCCAGCTTCCGCCGGCCTGTATGCAAGGTTCGCGCGCACAGGGATCCATCAGTCTTGAAGCCTATGGCTATAAAGACATGCCGGTCAGCGAGGATTGCCTTTACCTCAATCTCTGGGCGCCGACTGAAGTCCAAGCTGGAGAAAAACTCCCCGTCCTCGTCTGGTTCCACGGCGGTGCATTCACGTCCGGGGGGGCGTCAAAAGTCGAATTCAACGGTGAACAGCTTGCATCAAAAGGCATCATCGTCATCGCCGTTAATTACCGGCTCAATATTTTCGGATGGTTCGTTCATCCGGATCTCAGCGCCGAGGCGGAAAGCAAGACCTCCGGCAATTACGGCCTGCTGGACCAGGTCGCCGCGCTCAAGTGGGTGCAGCAGAACATAGGCAAGTTCGGGGGCGACCCTCAAAAGGTGATGATCATGGGGCAATCGGCGGGGTCTCTCGCCGTAAACCAGCACATGGTTTCGCCGCTAAGCCGGGGTCTCTTCCAGCGCGCTGTAGCAATGAGCGGACCTGTTAGTCCCGACCCGGGTCGTACGCTTGCGCAAGGCGAAGCCGACGGCCGCAAATTCTCGAAGATGATCGGCGCGTCGCTGGCGGACCTCCGGGCACTGCCGGCGGATGTCCTTTTTTCTCTCTACGGTGACATGAAGGTCAACTTCAGCCCGATCGTCGACGGATATTTCATGCCGAAGCCGGCTTGGCAGCTCTGGTCCGAGGGGGCGGCGGCAAAGATTCCCTATATGACGGGCTGGACGTCGCACGAGTTCTTCGAGGGCGTCTACGATCGCTCGCTTGAAGAGTATCGTAAGCTCGCTGAAGAGCGGGTGGGCAAGAAGAATGTCGGCAAACTTCTGAAACTGTATGGGGTTACTGACGATGCAACGGCTCTCGAAGCTCGCGTCGGACTTTTCCGGGATTCAAGCTTCGGCCTCAACACATGGCGCCTCGCGCAAATGAGCGCGGGTTCGGGTAATCCGACCTATCTTTATTATTGGGCGCGCAACACACCGACATGGCCCGGTCAAGCTTTCGCCGAAAATGCACCGGCCTCTCTACTCGGCGCCTATCATGGCTCTCAGGTTCCTTATGTCTTCGGATCGTTGCAGCTCCTCGACCGCGAGTTCCAGCCGGTCGACCGAAAACTCTCGGCCCAGTGGCAGTCGTATCTGATCAACTTTGCTCGCACTGGCGATCCGAACGGCGGTTCGGCTCCTGTCTGGTCACCCTATTCGAAGGAGGGCAGCGCCCTGACGATGAGCGACACGACGCAATCGGGACCGGTCCCCAATCGCGACAAGATGGAGTTCTTCCAGTCGATTGCGCTTACCAGTTCCAACCGTCCGCGGTCCGGCTTCGTCAATGGCCGTTAGGCGTTGGACGAAAGAGATGGATAGGCTGCAGGCCAGGACGACTGATACTAGAATAGAGATGCAGCCAGCAAAGGTCGCATCGTAGGGGGTTTGATGGTCGACGCCACGCTGCTCGCCGCCATGGGTTTCGCCATGGTCATTGCCTTCATGGCATTGATCATGACCAAACGCCTTTCACCTCTGGTGGCTCTCACGATTATTCCGCTCTGCTTCGCGATCGTCGCAGGTTTCGACATCGCGAGCATCGGCAAGATGATGCTCGAAGGCGTCAAGACGCTCGCCCCAACCGGCGTGATGCTGATGTTCGCGATCCTTTATTTCGGAGTCATGATCGACACAGGCCTTTTTGCTCCTATCGTCCGGAAGATCGTCCAAGCAGCCGGGAATGACCCGTTGAAGGTGGTGCTGTATACGTCGCTTCTCGCATCGTTGGTCTCACTCGACGGCGACGGGTCGACAACTTACATGATTACGGTCGTCTCGATGATACCTCTCTATCGCAGGCTTGGCCTTAATCCCCTGGTCCTTCCCTGCGTCGTGATTCTCGCCAATGGGGTGATGAATCTCACGCCGTGGGCAGGACCCCTCGCACGCGCGGCGACATCGCTTCACGTCGATCCGACCGAAGTCTTTTTACCTATGGTACCGGCTATGGTCGCAGGTTTCTGCGGCGTGGTCGGTATCGCCTGGTATCTCGGCCTCAGAGAGCGCAGAAGGCTCGGAACGATTTCGCTCGCTGATTTTCCCGGTATCGGTCCCACCCTGGAGACAGGGGACGCAGGCGCTCTATTGTCCGAGCATGGGACCGGGGGAGAGATCGCCGACGGCAGGACAAATTGGCGCTTCTGGTTCAATGCACTCTTTACCGCCGCCCTGATGATCGCGCTCGTTTCGGGTGTCGTACCGATCGTCATCCTCTTCATGTCCGCGTTCGCGGTAGCGCTGCTCATCAATTTCCCGCGTCTCGAAGATCAACGGGCACTTCTTTCAAATCATGCCGGCAACGTAATCTCGGTGATTGCAGTCATTTTCGCAGCAGGCGGTTTTACCGGCATCTTGTCGGGTACTGGAATGGTACAAGCGATGTCGGCATCTTTTCTTCAGATGATACCCGATGCGGCGGGGCCGCATCTATCCTTAATTACCGCGCTCATCAGCATCCCGTTCACCTTCTTTATGTCGAATGACGCCTTCTATTATGGCGTGCTTCCGATCCTTGCCGACGCTGCCGGCCAATACGACATCTCTCGCGTCGAAATCGCACGCGCCTCGCTGATCGGACAGCCGTTCCACCTACTGAGCCCGCTTGTTCCCTCAACCTACTTGCTCGTTGCTCTGGCGGGAGTCGATTTTGGCGAATTCCAGAAGTTCACTTTCAAGTGGGCCATTGGCCTTTGCCTGCTGCTCTTGCTTGCCTCCATGGCGCTGGGGTTATTCCCCTCTGGCATTGCCTAGACCGGTAGCGCAAACACGATACCATAGAATTAGCGGCAAGCCGCTTCGATGCGCGTTTTTGGATTTGCAGATTTAAGAGTGCCCCACAATCGATATGGCTCAGATGTCCAAGGCGCGGCGGATGATCGCTCCAACGCGCCGGGTCTCAATGTCATCGACCGAAATCCGAACCAGCGGGCCGAGCAGCTCCATCCTTGGATGGGTAATGGCCTTGGCCGCAAGATAGGCCTCACCATTTGATCCCATCGCCTCGACGACGACCTGTCGGATTTCGCCAGTCAACCGCGAGCGAGCCTCAAGAATGAAATCAGGTCGACAGGGGCCGAGCGGCGTCAGGATATCGAAGAGCGGTTTATCAAGTGCAAGGTCAACGCCAATGCAATCCAGATCCGCGCGCAGCTTGATGAGATCGCCAAGGACTATACGCTCTATCTCGGAGTCGACGGGGACGAAGCGATTGCCTTTGAAGATCGGCTGCGCATAGCCCCGGAGCGGGGCATATCCGCGGGCTTCCGGATACTGCCCGGCAACGATCAGAACAAGATAGGGACCTTTAATTCGATTTCCGCGAATGGATGGTGACTGGACGCGGTTCGCAAGGATTACAGGCTCGCATCCCGCGACCTGAATGGTTGAGCCGCTTATCTCATGCGCGAACAAGGCGAGAAAGGCCTGCGGCGCATGACGACGTGGCCACTCGCACTCCAGCGCCCGCAAAGCTGCATATACCCGTCGGCTGTGGAGAGGTTGTGCGTGGGTCCAGAAAGCGCGACCGAGTGCAATCCCGGGGGCGATTTCGACTTTTTCTGCCGTGACCGCCAAACGCCGAAATTCTGTCGCGATTGACCGCTTCGGCGTCTCGCCAGACAGGGGAGGGCATTGGTTGAGTCCCGAAAGCAGGAGCAGGCGCCAGAGCAACCGCGCCAATCGTGGGATCGCCCCCTGCCTGGTTCGATCGTCGGTGAGGTCGGTATCCGGGCGCTGCGCGAGATTTTGTGGCGCTGGCCTCAGAACTTCAAAATATCCTGTCGGTGGATCGGCCGGGCTGTCCTCGTTGCGAACTTCAGTGAGTCGGTTTGTAGCCTGCTCGCGAAAGAAAGGGCAGGTGATAAGATGCTCGGGCCGCTTCGAGCTCGTCAATCGCCGAAGATAATATGTATCGGCCTCGGAGAGGAAGGCCGGGGTGAGGATCGGCGGAGGCTGATCTGTTGAAAGGCAATCGCAGGCGATCCATTTTCCCCCGATCCGCGCCTGCTGAACCAGCGTGATGCCGGCTTCCTCATCGGCGCGCGAACCTTCGCCCACATACCAGCGGACGAGTGCTTCACGCACCGGCTCGGGAAGGAGAATGCGGCCGCGTCCAGTCCCGTCGCTATCTCGCGGAATCAGCCACATCGCAACTAGCCTTGCCTGTTTCTCAAGGCCTGCGTCGGGAGAGACCTTGGATTGACAAGGCACCCAGGCTCCGTCTCCACATGGTGTGGGACATGTATGCGGAGGCTGAAATGCGAATGCTCATCACGGCTTTGACGGCGGGGGTAGCGGCTGCCTGCTCGGCGACAGCCACAGCCATGCCGGGGCCCCAAGCGGCAGTGCGGAAGGTCGAGGTCATCGCCCTCGCACCCGAAATTCTGTCCAGGAAGCAAACTGCGGATGCTCAGAATACCAGCACTTTCCTTGCTGATCCGAACGGAGAGGCGATCGCGTCGAAGTTTCGCGTCCATGACCTTTCCCGGCGCTGGGTCGAGTATCGGATGGCTGAGCAGTTCTCGGAGGTCACACTGGCGTTGCCTTTGGCGGACACATTTGGATTGTCGGCGGGCGAGGCGCGGATCGACCATGTCCCGGCGGGGACATCGGCGTCGGCGGCATCCTTGGTTCGTGTCCCTTATTGGATGCGGACCGGTGCAGTGCCTGGTCCAGCGGCGACAGCATATAGACCTGGATGCGCTCCAGCAGAGTACCGACCGACGGGCTTCCTGCGATCGCAGGCCGAGTTCCGCCGGGCGAGCTTCTACGGGCTGATGAGCAGTATCGCTTGTGAGTACGGAATTCCCGTTGGCCTGTTCGATGCGATGATCATTCAGGAGAGTCGCTACGATGCAACGATCGCATCGCCAAAGAACGCATTCGGCCTGACTCAGCTGATGCCCGGAACCGCAGCCGAGCTCGGTGTAAACCGCTATGCCGTTGAAGGGAATTTGCGCGGAGGTGCGCGCTATTTGCGGCGGCAGCTTATCCGGTTCGGTCATTACCATCTGGCGCTCGCAGCCTACAACGCTGGGCCGGGCCGCGTGCGGAACGGTAAAGTGCCGAGGATCCGCGAAACCATGGACTATGTCGGGAACGTCCTTAACAATTGGGCACGGCTGGGCGCGATGCAGCGCCGTACGGTACTGCTCGAAGGCAGCCAAGCGGACGCGGCGCTTCCGCCGAACGCATCCTTGGGGCTGCGTCAGGCGCATGTAGCGATATATTAATGGCTGCAGCCCGTCGGCCTCAGCGCGCGGGGCGACCTTTACGGATGCGATGTGATCAGAGCGCGAAGTCATCGCTGTCGGCAAGACGGGCGCGGCGCTCGCGAATCTTCACGACCTCTTCGGAGACCCGCCTGATGACGGCGCGCTGGAGCGGCACGCCCCAGTCGCGCCTGACCTCCGAACCATCCAGCCCATTGATCTCGTCGAGAGCGTCGATGGTCTTGCGCGGCAAGCCGGCAAACATGTCGCAGAGCATGGAAATGATTGTCGAGTGCCGCTGCGGGTCAAGCGTTTCGAGGTCGCTGAAGGTCTCCAGACAGGTATATGCCTGAAGGAGGTTGGTACCCAGCGCATCTAGAATTTTCTCGAGTTCGGGCAGTGTCATTACCGATCGCTTGGCAGCATCGCGGTGAAGGAGAAGGCCGAGCCGGCTCTTGGTAATACCCGACTTTCCAGCCAGTGCGCGCTGCGAAACGCCCTGCGCCACCATCATTTCGAGGATCAACGGAACATAGTCGCGCCGTGGCCCGCGGGCTTTCGCCGCGTCCACGATTCAGACTCCGATCCATAGTAGAGAAGACATTTCGACCCCTAATGCCGCTCCGTTAAATTCAGACGAACACAGCGGAATCCGCACTGCAAGCTCGATTTGGGCCAAATTGGCACTCGGGGCAGCGATCGGCGAATCGGTTTGGCGAACCGCCCAACGCCATTGCCCGACATCGCGGGGCGCGCTGCCCTGACCGTGAAGCCAGGCTATGCACAAATTCAGGGCAGATTGCCCCCACGAGCGGGGCACGTTGCCCCGAATTCTCCATCCAAGGGAGATAATTTCGTCGCGCGTCCGACTTTGCGGCCGCCGCCCGGACCCCTCGCTTGCGGACCCGCCGAGCGATTGGTGAGCTTTCCCTTGGGCGCCAGTTCGTCGCGCCCCGAGTGGAAGGAAGGCACATCATGCAACTGACGCAAAGCAAACCGGGGCGCGCGGAGGTAGCGATCGCTGCCGCCGCCATCCTCCTTTTCATTTTCGCCTTGTCCGCGACGCCGGCTTTCGCTGGCGCCGACAACACGTTCGACACGGCGCTCAACACCTTCACCGACTTTCTCGAGGGTTCGGGCGGCAAGATCATCACCGTGCTCTCGCTCGCCGGCGGCATCGTCGCGCTTGCATCGGGCCGCTTCTCGATGGGCCAGATCGCGATCCCCGTGGGAGTCGGTGTCGGCGCCGGAACGGGCGTGCCGATCGTCACCTCGACGGTGACCGCAACGATCTGACGGTTCCGCCGATCGGCCGACGTAGCAGCGTCGACCGGTCGAAGGGGAGGGTGGCGCAATGGCGGCAGACAAATATGTCATACCAACGCATCTGGATGATCCCGAGCTGATCGGGCTGTGGACGCTGGATGAGTTCCTGGCGATGGTCATACCTTTCGTCTGGGGGATCCTGTCTCAGAATATTCTCATTGGCATCGCCCTTTCCGGGGCAGGCTGGTGGGGTCTCAGAAAGGCTAAGGCAGGCCGGGCGGCATCTTGGCTGCTTCACATCGCCTATTGGCACTTGCCGGCAGGCTTTACTGGCCTGAAGGCGACGCCACCCTCATATCTTCGGTTGATGGCCGGCTGACATGGAGATCGGCTACAGCCATGCCCACAGTCAGCGGACCCTGCGCCAGCGCAACGTCCTGGCTTTTGCCACCGCGGCCCTCGTGGGGGTCACGATCCTCCTCGCAGGGGCCTTGCTTGCGAAGGACCGCGAGATTGTCCTGCAGCCTGTACTCCGCTCGCCGCTGACAGTGAGTTCGGCGGGCGTGAGCCGGGAGTATCTTGAGATGATCACGCGGGACACTGCCGTGCTGACGCTCAACCGCAGCCCGCAGAACCTCGAATATTGGATGAACGCGGTCCTCGATATCACCTCACCGCGTGCGCATGGCAGGATCAAGGCTGACCTCCTGAAAATCGTGAACGAGCAGCGCGGGTCGTCGATTTCGCAATTCTTCACGATCGAAAAGATGGAGATTGATACCGAAGGCCTGCAATCCGACGTGACCGGTATCCTTCACACGATCGTGGGCAACCGCGTCATTTCGTCCGAGCAGCGGACGTTCCGCTATCAGTGGGAATATTCGGGCCTTTCGCTGAGGCTCGCGGGCTTCGGAATGGTGACGCCCGGCAAGGACAAGGATCAATGATGTCGGTCTATGCCATGGGCGCCGCGACGGCTGGCGCCGCCTTCCTGTCGCGTATCCAGTGCCACACGAGCCGCTGCATTGGCGCGGGGCTGATCGGCGCCGCCGTTCTTCTGATCACCGCGCCGGCATTCGCCGACCAAACGGTGATGGCCTCGGACAGCAGCCAGGTCGATTGTATGGCTTCGGGAAAGGATCTTACCCGGATCAGCCTCGTCGAGGATCAGTTCGCATCGGTATCGAAGATCTCGACCGGCAATCCGCTTGACGACTTTTCGGTCGTTAACGAACCCGTGCGCGGCGATATTTACCTTTCCGTCCCCGACGGCTTCTCCCGTCCCGCATTTTCGTTCTTCGGAACGAGCAAGCGCGGATATGTCTACAAATTCGTGTGCCGTGTTTCAGGCGATCAGGCGACCCAGCTCTTCGTCTCCAATCCGGCAATTGCGCAAGAGAAAGCGGCAGAAGACGGTCCGGTAGCGAGGCTGCCCCCGCGCGAAGCTGCCGTCGAACTCATCCAGGCGATGTATGGCAACGCCATAATCGACGGCTTCGAGATGCACCAGCGCACGCTCCGCCCGGTCTATGTCGGACCGCTCAAGGTTCAGCTCGTTGCCGAGTATCGCGGTTCGGACCTCACCGGAAAGGTGCTCCGCATCGAGAACAGCAGCGACGGGCCGGTCGACCTCAGTGAGGGGATGGTCGCACCGCAAAGCGCGCTCGCCGTGTCGATCTCCGAAAACCAGCTCGCACCGGGAAAGGTCACGACGGCCTACCTCGTTGCCCAGACCGGGAAGTGAAGAGATGGCTCTTGCCAAACCCAAGCCGCAGACCTCCGAAGCAATCCCTGAGGAAGGCGTTTCACCGCTAGCCGGCGATCTCGAAGCGAATGAAGCCGTCCGAAGGCGGCAACGGCTTCTGTTAGGTGGCGTTGCGGCTGTCGGCATCATTTTCTCGTCGATCTGGATATTCAGCGACGATGACCCCGCGAAGCAGCCGGGCGAGGATGGCAAGGCCGAGATCGCAGTTTCGACGAACGACCTCGTCAATCGCAATCTCTCCCAGCAGGAATGGATGGCGCTCTCGGAAAACCGCTTCCAGTCCACCGAAAACCAATTGCGTTCGATTGATGGCCAGAACCGCCGCCTCGAGATGCTGACCGAACAGGTCGAGGCGCTGAAGGGCCAGAACCAGGCGATGGAGGCCGATGGCGAGCGAGTGCTTTCCGCATACCAGGCTGAAAACGAGGAGCTTCGCCGGCAAGTCAACAATCGCAGCACCGCAGCCCCTCAGGTGCCGGGACCTGCGGCCCTCTATGGCCCGCATGGGCCGCAGGCCTATCAGCGCCCGGACAGCGCGAGCGCTTCAGGCAAACCGGAAACAGCGTTCAGCCCAAGCGAAGTGAAGCTGGTGAGTTTCAGCGCGGCCGACACGGGAATGGCGACACAGGTCGCCAAGGGCAGCACCGTCTATACCGACAGTATCAATTATCTCCCGCCGAACAGCTTCGCCCGCGCCCGGGTCATCGTTGGGGTTGACGCAAGCGCCGGGGTCAACAGCCAGACCGATCCGCTCCCGGTCGTATTGCGTGTTACCGGCCCGGCGCGCTCGGTCTTTCAGAATGGACGGCTGCTGACGACGCGGATCGAAGGCTGTCTCGTGAATGGCGCGGCGCGCGGGGATCTCTCGAGCGAGAAAGTCTATGTGAAGCTTCAGAAGATGACCTGTCCGCAGCCGGGCGGCCGCTACGCGGTTTCCGAAGTCAAGGGCTTCATCGCCTTCGGCGGCAAGACAGGCGTGCGGGGGCGGGTCGTATCCCGCGAAGGATCGCTCGTGACGCAGGCATTCCTCGCCGGTCTCGCGGGCGGTTTCGGCCGCGGATTCTCCGCCAACGCCAACAGTGTCTTCCAGGGCACGAATATCTCTACCGACGGGAAAAGAGACAAGCTTTCCACCGGCGAAATTCTCGAGGGCGGCTTCGGCGAGGGCGTGGCCCAGTCGGGCGACATGGTCTCGAAATATCTGATCGAGCGCGCCGAGCAATATCAGCCGGTCATCGAGATGCCGACGGGCATCGATGTCGAGATCGTCTTCCTGGAGGGTGTGTATGTCCGCAACTGAACGCTTGAAGTCCATTCGCAGGCCGTTACGCCTTGCAGCGGCAGCGCTCGCGCTAGGCGCCGCCGGGATCGCCCTCGCGGCTGACTCGGGCGGCGGAGAGAGCCGCGTCCGCAGCCTCCTCAAGGAGCGGCTCCCCAAAACCTCGGTAAGCACGGTCGACTGCGCCAAGATCGACGGCTTGTGCGAAATCACCGCTGGCGACAATCTCTTCTACGTCGATGCGCGGGCGCGCTATCTCGTGATTGGCCGCGTCTTCGACATGCAGACGCGCCAGGACATCACCGCAGCACGTCTCCTCGAGATGAACCCCGACATGCTGGTCGGCGCGGCCGCGCGCGCGAATGCCGCCGCCACGGTTGGCGGTGAGGATGACGAGCAGCTGCTTGCGGCTGCGGCTCCCCGGAGCGAACGGCAGACGGTCCCGGCTGGCGGACGGAAGCTCTCGCTCGCGAGCCTTCCGCGCGATGGCGCGATTATCTGGGGCAATCCGTCGGGAACCACGGTCACTGTCTTCACGGATTTCCGCTGCGGCTACTGCCGTGCCCTGGCCGAGGTTCTACACGAGATGAACGTGCGCGTCGTCGAGCGACCGATTTCGGTGCTCGGCAGCCGCGACGTCGCCGATCGCGTCTATTGCGCCAAGGACCGCGAAGCGGCGCTTCGCGCAGCCTATGCGGGTGAGCCCATCAAAGCCGGCGCCGCGTGCGACACGTCGGGGCTTGATGCGAACGAGGCCTTCGCTCGGCGAAACGGCCTTAGTGGCACGCCGGTCATCGTCCGCCGGGACGGCGCCGTCCTCGAAGGATACCGGTCTCGCGCTTTCCTCGAGCAATGGCTGACGGGAGCGAAATCATGACGGCTGAAGGCGTACAGCGGGTTCTAATCCACAAGATTGCAACCGCTTCAGCGGGAGCCCTGCTTCTGAGCGGATGCGCGACTTTCGGCGGGAATGTGCGCGGGAGCTTTTCCTGCTCGGCGCCCGACGGCGTCTGTGCTCCCAGTGCGACCATCGACGACCGCGCCCTTGCGATGGTTTCCGCGGATACCGGTGGAGATTCGGCAGCATCCCCGTCGCCCGCCCGCATTCGCTCATTCCATCCCGCGACAAACGGTTCCGAAGGACCGCCGAGGAGCCGGGAAAAGGTTCTCAAGATCGTGTTCCTCCCGTTCATTGACGATCGCGGCCGCCTTCACGACACGAGCGTGATCCATGCCGTGGTCGCCAACGGAGACTGGATGTCACCGTCGACGGGTTTTGCAAATGCTCTCCCTGGCGAACAGGCTCTCGCACGGGGACCGGGGGAAACGCTGTCTGATGCCGTCGACCGCGCGGACCCGCCCGGCGGAGAATATGCGGTCCTTGACCCGAATGCGCCCGATCCGGCTGCTGTAGCTGCCGCCCGTGCCAGGCGCGCGGACCCCGTCGGAGCGATCAAAGCGGATGTTGCTGCCCGTCTCGCTCCCGCTTCGGGCAGCAAGGCGCAGAAGGCGGCGGAAGAGCTGGTACTGCCGCCGCCCATCAGCGCCCCGCCGGCGCGCGGCACCCCCTTCCTTGCGCCGGCGGCCGCTGATCACGAACCCGCAGGACGGGGAGATGGCGGCGACGGGATCAGGAACGACCCGGCCAGCCGCAACGCAGCCGCTGCCATATCGGGAGGCGCACGCGGCGCCAGCGCCGCCGCCGCCGGCTCGGCCGCGCTGATCCCGGCACCCGTCGTGCGCGCCTCGGACTTCCCGGCCTCCATGCCGGAGGATGATTGAAATGGCCGGATGGAGAGATTTTCTTGAGGCAGTCATGAGCAGCGTCCTCGGTGATACGCGGCGCCCGGAAACCAGTAGGCCGCCGCTTGGTGTGCCGATGCTCGCCCATTGGCTCCCTTACCGGAGCTATGACCCGAAAACCGGCATCTTTTACAACAGCGCTTCACGGGGCTTCGTGATCGAGGCATCACCGCTGATTGGCGCCGACGAACGCACCGGCGAGATACTCACCCAATTTCTCTCCGAGGCCATCCCCGCACCGGGCTGCATCCAGTTCCACCAGTGGATGAGCCCTCGGGTCGGTGAGCGCCTTTCGCGCTGGTATTTGCCGCGTTATTCGGCGCGGGGCGTCTACGAGCGGATGGCAAAGCACCGGGTCGATTTCCTGACCGATGGCGTCTGGGAATCGCTCTCGACGGATGCGCCTTTCTGCCTTCGCAACCACCGGGTCGCGATCTCCTATTCCACGCCGGAAACATCGGACGTCTCTTCCGACGAGATCGTCGCGGTGATGGATGGGCTGATTTCGGCGCTCGCCTCTATCAACGTCGCGGCGCGAAAAATGGACCCGCCCGACCTCATCGGCTGGATCGACGATATTACGTCGCCAACGACGGCTGCCGGCGACGATGTGGTCAACTACAACCCCTTCGATCCCATCGCCGACCAGGCGATCCGCCGCGATGTCGAACTTCGCATCCAGCCTGATCGCATGCTGCTACGGACCGAACGCTTCCGCGCGACCGGAAAAGTCGTTGGTGACGCGCCGGAGATCGGCGAAATGCTGCCCGATCTGTTCGATGTGAGATCCTTCTCTGTCCGCAACTTGCCGACGCGCTGGGCCCCATGGGACGTAGCGCGCCTGATTGGCGACATGTTCACCGACAAGCTGAGGATGCCTTGTCCGGTGGCGACCAATTTGTGCATCGAGTTTCCGGATCCGCAGGCTGCAAGCAGCAAGGCGGGGTTCAAATTCATGCGAACGACGAGCTTGGCCGATTCCAAGTCGTCGCGCTTCCTTCCCCAGCTTCGCGAACAATCGCAGGAGTGGCGATATGTGAACGACGAGCTTCGCCAGGGCAGGAAGCTCGTTCGCGTCTTTTTCAGCGTCACGTCCTTTTCGCCGAGCGGGAAGGGTGATGCCAATGAACGCGTTTTGAAATCGGTGTACCGCGCCGCCGGCTGGGACCTGCTCGACGACCGCTATCTTCAAGTGCTCGGCCTTCTGAGCGCCCTCCCGATGACAATGGCCAACGGACTTTCGAAGGATCTCGAACGGATGAAGCGGATGCGCACGCTTCTCACGACGACCGCCGCCAACCTCGCGCCGATCCAGGGTGAATATCTCGGTGGCCAGGTGCCGCATCTGATGCTCATCGGCCGTCGCGGTCAGCCCTTCTTCTGGTCGCCCTTCGAGAACGCCGCGGGCAACCACAATGTAGCGGTCTTCGGCAAATCGGGATCGGGTAAGTCGGTGGCGCTGCAGGAGCTGTGCGCATCACTGTGCGGAGCGGGCGCGCGCGTGGTCGTGATCGACGACGGCCGCTCGTTCGAACATTCGGCGAAGCTGCAGGGCGGAGCGTTCGTCGAGTTCACCATGTCGTCGGGCTTCTGTCTCAATCCCTTCAGCATGATCGATGCCGAGCTGGCTCGAACCGACGAGGATTATCTCCTCGACTGCATGGCGATGCTGAAGGCGATCGTGAACCAGATGTCGCGCCACATCGACAGGCTAAACGATACCGAGCGTGGCCTGATCGACACCGCGGTGAACGCAGTCTGGGGAGAGAAAAGGAACGCGGGGTCGGTCGATGATGTCATCGCGGCGCTCACGGCGACAGGAAACCAGCTTGCAGCGGATCTCGGCATCGCGATGAGTCCTTTCTCGTCTGCCGGAACTTACGGACGCTTCTTCCAGGGCGAGGCATCGTTCGAACTCTCGGCCCAACTCACCGTCTTCGAGCTTTCGGACCTGTCATCGCGCGAAGAACTGCGCAGCGTCGTGCTGACTGCGATCATGTTCATGTCGCAGCAGATGATGCGAAAGGTCGATCGCTCGATCCCGAAGGCGCTGCTGCTCGACGAGGCTTGGCAGATGCTGCGCGGCGGTGCGATGGCAGATTTCATCGAGACCTATGCGCGGACGTGCCGCAAATATAACGCATCGCTCGTCACCGCGACGCAGTCGCTCAACGACTATTACAAGTCGGCGGGCTCGATTGCCGCGCTCGAGAATTCCGATTGGTTCGTCATCCTTCAGCAGAAGCCCGAGACGATCGCTGATTTCAAGAAGCACGACCGCTTCGAGATGGATGACTACACCGACGCGCTGCTGCGGTCCCTCAAGATTAACGGCCGGGAATATTCCGACATCATGATCAAAGGCCCAGAGACGCTCGCCGTCGGACGCCTGGTGCTCGACCCCTTTTCGGCGACGCTCTATTCGTCGAGCCCATCAGTCTATGCCGCGATCCAGAGCCTCATCGCCAGCGGGCTCCGCATCGACGAAGCGATCGAACGGGTCGCCTTTCCGGATCAGTACGGGTCGGAACACCCGGATGCGGAAACAGAACTCGCTGTCGCGGCAGAGTGAACGGTGGCTGGCTCCACGCCCCTCCAGAGAAGGCCACTCCGCCTACGGATTCGCATCCCCGATGCGCGGACGGCGCTCTACTTTTCGCTGCACTTCATCGGATTTCTTGCCTCGACGCTCCTGATGAGTTGGGGCCTGTTCCTGCTCGCCTTCCTGGCTCTCGGCGGTTTCTCACTCGATGGGCTGATGCATCAACTGAACAACGTGGCCCGGCGCTATGTCGAGGCGGGGCCCGAGCGGATCGAGCAGTTCCGCGACAGTGTCGCCGCGGTCCATTTCGCTGTCTCCGTCCTGCTGATCATTTTGCGGCGCCACAGGATCATCCCGGAGCTGCTGGATGAGGAGAGCTCCGATCATGGCTGACCAGACCGAACTTGATCTGCCGCAGCCCGACGCCCGGCCTGCACCCAAGCCGAAGCGCAGGTTCTACGCCGGTCTCAGCCGGGGGCAGCTCACGGCCGGGGTGCTCATCCTCGCCGCGATTATCTGGGGCGTGTGGGTGACGAAGGAGCTGGTCGTTCCGAAGCAGGATCGGATCGTGGCGGCGCGGCTATCATCGATCGTTGGAGAATATGTGCAGGCGCAGGCCCGCTCACCGGCACCGCCGGCCCAGGTCGAGGTCGAAATGCGGCAGTTCATGGCGTCACTCGACCAAGAGCTGCAGCGCCGTTCGGACCGCGGGCAGGTTGTCCTGGTCGGCGAAGCCGTGCTCACGAAGAATGTCCCCGACATAACGGATGAGCTCAAGAGCGCGGTCTACGCCTCGGGCGCCGCGCGCCCGCAGGTCGCAGGTCCGGCGGACGATCGGAGGATGCGGGCTCCGATGACGCCGGCGGCGGAAATGGGGCCAAGTCTGCCGCCCGAACCGACACTGCCAGAAAACTTCGGTGCCCCGATGACCGCCCCGCAAATGCAGACTGCGCCGCCGGCGGGCCCTCCGTCATTTGGAACGCCCGGTGCTTCGGTATCGACCTTCGGTGGAGCAGGCGGCGATGTCCGGCAGTGAAGGCAATTCGGCGCAACGGGGACCGAACCCGCGCCTCGGGCTGCTGGTTGGCACGCTCTTCTTCGCCTGCATCGTAGCGAGCGGGATCGGAGATTGGCGCGACCATTACCTGTTCCTCGTCAACACGACGGATTCGCTGCCGAACTGGGCCTTCCTGATCGATCGGGGGAGGGCGCCTGCGAAGGGAGACTATGTCTTTTTCGTACCGCCAAAGAGCGCGCTTGTGCGCCGCCATTTCGGCGAGAAGCCGCGGCTCTTCGGCAAGATCGTTTACGGAACAACCGGCGATATCGTCGGACACGATGGGTTAAGCGTCACGATCAATGGCCGCGAAATCGCGCGGATGAAGGCAAGGACACGCTTTGGAGAACCGCTGACACCCGGCGACATCGGGCGTATCCCGGAGGGTTGCCTGTTCGCCGCCACTTCCCACAGGGATGGCTTCGACAGCCGCTACCGTGAAATCGGCTTTGTCTGCAGGGGGCAGATTGTCGGTACGGGAGTGCCGATATTATGAAAGCGATCGTCCCGCCGTTTGCGCTGCTGATCCTCGCGGTGGTGGCTGCCATCGGCGCGAGTTCGATGCCGAGCCAGGCTAAAGACTATGGCATAGCCGGGCAGAGCTTCCCGATCATCGAGCCCGATCTCCTGGCGACGATCGAGGCCCGGCTGCGCCGCGCGGAAGCCAGTGGCGAGCTCGCTCGCATGAACGAAGTTTTCGCGCGGCGGGTCGAAGCCAATGTCCGTCGGCCGAAACCGGTCGCGGGAATCACGCCGGCACGGGAGTCCCGCAAATGGGAATATGATCCGACCGTTGCGATCGAACGGGATATTCGTGATCAGAAGGGCAATCTGATCGCGGCTGCGGGCCACATGATCAATCCGCTCGATTTCGTCTCGGTGCGGCAAGATCTCGTTTTCGTCGATGGCGACGATCCCGGCCAGCTTGCCTGGGCGACCGCTCGCTACCCTGATCTCAAGGCGAAGATCATCTTCGTGAAGGGCTCACCGATCGAGGAGATGACGAAGCACAAGCGGCGCTTTTACTTCGATCAGGAGGGCAAACTCACGGCGACGTTCGGCATCCGGCACACGCCGGCCATCGTCACCCAGGAAGGCCGGAAGATGCGGGTGAACGAGGTCGTTGTCAAGCAAGGAGGCCGAAGCTGATGCCACTCTGGCTCGACCTTTTGCGCACGCCGATGGCCGCGCCCGAGACGCCCGCCTTGCGGCGCCTGCGGCTCACATGGCAGGGGCTTTGCCTTGGGCTCGCGGGCGGCATTGCCATGATCCGTCCGCTGCGCGCGCTCCTCGGCCAAGCGGCGCCCGCGGTGGTCGCGTGCCTGCTTGTTGCGACACTGTCCGTCACCGCAGCCTATCTGGTCCGCAAGAATCGCGCCGATACAGCCTATCTCGATCGAGCAGGGGAGGGCGAGTGATGCGCCTGGGGCGATCAATATTTTCCGCAGCCTTGGCAGTTCTTTGTGCTCTGATATTCGCACCCGCTGCCAAGGCCGCGCCGACCTGCAACGGCAAGTTCGTTAATCCGATCACTGACGTATGCTGGTCTTGCCTGTTTCCGTTGTCGGTCGGCGGATTGAAAATCTGGCCGAGCGGGCGTCCCGATACCAACAATCCGGATTCACCGATATGTGCTTGCGCAGACCCCCTTCCGCGCATCGGTATTTCCGTGGGCTTCTGGGAGCCAGCACGGCTCGCCGACGTCACGATGAAAGCCTGGTGCTTTCCCAATCTCGGCGGCGTTCGCATCGCGCCGGGTTTCGACATCGGGCAAGGTTATCTCGCCGGTCCCTCGATGGTTGGTGGACGATCGCAAAGCACCGCCAAATGGCATGTGCATTGGTACGTCTACCCGCTTCTCTACTGGATGGAGATTCTCACTGATTTTGCCTGCTTTGAACAGGCGAGCTTCGATATCGCCTATATGACCGAGCTTGACCCGCTTTGGCAGGATGACTCACTCGCGGCGCTGATCAATCCAGAGGCCGTCCTGTTCGCCAATCCGCTCGCAAAGGCCGCCTGTGCCGGTGACTGCGTCGCAGGGACGACCAAGCTGCCGCTCGACCAGCTCTTCTGGTGCGCCGGGTGCCAGGGCGGCATGTATCCGCTCAACGGCAACATCCCCGCCTCCATCGGTCACGTCCAATCGTCGCGGCTCGCGCTCTCCCGTTTCGCTTACAAGATGCACCGCCAGGGGCTGGCGTGGGGAACGATGGGTTCGAGGGGTCTTTGCAGCAAATATCTCATGCCGATCATGCGCAAGCAGCAATACCGGTTCCAGATGACCAACCCGGTCCCGACGGTGAGCGGCCGCTATGCTTGCTCGGCGATCGGGGCGTCGACCATGCCGCCCGATGCGGGACGCGCCTATCCCGCGGGCGGCGAGGATATGGGCTACCTCGTGTGGCGCAAGCGCAACTGCTGTGTCCTGTAGGAGAGGGTAATGCGCGCTCGAATCCTTACCGCCGCAGGCATTTTGACCGTGGTCAGTGTCACGGCATTGCTCGCCCAGACAGTCGACGGGCTCGACATCGAGATGGTCCGGAAGCGCTCGGCCGAAATGCAAAGTGATGCACAGGTCTTTGCCGAGCAGGTGAAGGACCGCGGCGAAGCGTTTCGCGAAGAAGCCATCAGTGTCGGCGACGGCGGGCGACGCAACTTGGGCCGAGTGGCGTCGGAGCAGCTACCGACGGGGCCTGCGGGACCGATCGATTTCGATGAAATCGTCCAGGGAGCGGCGACGAATATCGGGGCAGGGAGCGGTGAGGCTCCGCAGCTGATCGCCTTCGCCAGCCTGTCGATGCCACCTCAGGCACTGAAGCAGCTCATCCGCGACACAGCGCGGGCCGGAGGCGTCGTCGCCTTTCGCGGCTTCCCGAACAATTCCATGCGCGAATTCACCGAAAGGCTTGGGAAGGTTGTCGACCGCCAGGGGGACCTTGCCAATGTTGGCATCGATCCGCGCCTCTTTCGGGCGTTCAAGGTCGAAACCGTTCCGACCTATGTCGCGGTGTCGTCCGACTTCGATCTCTGCTCCGGCTTTTCCTGCCGCACCCAAGTTCCACCGCACGACCGGCTGGTTGGGAACGTCACCGTCGAATATGCGCTGACGAGCTTCGCGGAGGGCAGAGGGCCTGGTGCGGCCGTGGCCGCCGTCGGTCTCGGCAATTTGCGAAAGCCGGCGCCATGAGCGTCCGGTACATTCTGTTCCTGCTCTCACTCGCAGCATTCAGCTCGACGCCGGTAGGTGCTCAGACGACGGTCGAGGAGGCCCGTGCGGAGGGCCGGTCGCTCGGCAATGAGAAGCGGCAGGACCAGACGCTTATTCCAGATGAAGACGGGCAGGCGGCAATTGTCCCCGGCTATGGCGGGACGAGCCTCCCCGAAGGCGACTATTTCGGCGAACCCGAACGGATGGAAGCTGCTGCGGCCTCCGCGAAGCAGGCAAGCGAGCCTTATCGCATCACGATCGACGCGGATCGAAGCCGACCCACATTCAGCAATGCCGAGATCCTCGCCACCACGGAGCGCGCCACTACGATCGAGAGTGACCCGTCGACTTATCTCGACGGTTTGGATGTGGAGGCCGAGAGCGGAACCTGCACGCCGCTGCCAGCAGGAGCGGGGTCGCAAGGCTTCTACGAAGCGACCTGTAGTAGCGGTAGCCAGATCGCCGAGGTTGAGCGCAGTTGCACCCCGCAGATGGTGGCGACGACAACCATACGTGACGTCTACAAATATTATGCCGCGCCCGATGGCGTTTACGGCGCGCCATTCCAGCGCGAGTCAGAATTCGCGGGCGCGATTGCGGCTGGCACGTGTACGATTTCCGGGCCGCCAATCGGCGGCTGCGCGGCAAGCGTCAATGTCGGGTACGCGAAAGGCAACAAGTTTTGCGGCGACTATCAGGTCAGGCAATTGAGCTGCACGGTTTTGGTCCCGGGTAGCGGCCCGGTTATGCCGGCAACCGGACAATATTGGTATGCCCGAACCCAGGAGCCGACGGTGACCGTCGCCCGCAGTGATGCGAGTTGCACAGCGCTCGAGGCCGACAAGGACTGCAGCCAGTCCGCGCCCGAAGTCTGCACAGAAGGCCCAGAAACGCGGATCATCGACGGCGTAGCAATCACGCAGCCATGCTGGGCGTGGCTGCGAAGCTATAAGTGCAACGCGATCACGCCGGCGAGCGATTGCGGAGATCTCGAAGCGAATGCGGCCTGTACCTATGTCCGGACTGAATGCCTCGACGAAGAGCCGGGGGACAGCTGCCTTGTCGAAGAGCGGATATATCGCTGTCCGACGCCCGGCGGGCCGCTCGCCGACGCGCCGCAATATATTTGCGGGGACGACGTCTATTGCATCGATGGCAACTGCGAACCGATCGTCCGCGAAGCCTCGACTGAGTTCAGGGACGCTCTCGTCGGGCTGCACGCGATCGACCAAGCCGGCAAGGAATTTAACGAAGATGATTTCACCGTGTTCAGCGGCACGCGGGACACCTGCCACAAACCCGTCTTCGGCCTGATCAACTGCTGCGCCGGAAAGGCGTCGGGCTTGCTCACCGCCGGAGCAGGTGCCGCAGCAATTGCCGGCGGCCCAGCGAGCATCGCCGCATTAGCGACGCCGCTTTTGACCATGTTCGCCTGCTCGAACGACGAAAAGAAGCTCGACATCAAAGACCGAATGGGATTCTGCCACAAGGTCGGAACCTATTGCTCTTCGAGCGTGCTTGGCATCTGCAAGACCAAGCGAACAGCCTATTGCTGTTTCGAAAGCAAACTCAGCCGCGTCCTCCAGGAGCAGGGGCGCCCGCAGATCGGCAAGCCGTGGGACAAGCCGAAGAAAGAACAGTGCCTTGGCTTCACGGTTGAAGAATTCGCGCGCCTCGATCTTTCGGTGATGGATTTCACCGAAGTCTATGCGGATTTCATGGATGCCGCGAAGCTTCCTGACGAGGTCGCGACCATGGTCGCCATCCAGGATAAAATCGAGGGATATTATGATCTTCACGGCGAATAGGCGCCGCGGGGCGCGAAACATTCGCACGATCTTCAGCCCAGCGGCATGTCGCCGCAGGCTCGGCGCGTTTTCGACGGCGATCTTCGCCCTTGCACTTTGGCATCTGCCGGTGCCGGCGATGGCGCAGTCTAGCGCTGCGCCGACCAGCGAGGTCGAACGAACCGATCCGAATGATGATTTCTACTGCGGCGAGCGCAGGCTAGGTCAATGGTTCTATTGCACCAAGCCTCGTCCTGTAGAGCCCGAATCACGACCGGACGTGCCGCCGCTCCCGAGCGCGGTAGAGCGCATGGCCGCCATCACCCGGCAACTCGACGAACTGAAGGCCAAGGCCATCCTCGACCCGACCGAGGAGAATGTCATCGCCTATGTCCGCTTCCAGCGCGAGCAGCTTGATCGGGCCTCGACCTTTTCGGACGTGTGGCAACGCGCCCTCTGGCAGAATCCGGAGATCGACTACACGTTGCAGCGTCCTGTTTCCACGGTAGGCAAACGGGCATGGCTCGACAATCGCCGGGCCGATCGCGACGCGGTAATGGCGAACCTCAGCCAACGCTACGGTCTCTTCTACTTTTTCGCGCAGAGTTGCGGGGCGTGCGACATTTTTTCGCCGATCCTCCGTTCGGTCGCCAGCACGCACCACATCACGGTCATGGCGGTGTCGATGGACGGCGGGCCAAGCCGGGACTTTCCGAACTATCTGGTCGATGCTGGACAGCGGGCCAGGATGGGTATTCCGGGCAATGAAACGCCAGCGCTGGTGCTGTTCGACACCGTGACGAAGCGCACGATTCCAGTCGGATATGGGATCCTTGGCGCCGACGAAATCATGGACCGCATTTTCGCACTGACCAACACCAAGGTAGGGAGTGACTATTGATGAGCGTCGAACGCTTCGGCGGCCTTTGGCGCCGCTTACTTCATTCTACCACTGGCTGGGTAGCGATCGCGGCCGCAGCCAACCTCGCGATCACCGGAACCGCGCACGCCGACGTCGCCTCAGAGATGAACAATTTCTTCTCCGATGCCGGCGGCGCCGCGAATGTCACTGGCCCCTCAGCCTATGAAGGACAGTCTGCGGGATATTATTCGCTCGGCAATGTATGGACGCGCTTCCCCCAGAAGAGCGTGCAACCGTTCAACCTACAATTGCCGAGCGCCCGCGCCGGATGCGGCGGCATCGACCTCTTCAGCGGCAGTTTTTCCTTCATCAATGCCAGCGAGATCATCGCGATGCTGAAGGCGACGGCGAACAATGCGCTCGGCTTCGCCTTCAAGCTCGCCATCGATTCCGTGTCGCCCGAGATCGGCAAGGTGATGGACGAGTTCTCCCAAAAGGCGCAGCTCCTCAATCAGATGAACATTTCAAGCTGCGAGACCGCTCAGGCTCTTGTCGGCGGTATCTGGCCGCAGATGGAGACAACCCGCGCGACCATCTGCGAGGCGGTCGGTAACAGCCAGGGCGTGTTCTCCGACTGGGCGGCGGCGAGGCAAGGATGCAACAACGGCAACCGGCGCGATGCGACCATTGCCGGCAACACCGATGCGGCGATGAAGGATCAACTCGTAGGCGAACCGCACAATTACACCTGGGAAGCGCTCCGGAAATCAGCGAAATTCGGGGCGTTCGACAAGAGCTTTTCCGAGTTCGTCATGACGCTGGTCGGCACCGTCGTGACCGTTCCGTCGACAGATCCGGGCGCCGGCGGGAAGGTCGTCATGTACGGCCCGGCAGAGGAAGCTGTGGTGACGGCGCTTCTCGACGGCACTGCCGATGCCCCGCCCGTGAAAATTCTGCGCTGCAATGACGAGAACTGCTATGACGTCGGCGAACAGACCTTGTCCCTGCCGGCTTCGGCCGCGCTACGTCCGCGGATAGCGAACATGATCAAGTCGATGAGCGACAAGATCAGGTCGGATACACCGCTGGACGCGGGTGAAAAGCAGCTCCTCAATCTTGCAACCGTACCGATCTACAAGATTCTCGCCGTCCAGGCCTTCGCGCACTACGCGCTGACCGAAGGCGAGATCCAGACGCTGTCGGAGATCGTGGCGGTCGATCTGCTGTCCTCGATGCTCGACAACATGCTCGACCGGGTGGAGCAGGCCAAGGTCCATTACCAGACCTTCGACCAGGAAACCGCGGTGCAGTGGAAGCAGCAGATAACCGCGACACGCGCGAAGTTCGGGCAGCGGGATGTGCGGCTGAATAACAAGCTGCAAGTCACAATGCAGATCATCGACCGCAGCATCATGCTCGAGTCCACGCTCCAGAACTCAATGACGCCGGGCATGGCCGCGGCACTCAACTTCTCGCGCGGGCTCAGCGCGCAAGGGCTGAACTAGGCGTCGGGAGCGAAAAGATGCTCGAGGTATTCACGATCGGTGGGGGCGAGTATCTCGTAAACATCTTCAATGCTGTCGCGGCTTGGGCGGGTGGCGGCGGCTACCGCTCGCTGATCCGTGTCGTAATGATCATGGGGCTGATCTATTCGCTGCTCGTCGTGGCATTCACGCTGAACTTCAAGGCGTGGTTCAACTGGTTCCTGCAAGCTACGGCGATCTATCTTTGCTTGATGGTGCCGACCGTCGATATCAAGGTCACCGATCGCCTCAATCCGAGCCTCGCGCCAGCGACTGTCGATAATGTCCCATTGGGATTGGGAATTCTGGCAAGCTTCACCACTCAGATTGGGGATTGGCTGACACGGACGGCCGAGACGGTGTTCGTACTCCCGAGCGAACTTAATTACAGCACCAATGGCATGATCTACGGCGCGCGGCTTTTCGACGCGACGCGCAACTTCGTGATCCGTGACGCCGAATTTTCGACCAACCTCGAAAATCACTTCAAGAATTGTCTCTTCGGCGACGTAATGCTCTACCAGAAGTCGCTCACCAACCTCGCAAAGGCGTCCGATCTTTGGGCAGCAGTTGGCCCCGGATCCGAGGCCCGCTCGCAGCAATGGCTCGAGCGGCAGGGTGACGGCACCGTCAACAGCTACATCGTCACCTGCCGCCAAGCTTATCAGGCGCTCGACGCGCAATGGGCGCCGATGATCGAGGCGAACGCACCACTTTGGGGGAAGGAAGCCTATCCGAAACTCAGTAACGCTCTCGCGGCTGACAAACTGAAACATGACGTTCCGATCATCAGTGCAGCCTTCACGGGCAGCGGTGGAAATTTCACCCAAGTTATGCGGCAGAACACGGCGATCAATGCCTTCATGCAGGCGCGTAACAGCATGTCGGGCGGGACCGGCGCCGCGGCTATCGACACTTTCGCACAAACCCGAGCCGACATCCAGGCACGCAATACCTATAATTCGATCGCGCAGCAGGCGATGGCATGGGTGCCGATCCTGAACGTCGTCCTTACGGTCGTTTTCTTCGCGATGTTTCCGGTTGTCTTTCCGCTCTTCCTGATGCCTCAGACCGGTCTGAGTACGCTCAGGGGCTATACGATGGGGTTCTTCTATCTCGCTGCGTGGGGGCCGCTTTACGTCATCCTTCATATGATCTGCATGACGCGGGCGACTTCGGCCGCGACCGGCGTGGCCGGAGGCGGCGTAACGCTCGGAACCTATGCGGGCATCGGAGCGGTTAACGGCGAAACAGCAACGATCGCCGGATTCATGCTCATGAGCGTACCATTTCTGGCGGCGGGCTTGGCCCGCGGCGCGATGTCGATTGCTGGCCATTCGATGTCGATGCTCGCTCCGGCCCAGAATGCCGCTGAAGCAGCCGCCCTTGAACAAACCACCGGCAATTACTCCTATGGGAATGTGAGCTGGGCAAACGCAACCTCGAACATGCGCCAGGCAGATCAATGGACGACTGCGCCAAGCTATATGGGCGGCGCAGCAAGTGTTGGTTGGCGACAAGACAATGGTGCGGTCGTAACCGGCTACGGAAGTGGTCAGGAAGTTTTTGATACAACGGGGGCGATTTCGCGGCTCTCGTTCACGCCGACTATGACAACTGGAGCAGTAGCCGAGTGGCGTGAAATGGCGAGCGAGGCTCATCGGCAGGCTCGAGCCTTTGAGAATGCGGCCAGCGAGATATTGACGTCGGCTCATACAAACCGCAGCGTGTTTGGGACTTTGACCGAGCATAGCCGTGGCTGGGATACTAGCAGCGGCAGTCAAGCGACGACGTCAGTCGAGGATTTCGACCGAAAAACTGGCAGCAGCACTCAGGGGACCGAAGAGCGATCAATGATATCTCAAAGTCAGCGGATAGCTCAGGGACATGACCGCCAAGCACAAATCGCCGACCAAGTAACCGGCGGAACCGCTGCTCGGGTTGGCGGTGGCGGCGCCGGCCCTGGCATACGGCTGGACCGCGGCACGGGCTTAAGCGGTGGCGCATCAAAAACTGGCTCTCAATTGGACTCCCTGCGGTTCTCCACAGATGAAACCCGTGGAAATGAAAGCGCCAACACATCGTCGAGCGGCGTGCGAGATGAACATTCTAGCGGCACGGGCGCTTCTATGTCCGATGGCACTTATTCGCGCAGCGGTACTTTCGTGCGAGCGTCGACAACGACATCTTCGTCCGTCAACACTGAGGACTCATTAACTCTAGCGAAATCCTATTCGGAAACCGCGCGTCGGCTTGATGAGCTTTCACAACAGCTCTCGCGAGACGCAAGCTACGCGGAGACGAACGGAATGCAATTGAGCGAGAATCTCAGCCAAGATCTCGCGCAATGGTATCGTCGCCAGCAGGTCGCCAACCCCGGCCTTGACGCGCCCGAGCTTTGGGCTACCGATCTCACCGACCAGCAGCGTTCCGTACGACAGGAGATGATCTCGCGCTGGATGCATGACAAGCAAGCCTCGATTCGCGCCGAGATCGAAGGGCAACTGCAAGCCCCAGACTTGGTCGAGGTGCATCATCCTTCGGTCGACAATGCAGCCGACGTTCGGGCATCCTATAATCCGCGAGGTCTTGGCGGGCTTCCAGCAGGTCCTGGCGGTGGAGGAGATAGTGGCGCGAACGAGATTATCGACGCGGGTAGAAGAGCGTTAGACAATGACCGTACGGCTGCGCAGGTGATACGCGGACAACGGGCACAAGGTTCGGCGGACCTTGGACAGCAAGTGAGCCGCGATCACGATCGGGGCTTCTTTAAGGATCCAAAGCTTCGCGAGTAGGATCACAGGAGGTAGAATATCGCGCCCACAAACGCGGTAATCAAAACATAGGCCAGCACGTCACCAATGGCACCGCCGCGCGTCGGCTGAACCTCTTCCTCTGCAACGATATGAATTACAGCTGTTTCTTGCTCAACCATGGTCAGCGCCGGGCCTCCGGGTAGATCGCTGGTCATATTGTACGTGTTGAGATCCAACTGAAGCATGGCGCAAGCCGTATACCATGTTCGAGTTTTGTTCGTAAGCGGCTAGCCATCGATGTCTTGCAGGCGCTTCAACTCTTCCAAGGCCATCGCTCTGACAGCATCAAGTCCGCTCACGGCCGTTTCCCAAATAATCGACGGACTTACATTGTCATACCCATGAACAACAATGTTCCTCAAACCACTCATTTCCCGCCATGGGACATTGGGATGGCGTTGTTTCAATTGCTCGGGAAGACGTTTACAATGCTCCCCAATCATACTCAAACGATAGGTTGTGGCGTCTATCGCTTCGTCGGAAGCGCAGAAGCTTTTCGCTGTCTCGCGCTCCACAGTACCCTGCACCCTATCGATGAGTTGCAGAACGATTGTGAGTTCGTTTTCCGGATCGTGAGTCAGAACACTTTGACCATTTCACGTTCGATCTTCTCACGAAAGCGCGGGCGTAAACCATCGCGTGCGATCAGATCAACCTTGGTGCCAATTTGATCCGATAGTTCCTGCATCAAGCCTGCCTGGGTGAACAAGGTGAAGCGCGCCTTGGGATCGTGCTCGAAAAGGAGATCGAGGTCAGAATCCAACCGAGCTTCATCTCGCGCTGTCGACCCGAATAGATAAAGTGCACTCACGCCACGCTCGCGCAAGCGGCGTTCGAACGGCTTTAGACGCGAAATGGCAGCTGCTTTATCCACAGACCCATTATGAGCCAGAAACACGCGAGTTGCAACGATCTAGCCGATAACCTCAACGCCAAGGCTAAAAGTCGTCCGGGCGCGACAGGCGGATCGAAGGAAGCCGAGAGGATCACGCTGCGGACCATCCCGCGATCTTGTTTTCGATCCGGCGGACGATAAATTTAACATAATGCGATTATGGTTTGGTTAAAAATTCTCCCTGAAAATCAGATGATTTCAGCATAAATTTAACATAATCTTTGTTATCGAACAAAGTGAAATTTCGTTCTGCTAATCGATCCGAGATCGAGATTTCGAGGCGTTGATTGAAGCACGTAGCAGTCGACCTGCCAGTTCCCGCGCGCGCGCCCGCGGCAGACCAAGCGCCGCCGCCATCGGCGCTCCCATCAATGCGTCGCCCATGGCCATCAGAACAAGCACTAGCGTTTCTTCGTGGATAGGACGATCACTAGGCAAGCCGCCGCCTAAATTGTCGACCAATCGATGGATAGCGTCGACAATCGGATCGAGCGCATTTTCGTTCCCTGAAAGAATCATCCAGCTTGCAAGCGCACCAGCGCCACCTTCGTCAAAGGCGGCGAAAGTCATGTCGACCACGTCCTGCGGATCACCATCTTCAGTGCGGTTCTTCTGGACCGCAGTAGCTATCGTGTCACACACGGTTTCCGCTAGATAGGCCGCAAGATCACGCTGTAATCCCGCAGCGGATCCGAAATGATGAAGTAGATTCGCGTGCGTCCGCCCGATGCGCGCTGCAACAGCTACCAAGGTAACAGCCTGCGGCCCCGCTTCGATCAACAGCTCACGGGCAGCAACAAGGGCCACCGCACGACTGTGTTCGGGATTTAAGCGGCGTTTCATACCAGACATTCGTGTAAACTATCCTTCAAAGAAGCGAGGAGCCGGCTGCGCCTTTTCCTCCGCTCTGTTGGCCGACGCACACACCTGACCGCCAGAGCCCCGTATATTGCACCGTCTTGTATTAGGCACGTAATACGTTCGTTGGCCAATCCCTTACGACCTGGCCGACCCGTAAGTTTCTTCAACTGGCTGGGAGACGCCTTATGCCCTTCCTTACGGCGGACTCCACCTTGCCCCTCAAACTCTGGCCGATCTTTGATGCTCGCCATCGACTATGATAAGTTCGCGTACAAAATGGAGGCGCGCGATGGGAACCAAGGCTGATCATGATCTTTGGGGACAAGCGCTCGTGTATGAGCGCCTTTATGGCGATGATGCCCCCTGCCTGCTTTCAAAGCAGGCTGAAAATCTCCGGAATTTGGGCGAAATTATGCAGGCTGATTTTGTCGCCCAAGTTGCAGAGTGTCTCGCCGAGCTACATTCCATCCGCTGCATAGGCAATGTCCGCTGGGGGGAATTCAAGAATAGGAGGCTAATCGGCGAATATCCCTCGTCTATACAAGCTGTCACGCGGAGGATCAGCGAATAGATTTTCTCCATGAAAAATTTAGCCAACGCACCAGCGGTACGCCAAAACCGAGCAGAGCTTGACTGAGCAGTCGGTGTCAACCACGCCCCTATAGGGATCCCCGGCCCATACGATCTTCCAAGGCTTGATTTCCAGCGCCGTCGCGCATTACGCCTTCCCTACCCTTTCTATCAACGCGGCCCCCAAGCACGATAGAAGGTATCGACAGCGGCCGCTACCTCACCGGATAGTCGCTCTTGTATCTCCTTCTCGTCAATTAATCCTAGGACCGCACGATTGTAGAGATCCGATTTACAGAGGCCGGCAAACTGACAAACCGCGAGCATCGGATCGCCCACACGTAAATCCCCGCGGATCATCTTCTCACTCATCCATTCCGCGAGGCGAATCCTACCGCGGCGAGGTGCACGATCATGGAAAGTTTCGGCTAGATGCGGGAACCGTTCGGCCTCACCCACTACGAGACGGTAAAGTGACAAGAGCGGTGTCAACATTAATGCACCAATCAGAACCTTGCCAAAAAGTTCCAAGACTTCCGTCACTGGTGCATCGAGCGGTAGATCGACAGCCAAGGGCGCTCCGAACTCCTCGATTAGCTCCTCCACAACAGCTGCGAAAAGCTCCTCCTTCGACCGAAAACAAGACCATAAGGTTGTCTTCGAGCCACCTACCTTGCTGGCGATTGATGACATGGAAGTGCCGGAATAGCCATGCGCAAAGAAAGCCTCGCGCGCCGCTGCGATGAATGCATCACGGCGCGTTGCGGAGAGGTCATCGAGTATCGACGACTTCTCGCAAACTGTGTCGACTTCAGCCTCCAAATTTATTCCCTAACGACTTGGGCGGTGAGAGTTATTAGAATTTCAGCGATGCGGTCCCGTTCAAATCCCCCATCAGACTGACGGTCGAATTCCGTCAGCGCGAGTTTATTCCACTTCCAATAGGGAGACAAAACTTCAGACAATCTAGCCATATCTCGGCAACCGTAACTCAAACCGGTGGCGTTTGCATATGCAAGCGCCTTTGAAACCTGCGGGCCGATATACCGTCCACACCAAGTATCTGGAAATCCGACATATAGCAGATACGCCTTGAGAGCCGCATCCGTTATGGTGCCAGCTTGATATAATTGGCCTTCAATTGAACGGCTCGGTCTATTGATGAAGCCCTCTAAAAATTCCTGGGCATCCAGCAAGCGTCGACGGCCATGTTTCAGTCCTTCATCGGTGCGCTGCAGAAGCACAGGCGGATCGCGAAACATCTGGTGAAGCGCAGTGACGGACGAACGCCGCATGGCCGGATTTGGAATTCCAGGCATTTGATAGTCTTTCTTCGCTCGGGCGATGGACGAACTGGATGGACTGATCACCGTTTGCGCCTTTTTCGCATTTGGATGGAATGAAATCTTGGGACGCATGCGGCAAGGCCGAACTCCTCGAGCTTTCAGCGCGGAATCAGCCGAAGCAGGAAACACGCCGCCGATATACCGATCTCGCGTTGGAAGGCCCGTGACAGGCGATATGCGGAAGCCAATTCCCTGAGCAATTTGTCCGCGGATTACCAGCCCTGGCGTCCTATCCAAAGCGCCGCTCCTTATTTAGACACAAGAACGACCAGCGCCAAGCAAATGTCGATTCAGCCCTCATCTTTAATGGCCATCCACGGACTTTTGCAATCGGCGCTGACACACTCTTGCCGATCGACCGAAGAATTATCGGGCTTGCGAAAAGAGCGGCAACATAGGCTGCGATGGTGGCATAATTTTTATCTGCCGCGACGGCGCGGATTGCAATAGATTCCGAGCATCGCTTGACAGCGTATAGACGGCCTGACGCTGCGCTCCCCGGTTACAATGATCAACCCGGTACCCCTGATAGTGACGATGGAGCATCCCAACTCGCACTAAATCGGTCACTGCACGGCTCACATTAGTCTTTCCCGAAGCACGAATGCGCTGATGGAGTTCATCCTCAATGATAGCCTCTGCAGCAGCCGCGTTTTCCGGGAGCGACCCTTTGCGCTTCAGTTCCGACCTGACCCGGTCAGCCAGCGCCTGGCGACGCGGGTCGCGCGAACCCATCGGCGCGAGCGCGTCACATAGCCAATCTCGAATGCTCTTGGCCGCGCCATCAGTGACGATGAATGGACCAGCACGACCATCAGGCCCGGCAATGCTAGCGATGAGATTGAGGACCATGAAGGCATAGCGCGGCCGTGCTGAATTTTGAGCGAGTGCTTCCATCAGACTCGGCATATCAAGTGGCTGCCCATTCCGATTGTGATGAACCATATCCTGAAGCATGCAGGAATCATGCACATGCAGAACGAAAAGTGAATCCCCCATCGACAGGCGAGATTCACTTTGTCATGCGTGACACTTTGCCAGCGAGGGTAAAGTGTCATTTGAGACATTTTGTTATGATCTACTCTTGAGCGCTGAGAGTCCCCCGTCTCGACCCCACCCGTCGAATTGAAGCTTTGGCTTCAGCAGAATAGCTCCACGCGAGCTGATGAAACGCAAGCCAATAGACAATTGGTCCAATCTCAACGCTAGGCCGCGAAAACGCCATCAGCTATAGGGGTTTTAGCAGCGAAGACGGGCCCAAAATCGACATCTCAGGCGTAGCCGCACCGCTCGGCGTTACACTCGTACAAGGATCGGGGACAAAGTAGTCTCTCCAAAAAAACGCCCGCCAGATAAAATCCAGCGGGCGCTTAGATGTTGAAGATTCCGATCCTCGCGGGAGGATGAACTCTTCTGGGTCGCTCGACGCGCTTAGCTAGGGAAACGGAGTCGCAATTGTATGGAAACGCCAAAAGAGGTTTTCCCGACAAAATTCTGTCCAGCATGGCGCAAGCCCAAAACAATATGATGCTACCAAACTTTGCAGATCGCGTGAACAGCATCATAATGCTTCAAAAGCTACAGATCGAGGCCAAGGCTCCGGTCCGGTAGCGGCGGAAGCGCTTCGCCGCGGTCAGCTTTCGAAGCCCGCGGCACAGAACCATCTTTGGATGCGGGGAAGGACAAGGCATCTTCTTTGCCTGGAAGCGGCGGGAGGTCATCCAGAGACAGAAGATCGGGAAGATCGACACCGTCGATCGGACCTGGGTCGAATTTCTCTCGAACACTGGCCCCTTTTTTTGCGTCGATGTTGAGCTTCCCTAGCGTTTGCAGCGCAGACGTCTTGTTGCCCGGATTCGCATCGAGCTGACCCTTGATCTTTTCCTTGTCGTTGACGATCAGCGTGAGTTCGTCACGTACGCGAGTAACGCCGACATTGAACAGTCGTTGGTTCGAAAGATTGCGTTCGAACGACGACATCACTGTGATCGCCTTGTCGGTCGTAACGCCCTGCGCCATGTGCATATTGAGACTATAGGCGAGGTCGAGCCGAGACAGCATCGGATCGTCTTGCTTGAGTGTCAGATGCTCACCTCGCGCCGTCTCGACCGTAACTGCCCCGTCGGCTATGCCGACAACATGAGCGATTGCCGCATTAAAAAGTCCGCGATCCTTGTCGTTGGCCGTCCAGCGAATACGATCGCCTTCGCGCAGTTCGAGAGGCTTGCGCTCAGCCAGCTGTAACCTGTCGCGCCGCTCGGTGGGCGAAAGTTTCTGCGGATCGAAACGGATCTTGCGGCGGCCATCGAGGAGGTCAATCTTGCCGTTCGCCCGAATATTGACGACTTGATAGCGTCCCGCCGCGATCCCGACATCACGTGCACCGCCGCGCCCGACTTCAAGCGTCTGACCAACGCGATAGGTCGAGACGTAGCGTAATTCTTCCCTGGTCGTGTTCACACGCTCGAACACGTTGAGGTGCGCGGCTTCACCCTTGACCGAGCCTTCGGCGACCAATCCATCCTGAATGAGCTGGTTGATGATAGAGCGCGCCTCGCGACCCGAGGCGAACACGGCGGTCGCTTCCCGCTCGGCCAGCGGCAATGAAAGCCAAAGCGCGGCCGCGGCTGTGGCCGGGTCTGCATTTTCGATGACCCGGTCGCCAAGCACTTCAATTGCAGTGCTAGCCTTACCGGCGTTCGCGAGTGAAGCCACCGTTCGGAGTTGATCCGTCCGCTGACGGATGTTCTCGTCCATCCGAGCCATGGTTCCGCCGCCTGCCTGGATCAGGGCGAACGCCTTGCCTGCGTCGATCGAGGATAGTTGCTGGCGGTCCCCGACAAGTACAAACTTGTCGATCCCGAGGGCCTCGACGATTCCGTGAAGTTTCAGCATGTCTTCGCTCGAAACCATTGAAGTCTCGTCGACGACAAGCATCGAGCCCGAGAAGCTCGCGCGCGCCGCCTCGTAACGCTCCGACGACCGGTCGGTAATGAAACGCTCGTTGGCGAGGACGAAGGACGCGATCGTTTGAGCATGGATTCCGGCACCTTCACCAAGATCGGCAACCATCTTGTTCTGGAATGCGAGGCCCAGAATCTTTCGCCCTTCTGCTTCCGCAACGCGGGCCACAGCCTGAAGCATAGTCGATTTGCCGGCGCCAGCGACACCTTGCACGACAACGGTCTGGTCCGACGATGACAGGATCATAGTTGCCGCCGCAAGTTGCCCCGGGTTGAGGGGGCGCTCGGCGACATCCTGCAAACGAGCCGGAGCTTCGGCGGCTATAACGACGGGTACGGCCTGTCCCTTGCCCTCAGCAGTCGCCGCGAGGATCAACTCTTCCGTGCGCAATGCTTCCGGTGTCGTCACCATCTGACCGGTTCGATCGGAGGACTCTGCGACGCCCAAGATCAGCTGCCGGCGTTCGATCAACTGGTCTACACGGCGCTCGACGCTGTCGATCGTGACATCTTTCATACCGAGATCGAGTGCCGTCTTACTGAGCGAATGAAGGGGCCAGGCTGCTTCGCGCTGCGAGAGGATACGTACAGCGGAAGCCACGGCCAGTTGTGCGCGGGCATCTTCCGGCGAACGAACAGCGCGGGCGAGCCCCGTGTCGACGAGCGGTTCGGGCGCGCGGAGAAACCCGCTGAGGCGTTCCTTCGTCGCCTCTATCGCGTTGGCAATTGCATAGTAGCTCCGCTCGAACAGCCCTTCCGAAACCGCAAGTGCTGTCCGAGCCTCTGCCCCCGCCACCAAAGACTTGCCATCAAATCCCAGTGCCGCCGCTCGATCGATCCATTCTTGCTTCAGTGCCGCGCGATCCTCGATGTTCAGTTTCGGATCGCGTGATCGCTTGGTGATTTCGCGGAGACCCTCCGGCGACTTTACGCCAAGCTGCTTGGCCCGGGCCAATATTTCCTCGCGCCGTTGACTGAATTCAGTCAGCACTGCCTTCGGCACGCCAGCGATCTCGAACGTGCCGTGTTTGCCTTTGCTATCGACTTGGTATCCCAGGCGCTCGATCTCGCTGCGAAGATAGGCATGATAGATCGTGCCGATCACGCTGTTGCGGCTCCATATCATGTCCGCATGAAGCGCTTGCCATTTGCCATCCGGGAGGCGGGTCATATTCGCTATCACGGCATGGATATGCGCTTGAGGATCGAGCGCCCGGCTCGTGTCATGCGGGAAAAGCGCATAGACGAGATTGCCTGTCTGGAGCGGAACCTTGCGCCCTTCAACATCGCGCCTGCCCCCGGCGAGATTCTTTTCGACCCACGCCATTGTTTTCTGAACCGCCGACATATTTGCCACGAGGATGCGTTTATCGCCGCCGATATAGGCCATGACAGAAGCGGATTTCGGCATCGAGAACGTGAGGTCCAGACCGGCTCTACGGTTTTCGACCTGAGCAACCCCCTCTCCGCTCGGCAGTACGCCGTTCAATATCCTCTCGAAAGCGTCTTTCGATACCTCGCCTGCGAGCCCGACAGCCTCGGCCCCCTCCCCTCCCCAGACACTGGCTTCGGAGGAACCTTCGACCGTATAATAGTCGTCCTTAGCGAAATAATTCGCGGTCCCGGACGCCGAACGGACTGGAGCAATCGACAGCATCAGATGCCCATGTCCATGCCGTCGTCATTGCGCCCGGAGAAGAAATCCTGACGCAGTTCAACCAGCGTCTGGTCTTCTACTTGCGGAACCGCATTTGCCGTCGGTCGCCCATCGAGATCCCGCTCGGCCAGCGGCGGTTGCTCATTCGCGGTTCGCTCCGTCTGCGATCGATCGGGCGCCTGTGGATGCGGCGGCGTCTGCTCGTCGCGATCGGCGGCGCGCTGGGCCGCGCGGGCCGTTGCCTCTTCCGTTTCCTCAGCATCGGCAGACAAAATCTGGGCGGCGAGGTCTTTGGCAAGATTGGCTGTTTGCGCGACCTCCTCTACGACCTGTAGCGACCCGTCCCTTCCTCCGGTCTCCCCACCGTCGTCTCCCTCGAATGCGTCCTCTCCGCGCTTGGACCGGACCGGCCGCACGTCGGGACGAGGCACGAAGCCATGGGCTACCTGCGGATAATCCATCCACTTGAGCTCAATGCGCGCCGCGGGGAAGCCATCCGGGAATTTTATAAAGCCGTGCATCGACGGCAGGTTCGTGATGTCATCGGCGATCACGAGCGGCTCGATCTGCTTGCGAGGAGTCAGCGTCGAGGCGTCGCGCGTGTTGTTATAGCCGTAGCTATAGGCCTCATCCATCTGCCGGACTTCGCGGTTGCCGATATATTGCGAGCACTCCTCAGCGGTCTTGATGTCACCGCTTGCGAGGATTAGCTTGGTGCGCGCGAGCGAAGAAAGGTTGCGCGCCGGTTCCTCACCATAGACCTCTACCAGTTTTTGAAAGCTATGCAGGCCAAGGATCATCGCGCCGCCGTAGTTTCGCGCCGTCTGGAGGCCGTTCTCGATCGCGGGAAGTCTGTGAAGCGCACCAAGCTCGTCGAACATGAACCAGGTACGGAGCGAACGCGTGCGCGGCATCGACATGAGGCTGTTGATAGCGAGATCCATCCAGAGCGTGAGGAGCGGTTTATTCATCACGAGGTCGTCGTAGTTCGACGTTATGAAAAGGATCGATCCGGGCAGTTTTTCAGCCGTCATCCATTTGCGGATCGAAAAGGGCTCTCCCTCGTCGGGAAGGAAGCGGAGCACCTGAGCATTGGTGTTAAAGACCGCCCGGATGGACTCCGCCATTCGGGCTGCTTCGGGCGCCGTCAGCGGGTCGGCAATGGTATTCGCGAGGAAGCGATGCACGCGCTTCAGATCGGCCGTCATCAGATTCTCAGAGAGAGCAAGGTTGTTGGTCTGCCCCCGCTCCTGAAGACGAATGCACATCTCGATGAAAAGCGTGCGAGCGGCGAGCGCCCAAAAGGGTTCGGACGAACCACCGTCGGATGGAATGAGGGCGGCCGCTGCAGTGGTGAAATTGCTATAGCTGGAGCAGTCGTTGAAGATTGACCAGGCAGGACAACGTAGGTCCATCGGATTGAGGATCGTGTCGCGCTTGGGATCGTAAAATGCTTCCACATAAGCGCCGGTCAGATCGAAGATGACTGCGGTGTCCTGTCGCTGGCGCATCTGCGCTATCAGGCTGCGGAGCTGGGTTGTTTTGCCGGCGCCTGTCGTTCCGATGAGCATAGCATGCGACTGTTCCATCCGGTGCGGATAGGGGATGCCGGCGAGCATGTAGGGGTGATGAATCCCCCTCTCCTTTCGCGCGCGGAAAGGAAGCGCAAATACCTGACGGGAAGACAGGTTCGGATAGAGAGCGGCAGCCTCTTCTTCAAACTGCGCCCGATTGTGCTCATTGATTTCGGCAATGAGGATTTCGCGGTCGACCAGCATAGCGCCTCGTTCGTGGCGTTCCTGGAGGATCGACCGCCCTCGGCGGTGAGAGACATCAACAAACCAGATGGCGAGCGGAACCGTTACGAAGACCGAGATCATAAGAGCCCCGATCAGGCCGCGCATAGCGACGCTCCACGCCTTGATCACTTCGGGAACGAACGGGACCGCACCCATCACCGTCCGCAGGACATCACCGCTCGGAAGGGTGACATTGACGCGCCGTTCTGGATCGAGGTCGATCCAGCCCCAAATCGCCGAGTAGATCTTCATACAGACGAGCTGGAAACCGTGTTCATCGAGCCCGATCGACATGATGATGAACCACGCGGCCAGGAAGGAAAAGAACCATATGATGAAGGGCAGTCTGGCGCCGGAAAACCACATCAGAAGTTCGTGGGTGAGAAGCTGGCTGCCGCGCGTGAAATTGCCGGCGTTGCGCTGCACATTACCGCGCGCCGAATGATGAGTGAGCGGGATCGGCTCGCCGTTGTTGCGAATGTCCTTACGTGCCATGATAGAATTCTAGGCGCTTGTCGGTTTCCGCGATGATCCGGTCGCGATATTCCGGGAATTGCTCCCGGATGATGATGTCGAGCGCGAGGTGCTGATACTCGCAGATCCGTGCGATCCTTCGTTGGCTCGCGGTGAGCAAATGCCCGCCCGACAAGAAGCCGTCGACGGCTGTCCGGATCAGTTCTGATACGGTGCATTTACGCTCCGCCGCGATAGCCACGAGCCGGTCATATTTGCCGCGGTCGATACGGACCGTGCAATGCTTGTTGGGAGTCGACAAACCAGTCCTCCTAGCAGGGAGGCTGGTGGGATATCAGGAGCTTTGGCGATCTATAGCCGAATTGCGCATCACCGACAAGGATCCGGGAAATAGAAATCGCAGCGTGTTCATACCGAACACGAGAAATTGGCGGTTTTATTGGTCTATTCTTGGGACAAATATTTGTCCCACGCGCGAACACGCCCGTTGTTCTCGACTAGCATATGAAATTCTTGGGAAAACCATGCACCGAAGGTGCGTTCGGTGTGCTGATCTGTTGCAGGACCGATTCAGTCCCGGTGCGTCTGGTGACGCGGTTGATATGGCGTGGGAAATGTCACCGGCGAGGCCGTTGCGGCCGACAGGCCGAACGGCAAAGGCCGTCTTCAGGGCATGCCGTACCGTTAGCGCCCTGGCGCATGCGGGGGGCTCTGCTAGAGAGCGCGGGCGCCGCATCAAACCGCGGTGTCGGGACTGGTAATCCCGCGAACACAGCGACTCGGAAGCGATAGTTTCCGGGGTGCCGTTGCACATGTCCAAGCCTTCGGGCCAAAAGTTTCGGCGCATGTGTGTTCGCATGTTACCAGCCCCGGCGGCTCCCGTGCTGAAAGCGCGGGAGTTCGGAGCTGGTAGCGGCGGGCATGCTCGGGAGGCCGTAACAGGATGGAAAGTGGCACGGGAATAATACGCGTGAATGGCAAGGAGGCGGAGGCGATTGCGCTGCTCAGGCGCGCGCTCGCATTGCTTGACAGCGGGGGTCCGTCCGACCTTGCGGCGCCGCTGCAATATCTGCTCGACTTGGCAGAAGGTTGTCGCCCGATGGAGCTTGGCGAGGAGATCGATCCCGAGCTTGTCGCGCGTATCCTGGGACCGCTCGACGTTGCCCCTCGCGGCCATCATCTGGGACCTCACCGGCGCGGGTAGCACCTGCCGCGTGAGCGACGTCCGGCCGTTGAACCGGACGTGCGCCGCGACCTACATGGACAGATCGAATTGCATTTCGTGGAGGTGGCGAAGTGCAATGCTGATATGGAGTTTGGCGCGTTCCGGCTCGCCGTTCGCCAAGTGCAATGCGAGCGCAAGCGCCTCAAGCTCGGCCGCAGTCCATGGCAGATCATCGACCTTGTCAAACGACGGGGCGGCGGGCGAGACGAGGCCAAGGAACGGCCCGTAGTCCGCCTCTGCCGAGCGGGTGCGCGGTTCACATAGGTCATCCGCAGGGCTCGCCGCCTGCCCTCTTTCGACCCGATCGTCAGTCCGCTATGAAGACGCGGTTCGCAGCCCGATCAGCGTGAACGAAGAGGGCCATTATGGCACGCACATTGGAACAGGAACGCGCAGCAATCGAAGCGGATGAGCGGAAGCTCGAAGAACGACGGCTGAGGCTGGAAGAGCGCGAGCGCGAGCAAGCTGTGGCGGCGATCGAGAAGGCCGGTTTGCTGAAGCTCGATGCCAAGCGGCTCGGGAGCATCTTGGGGCGCATCAAGTCGCTTGGCGTGGACGAAGTCGAGAAGCGCCTCGCGGCCTGACCGGACACGCCGCGACGGGCACGGGGGCTCGATGCCCCTGTGCCCGTATGATCCCGGCACAAAAAAGGGGGGAGAGGCGCCTTGCGGCGCCCCTCCCCTGCGCGTCAATATTCGTCGGGAACGTCGCCTGCCACCGTATAGACGATGCGGTCGATCAGGTGCATCGGCAAGGTTCCGAAATCGCCTTCGTCGATCGTGATGTAGCCGCGCTCGTCGTCGAGGATGACGTGCTGGTCGAAGTAGCTGTTTTGCGCCCGGCGCTCGGCATCATGAACCGCGGCGACGAAGGCGGAATTGTCGGCGGCAGTGCTGCTTGAGATCATCGTCATCATTTCCTCCTGTCTTGAATGACAGGTCCTGCCTTTCGGGCGCCCGGGACCGGGTCAGGGATCGCCGGCTTGCCGGCGACCGCGCAGCGGCGGTGGGGGTCACGATTTTCTTTGGCGGCCGCCGTTCGCCGGACCGCGCGCGCCAATGCTCGACCCGCCGAAAGAAAATGGTGGGGCCCCGCCGTCCTTGATGCGGTCCCGGGTGTCTGAAACAATGGGAAGAGTGTGATATTTTTCCTCTCGTCGGGAGACCCGGGCAATGCGAGCGGCGCGCGGACCGAAGGGTCCGTGGGGCACACGAGCGAGCCGGGGGAGAGAGCAGCGCTGCGGAAAAGAAGGGAGCGGCGCATCGTGCCGCTGGCCCTCCACGCGAAGAAGCGCGAGGAAGGCGTCGAGATGATCGGGGCGGAGCGTTGCATGAAGGCTGCATAATGTGTCGGCGACGGTCTCGATGCTGATGAACATGGTCATCGGCGGTCTTTTTCTGATGGCGGGGATGGCACAGCGCGGCGGCGCGTGGGGGGTTCGATGCCCCCAACGCACCGAATGGCAGCAAAGAAAAAGGAAGAGAGGCCCCGGCTTGCGCCGGAACCTCCCTTCGCTCGCGATCAGCTCCAATTGTCGAGACGGGGGGTATTCCGCATCCGCTCGTTCTGGTGCGCGATCCGCTCACTCGGGTAGAGTGCGCGGTAGTTGGGCTCCGAGCGCTCCGTCACCTTGCGCTGATGCTCAAGCTTGACGATATGCAGCGGCACGCGGGCTTGCCGCAGTTTCTGGGCAAGGTTCTTCTGGATACCCGAACCGTCGCAGATGACGGCCTCGACCGGACGCAGATTAAGCATCTTGTCGTTGCGGATGAAGGCAGCCCGGTTTCCGTGGCTCCGATCGAGGCGGAAGAGGATGACGTTGACGCGCTGCGCCGCCGCCCACGCCTGTGCGATGGCATCGCAGCCTTTCGTCTGGGCGGTGGTGGCGAGGATCATCTCGGGGATGCGGGCCTTGATCGAGTCGAGCCCGTCCCAGAGCAGTTCGTGGTCTTCCCACACCTGCCCGCCCGAGAAGATGACGACCGGACCCTCCGGCGCATATTGCTCGCGCCGCTCGCGGGCGCGTTCCGCTTGATAGTTGCGCGCGTCGATCATCGAGGCGGTGACGCCGTGCGACACGCTGCTTCCGCGGGCTGCCGCAAAGGGGCGACCGGTTTGGGCGCGGAAGACCTCGCTGGCGTGGGCGCGCATGCATTCCATCGCCTTGCGGCACCCTTCGAGCGTCTTGCAGAGCAGCTCGGCGTCTTCGAGCTGGACCGCGTAGATTTCGGACGGATCGAAGTGGCGGGCGAGCTCGCCGAGCTCTTTCGCCGCATCGTCTTCGCGATCGTTGATGCGCTTGGCGACGACCTGGAAGCTGTTGCAGAAGCCCCATGCTAGGTCGGCCGCGAACTGCTCCATCCGGGTGTCGCGGAAGACATCGAACAATGTCTCCATCACCATCTCGACGGCGACGCGCGACTGTTCGGAGTCGGGCATGTCGAGCTGCTCGGCTTCATCGACCGGGCTGAGCTTCGCGCGCTCGTCATACTCGATGAAGGCGTGCTCGTAGGTCGAGCTCCGGTCGTGATCGGCCGTCTCGCTGGCGATGAAGCTCGCAAGGTCGGCGAAACTCGAAAATGCCTTGGACATAAGTACCTCCAATATTTGGATTTTCTCATCCACGCGATGAGGACACTTAGGGGGCATGCGGTCGCCGGGCCGGTCAGGGACGTTAACCGGGAAGCCGGCCCTCGGGCCGGACCCCGGTTAACGCCGAGCGGGGGAGCCGATTTTCTTGGGTCGCCGGCCGGCAAGCGCAGCGCAGGCGGTGGCGGCCCAAGAAAATTGGGGGGGACCGTTCATCCTTGACCGGGACGACGCCCCGCATGCCAAACTAGGCAGACACAGAAGATAATGGGTATGAACGATCGTCTCTGGCGGAGCCCTGCAAGGGGATCGGAACCCGAACGGGCGGAGACGAGGCCTATGACCTTGGCTCCGCGAGCTTTGCTGGTGGCCGCGCCGCGAGCGGTCTCCGGCCTAGCGAGCAGACCCGCCCCGAGCTTGCCGAGGGGCGGGATGCCCCCATGTGCAGCATAGCGGCTGGTCGCTACTTGCCTCACCGCCCGCCCGGAGCAGCACCTCCCGCGTTCATCGCGTGGACACAGAGAAAGGCTCCCGCTCCCCCTCATCCGGCCAGAGGGCGGGAGAAGCCCGGACGCAAGGCGCCGGGCTAGATGTCCATGGTCTTGCCGGCAGCGGCCCGCCGCACTGCGCGCGCATAGCCCTGTTCGAAATTATAAGGATGCATGCCTCGCCGGACCTCGATCATGTGGCCATCGATCGTGAGGTCGATGTCGATGTCGAGGAGGTTGTAGAGCTCTACGGCGTGATAGCAGGTGCTGCGAACATCGTCGTTTCTATCGGCGCGAGCGGTGCAGATGTTCATGGGCGTCGATGATCTTGGAGCGGCTCCTTTGAGGGCACCGACAGGTCAGCGGGCTGACCTGTCGGTGAGGCGATTATTCAGGGAATGGTGACGTGGGCTTCGACGGCGATCAAGGTCCATGCGCAGACGATCTCGTCGCGATATTCATGATCGACGATCGCGTCGGGGCTAGCTTCGCTGTAAAGCTGCTCCTGCCAGCGGCGCGTATGGGCCGCGAGAGCGGCTGCGAGGATGGCATCTGCGAGCAGGGCCGCGATCTCGTGCGGCTCCAGCATCTCCGCCTCTGCGCGCAGGCGGCACACCAGTGCGGGATTGACGATTTCGATGTCGCGGCCGGGCTCGGACATCTCGTCGATGAGGGTAAATGTGATCATCGTTTGTCTCCGAAAGAAAAAGGGCGGCGCAGGGCCGCCCGTCAGGGATCAGACGAACTCGATTTCGTTCGCGACGATGTCGGTGTTGTAATAGGTGCGGCCGTCCCGCTCGTTGCGCGAGTGGCGGATCTCGCCGACGATCATCAGCTTGTCGCCTTTCTTCTTATGCTTGGCGACCGATCGGGCGAGTCCACCGAAGACTTTGACGGTGTGAAACTCGTCGTAGGTTTCGGTGTAGCCGTTCTGGTCCTTCTGGACCTCGCCATCGCGGATGACCGGCTTGCTGGTGACAAGGGTGAAGCTCGCGCCGCCCTTGGACTCGGTGCCGAAGGTGGTGATCTCCGAGGTGATCCGACCGCCGAGAATGACATGGTTCATGAAATAGTCCTTTCGCTTCGCCGCCGGGCCGATCCCGCCGGGATGAAAAGGGCCTGCGATCCGCAGCCAAGGGACGGACGCACCCGAACGGACCGCGCGCGAGCGCGGTGGAGGGAGGGGAAACCTCAATTTTTCGGGTGGTGCGGGCAGTCGGCCGCCAGGCCGGCAACACGGGCGGAAAATTGCAGGTTGCGGCGGGCCCGCGCGGACGCAGCTTTCATCCCGCGAGGCGGGTGGTCCGGCGGCGAAGCGAAAGGACGCTTCGCGTGGACAGCGTGCCGGACCGGCAGGGACGGAGCCGCGGCGGAGATCGCTGTCTTCGGCACCCTTGAGCGATCCGGCGCGAATCTCGTGCGACGCCGGCGAGCCGGTCATCCGCGATGGTGGGCTCCATCAAAGACTCGAATGGCTATGCCGGGCCTGCGCGGCGGAAGGGCCTGGCGAGAACGAGCGGTCGGGGGCCAAGCACAAGGAAAAGGCGTGGGCGTTCGTAGGCGGTCCGCCCCGCAGCGAGCGAGCGGCGAGTACCAACGTCGCGGCGACCCCGCGCCGAAGTCGCAGGTTCAAGGACGGTCCTTGACGGTCAGCGTCCGAGTTACGCAATCGGAGGCCGCGAGACTCTTGGCGCCCGCGTGACTATGATCAGCGCTCCGCGTCGGCGGGTGTAGTCTGGGGCTGTTCGATGTCGGGTCCGATTGACACAGCGTGTTTCTCTCCGTCCTCACGGGCTTCCGCGATCTGCTGTTCGATATGGTCGACGAACAGCCACGCCTCGGCGAGCGTCAGCATGAGACGGTCGGTTTCGGCTTCGAGCATTCGGCTGTCGTCCTTTGCGAGCGCGTCGAGGTCGAGAGCTTCGAGAAAGCGCGCGCGGCGCCGAGCGAAGCTTTCAAGAGCAGCATAAGCGCGCCGGGCATGGGCAAGCCGTTGGATCAGGGACGGACTCATCGGGAGCTCCTTTGGCGTGGAAAGAAGACAGGGCCCGCTTCGCGGCGTTGCGAAGCGAGCCCTGCAAGGGTGCCGCGCCCGGGTGGCAGGGCGCGGCGGGGGCGCCGTTGGGATTGGCTCAGGCCGGTTCGGTCGCCTTCTGCTTGCGCTGCTGGCGGCCGGCGCGATCGGACGCCGAGGCGTCGTCCATCTGATTTTCCGGCTCGCCGCCGACCCCGGTCACCGGATCGGGCTGCGGCTTACCGAACGCGTGGCCGGCGGAGGACTGGCCAAGACCATCTTGGGGCTCGGCCGGCGCTTCATCGGCACCCGGCAGCGGCGGCAGGCCTTCATCGGCCTTCGGCGCCATTTCGGCAGCGAGATCGCGGCGACGGGTCGGACGCGACCAGACGAGGTTGTAGCTGCCGTCGTCCTGCTGGAAGGCGGACAGGTAGAGCGGCACCGCAAGGCTCGGATCCTCGATATTGCCGTTGAGGAAGGCCGAGCCGTCCTTGGTCGAGAACAGCTCGAAGAGCGCACCGACCCGCACCCACGCGCGCGACTGCGACAGCGCCATCACCTCATATTTCGGCGCCCGCGGATTCAACGAATGGAGCTCGCGAAGGGCGATCGTGATCGCGATGGTAAGCGTGGTGATGCGGCCGACGAAAATGCCATCGTCGTTCTTCTTGATCGAACCAATATTCATGGAACTTACTCCTGAAAGCTAGCCCAAACACCGTGTTCGAGCCAACCTCCCCGCTCCCCCTTCCCTCCTCGGCCGTTCGGCCGAGTGGCGCGGCACGCGCCCCATCCGATGGCCGCGCACGCGGCCTCGGGGCGTCATGGGTCGAAGTGGGAGACGGCGGTCGGAGGCCGCCGGGCTATGCTGGCTGATCCAGCGCGCTAAGGACGTTGTGGAAGATCTCGCGGCGGCTCCACGCGAGTTTGCAGGAGGCGACTTCGTGCCCGCAGTTATCGTCATGGCCTGTCCAAGCGCCGCGGCCATCGAGCCGGATCCGGTAGGAATAGCTGCTGATGGGCGTGCCATCGTAGATCAGCAGCACCTCACCGTCAGTGGCGCTGAAGCAGCGACGCCAGATCCTGAGCTTCTCTGGATGAACCGGTGGCGCGTGGAGCAAATCGTCGGATCGCTCCCGGCTCGTTGCTACCGGACTGGTGATCGCCGTTGCCGAGGACGAGCCTCGTCATGCGCATCTTCTGCGGCCCCTCGACGGGTAAGAGGAGCTATCGTACGGGACGATCAGCGGAGGGGGCAGGAGGTGCAGACAAGTGCATCGCGTGGAATTACCGCGAGGCATGTGATGGCGTCACCGAAGAGGATGTCGCCGAGGCCGACGAGGTTTGTCGACCACGGCTTGCCGTAGCGATTACTCTCGAGGCGATGGTCGCCGCCACCGGCGGCGACGAACGTGTATTTTCCGTTACAACCGGTCAGCTCGGTCGTGCCCTCGGCGTTCGTGACCGAAAAATCATCGGCGAAGGCCGATTGCCTAATGGCATCGCGTTCCTCGGTAAGGGTGCGGATCGTTCCGGCGGGAGCGGTGCCGAGATATTCAAAAACGGCAGCCGGCGTCTATCCAACGCGCGTGCCGTCGAACGGATTGAACAAGGGCACGTCGAATGCTTCGAAGTCGGCAAGATTGCGCGTTGCGACTATGAGCCCGTGGACATGCGCCGTGGCTGCGATCAAAGCGTCTTCGTAGAGGCTGTCGCTGCGGCCGTGCATGAATCTTGCTCCCAGCCGGGAGACGGCCGCGTCGATGGGAAGGATGTTCCATACGGCTGCGAGCTGATCGGCCCAATCTTCGATCTCGGCGGCTCGCTTCGGATCGCGGGCGCGCGTGATCTCGATGCCGGCCTGGATCTCGAAGAGGGTTACCGTGGAGATGTGGAGCTTTGCGTCATCCTGTGCCTCGATCCAGGCCAGCACGGCGCCGTGCGGACGCGCGCGTCGAAGCTCGGACACGATGTTAGTATCGACGAGAAACATCAGAAGCTCGGAGGGCTGCGACGCGCATATTGGCCTCGGCGCGGGAGGGTAAGTTCGCCGCGTGCGGTGGGCGAAAGCAGCAGATCCTTGAGGGTCGGCCGTGCGTGCGCCTGAAGGCGCCGCCATTCCTTGGCGGGCACGAGAACCGCGGCCTCGATTCCTCGCTTGGTGACGAGCTGCGGACCATGTTCTGCACAGGCATCGAGCATTTCGCTGAACCTCGCTTTTGCGTCTTGAACGGACCAACTTTTCATCTGCATCCTCCTAACTAGTCATATAACTAGTCAGGAGGATGCCAGTCAAGATCAGGGTTATGCCTACCGGTGCTTCGTCGTCGTAAGGCTCGAAGGAGCAAACTCACGGACTCGGGAATTCCTTTCGGGAACCCAATCTTTGTCCCTCCTGGAATCTCCGGGATAGGCCGTCTGGAGCCACGCTTGGCTATCAGTGATTTTTCTCGTGAAAATGTTTGGTGAGCCCGACAGGACTTGAACCTGCAACCTAGCCGTAATGAGCGGCCAGCTCTACCATTTGAGCTACGGGCCCCGCCTGGAACGGATTGCTTGCCTGAACATTGGCGAGGCGTCTGCGAAGGCACGGTCATGACAACGACCAATAATCACAAGCACAGGGGAAAAGACCCACCTTTCTCTCTATCGGCGCTCTTGATGTCGGAACGTGTTGAACAGGGCAGGGCGCGCCTACTGGCGTCTGGTTTGGCCCTGTGCAGCGAGGCGTCAAACGGACGTGATCGCGCTACCCGCTCGGGACGAAGAGGCTGCTTTCAGGACCGCTTTTTGGGCTGTTGCCGCATTGTCCGCCGGATTGCGCGGGGAGGTCCAACATGATCGGCCGATATTTCGAGGTCGGTTGCGAGCTGGGCCAGGGTGCGCTGAGCACCGAGGCGCTGCAATCCATCCATACGCGGATCGAGCTTCAACGTGCCGATGCGCTTGCGCACGAGCGAAGCCGCAACACGGAGCGTATGGGGATCAAGCTCGTCCATAATGCTATTATAGCGCGCAAGACCACAGATAGCGAGGATACGATGCTTCCGGAAGGCGGCCAGGGGCATTTGCGATCAGTCGCCGAAGTCTCGCCAGCGCGCCACTGGATCGATCATCTCGGCCTTGCGGCCGAAGGCATCCGGATAGACCGCACCTTAGTGTTGACTAAGGAAGCCGATGATCGCTGTGATATGTGTGGCGACCCTCGTATTGACCCCGAAGAGGCCCGCGATCGGGGGAAGTGGCGGCAATCGTCGCCGTTCCACCTGGCGAGCAGGAAATTAGCGGCACGGCGGGTCTGCCCCCGTGTCCGATCTCGCGATCGCCATCAGCCTGTCGAGCGCATTCTCTGCAGCCAGTTTACCGAAGGCCCTTCCATAGGCTGTCCCTTCCCTTGGCGAGCCCTTTAGCCGAGTGCAGTCAATCACTAGCTTGGGCGTAAAATCGTTCGTTTGACGTTCCGCGGGCCTATACCGTCCGTCTCACCCCCAAGCACGTCTGTCTTCGCGTAGCTGGCCGGCCAAGCCTTCGGGTACCGCGGCATACGGAGCGACGACAGCGATCGCGGCCTCGGGAGCTCTCCGGGCACGGTTCCGAGCCAGATCGTCGCTTCGCCTTCCTTCGGCTTCGCTTTGGTGCGGGTGAAGACCTGCGCAGAGTATGTCTGGAGCGGCCGATCCCATCCGATGACGGCGGGCTGTTCGGCCTTGGCTTCGAGATCATAGCGACTCATGACATGCTCCTGCTGCTGCGTAGTTCGGGATGCAGCGGCCCCGTCGGGCGCTGGTCTGGCCTGCTTGAGGCAACGGATGAGCAACCGACGATCGCGTTCGGACCCCAGAGCGGTGCCGAATGGCAAGAGGTGGTCGCGCGGCTGCAACGATCGCCGCCGCGTAGCCAAACCAGCGAATTCTAGCGCGCCACCTTACGCGCCGGTTTCGCCTTGCGGCCACCGCCCCGCCCCTTGGTGCCAAGGCCGATTTCCTTGGCCAGCGCGCGGCGCTTTTCGGCGTAGTTCGGTGCGACCATCGGATAGTCTGCGGGCAAACCCCATTTCGCACGATAGTCGTCAGGTGTCATATTATAGTGGGTCATCAGGTGACGGCGAAGCATCTTGAGCTTCTTGCCGTCTTCAAGGCACACAATGTAATCGGGCTTGACCGAAGCGCGAATGGACACTGCCGGCTCCAGTTTCTCTTCGACAACCGGCTTTGTGTTGAGGCCCGAAAGCGCGGCATGAACACTGTTGATCAGGATCGAAAGGTCCGAGATCGCAACGCTATTGTTGCTGACATGCGCGGCAACAATATCTGCGGTCAGCGTGACAAGTTCGCTATTCGTATCGGCTTCTGACATGGGATTTCTCCATTCCTGATATGTTGAGGCTCCTGTGGTTCCGCTAGACTGTGCTCAAACAATACGAAAGCCCTGTTTGTGCAGGAACCTCGAAATTGCTGCTATTCGGTTATCCGCTCTCGGGACCGCGATTCAAAGCGCGGCGCTCCATAAGTAGGCGGACAAGATTAGTCTCGCCGCGGCAGCGGTAGACGCCCCAATAGACATCGCCCCACTCATTTCCTTCCGCCAAAGCGCGGTCGCCGGTTCCTTCCAGTCTCGCGGCGAGGATAGTCCCGTGCGCGAATTTCGTGGCGACAAGATCGCGCGTGATCGACAGCTTCACCGTTTCCAATCGGCGCGCAAAAACAAGCGCCGGTCGAGGAGTTTGGCCTCGCCGGGGCTTCAGTACCAAAAGGCGTCACGCTCTCTTGCGTCGAGCGTCTTTGCTGCTTGGCAGGCGTTTTCGACGGATGGATAGATAGCGCCCGCGAGCGGGATCGAGCTAACCAGAAGTTTGAGAGAAATCGATGGTAGCCGCGAAATTAGCAGATGGCGCCTTCGGGGGCGAGGCTCTTCAAATGGTCCGGCACGCGTGATCTCCTTTTACCGCTGGGGACTGACCGTTCTCGGCCTCGGCGCGGTCGGCGAGTTCAGTCGATCGCCGCGAAGATTTGCGCGGCCTCGGGGTGGTCACCAGCAAAGTCACGAAGTCGATGGAAGCCTTCGGAGAGCTCCTCGACGCGATATCGGAACGACAGGTGCGAAAAGGCGAACAGCGTTGCGATGATGCCGCCGGCATCCGCACTCACTTCGTCGTCATAGCCGTTGGTCCGGCAAATGATCCGGTAGCGCAGCGCGGATGTCGGCGCGAGGTAGAGCGGCTTGTCGGCGTGCTCATAAAAATTCCAAAAGCCGCCCAGATAGTCAGGGCATAACCAGCCCATGAAATTATAGACGGTGTTTTCGCCAATAAGGACGAGGCGTTTGCCGAAGAGCTTGGGCAGAAACGCACTTCGCCGCGTCTCAGGAACCAGAGCAGCGGCATTCGCGGCTGCGCCCGCTTCGCCGGCGACAGGATTGAGCATCGAATTTCTCCAGGAGAAGGGGCGAGCGCCGGAGATGCGGCTCTCGTTGACCGATTGGTCTCCCAGTCTTCTCCCGCTCCCCTTTCCCGTGCCGCCCCATGATGGCCGAGGCTGTATGGCTGAGGCTGTGCTGTCAGCGCCGGCGAACTGGCTGGCAGTTGCGATCGAGGAGAATGCCGGATCAGCCGGACGGTTTCAGGATTTCCGGTGACGGCTCTCGAGCATAATGGATGCCAGCCTTGCCATAGCAGCAACAGCAGACCTTCCAATTCGGCGCCGCAATATCCTCCGTCGCGATCCAGCGGGCTTGCGCTGCGCGGAGCTATCGGGTCTGTTCCAGCTGCTCGGGCGCATATATGTGCTGGGCCGATGCTCGCGAGCGGGCTATACGAAGAGTCTTCGGGGTAGCTCCGGGGCCGTTAGCGGCTTAGGCGAGCGAGGTCGCCACATGACCGCCCGAGAAGGTGCAGGACCGGTCATGGCAGCCGGCGCCGACAGGTCTGAAGTGACGTGCAGTGACGCGCCGTCGGTGTCGCACCAGCCTATTCGAACTCGAGATCGCTCAGATCAATTCCGGCACTGACTAACGCTTCGCCGACATGATCGCTGATCTCGATCGACATACCGCTGATCGTTCGAGATATAAGCGGTGAGATTCCGCTTCTGATGGACATACCTGTAGCTCACACCAACACGGCTGTCCGGACCGTGGCTTCCACCCATTCAGTCGCTGCAGCCTCGGTGAGATCGACAATCGCGTTGATATGATCGAACCGGGCGCAACCATCTTTAATCGTCACATGCTTGGCCAAATCACCCCGTGGGCATGCTGCTCCGCGACGACGCGCGTCGGCACGGCGACGAAACCATCGGTCAGAGCAGGACCGAAGCGACTCTCCGTCTCGTAGATGCCGAAAGCCCGGTGCAGGAACAGGAGGTGCCCCGGCCCATCAGCCCAGGTGCCGCGTGGTGAGAAACCATTCGTGCAGCTGCGGATAGATTTCGGGGGTGCCGCCTAAACGCAGCGCTCTCCGGCGCGCAAGATTGGCGGCATCCAGAAGTGGCGTGTAAAACCAGGCAGGTGCGTCGAAGCCATCGAGCCAGTTCGCGACCCTCGGATTCCCGCAGCAAAGTGCTATAGGCGGTCATCGCGCTGAACCCCGCACCATCAAGGCAGAGAGCGGCGAGCCCTCGCGCATTTGCGAACTGGTTAGTGGTCACCCTTTCGATTCACGCCAACCTTGGCGCGCCGACCAGCACGAAAAAGCGTTGGCCGAAACGAGAACAGGGCCCTGCAGATCGCGCGCGCGGCGGAGAAGCGGTCCCTTGCGCAAATGGGGAAGGCCGATGTGATGCAAATCTGCCTTGAGTTTGAAGATGCAATGTTCATATTATGTTTTCGCGCAGGAGAAACCGAATGACCGACCTATCGACCTTATTGCTGGATCCGTTCGATCTGGACGTAACGCTGCAGGATGCGGCTCTCGATAGCGAGAATCGCCCGTCGCGCCGGATGATCGCGAACGCTGCCTTGGGCATGCACGTCGAGGACGCCTATTACTCGGTTCGCACACTGCGCGAGGCGGTGGCCTGGACACATGAAGGCGAAATCGGCGGGAAGCGAAAGCTCACGGCGATCCTCAGCAACTCCGTCGGGAACGATTTTCAGCGATGCATCTATTACAGCCTCGCCGGACGCGGCGTTGTCGAGATGCTCGATGATCTCATTTGGCTCGAGCAGTTGCTCGAAACGCGCGGACGCGTGGCCGGCGCAATCCATCGCGCGGGGATTGCGGCTCGTCGTTTCGCGTCACCCTATGTCGCCGACGAACCTGACGGTCCAATTGTTGCCGATACACAGAATTTCCGCCAAGGTCGTTCGTGGTGGGTCGGCTGACGCCATTCCCCTTCCCAACCAGCCCAAATCAGCCATTCTCTTCTATCTGGTTCCGCCGCTTCAGTAACCCGAAAATCCGTCGCTTCTTGGGCGCGGCGGCGGAATGCATGAAATCGCTATCAATTATGCGACATTTTTGTTTCAAAATACATGGTTACGAATTACGGTCGCAAAGTTTCAGTGCCAGCCTGAGACTTGAAATGTTCGTGCCGAACGGCGCGGACAAGCGTGCGACCGGACCCGTAGGCTCGGTCTGCAGTCTGTAAATGTAACACTGTGGAGGCTCGAATTGCCTGGAATCACGGGCTCACTTACAGCTGGCGGCAAGCCCGGTGATGGCGACTGGTAGCGCGGTCCCCTCCCCAGCGCTCGAGGCTATTGATCGACTAAGCCCTCGCCAACGCGAGTGCCTTCGGCTGGTCTACCGCCGTCGAACCTCGAAAGAGATCGCGTTGGAGCTCGGCCTCAGCGTCGGGACCGTCGATACCTATATCAGTGAGACCATCGCGCTCCTTGGAGCTCGCAATCGCAGACATGCGGCAGAGATGCTTCATGCCTATGAGGGGCGCCAATCCGACCCCCGGAAACTGGAGTATGAATCTACAGGGGTAGCTGGCGACAGCAGTCAAATGACATTCCGGGTGCCGGAAGCAAGGCCAATCTCTTTGGCGGGCTTCCTTCCTTTTCGAACCAAGGGAGTCCCCGTAAATGACATCAACCCATTCTTCCGCTTTGCCTGGATCGCTCAGATCTTCATCTCACTCGCCGTCGGTTTCGGCATGCTCGTCGTCGGGCTCGACGTCCTTTCCCGGCTTCTCCAGTAGTGCCGAGGCGCCGGACGCGCACGTTACGGAACTGGTGGCCGCACTCGTCGGCTACGAACAGCTTTTGCAGCGCCTCTTCTCGGAGGGTGGCCGTCTAGCGACCGCTGTGGTCGCAGCGCAAGCGCGGGAGAATCTGTCACCGCTCGCCGGCCATCAGATTCTTTCTGCGATCAGCAATGCACAGCTTTCGGTGACCGGCGCGATCGGCCATATGGCAGAAGGTCATCGCCAGCTAGAGGTGATGGCCGCAAAGCTTGGGATCGACCCGGAAGCGTTCGGTGACGTGATCAAGCGTCCAAGCGCCCGCGCATCGGGTCCGATCGGCCTTGCAGCATGAAGCTATTGGCACAGGTGTGGCCTACGGTGCCATGATCATCATAATGATTTTTGTGATCTTGCTCCTCCTCGCGGCTGGCTATGCCCAGTGGCGAGGAGGAGCACCCGAACGGCTCGCTGCTGCGGCCTTGGTCATCGCGATGGTGACGACGATGTGCGCCGGCGTGAATGGTGCGACATTCCAAGGAGTTCAATGGGAACTCTTGGTGATCGATTTCGGGCTATTCGTGGTGCTGTGCGCTATTGCATTATTTGCCGACCGCTTCTGGCCGATGTGGCTCGCTGCTTTTCAAATGGTCGCTGTCGCGTCGCATGGTGCCAGCGCCTATAATAGCAATGTCCTGCCCGTCGCTTATTGGTGGATAGTCGGGAAGATCTCTTATCCGATGATCGTGATCCTGGCGGTAGGCATTCTCCGACACGACCGCCGCAAGCGCGCGGGTTTTCCAGAAGTCGCGTGGAGCTGGCAGCGGCGTGCCATCCGTACAGATCCTGGAGACATTTGATGGACAAGCCAGACTCTGAAACACTCGCCCGGCTTAGCCAGGCGGCATACCGGTTGCGACGCGCGCGACCCAAGTTCGCGTCGGCCGCGGGCGATCTGTTTGCGGATCCGATCTGGGACATGATGCTCGATCTCTATGTCGCATCGCAGCGCGGCATCCGCACAACCGTGACGAACGCGTGCATTGCTGCGGACGTCCCGCAGACGACCGGGTTGCGCTATATCGAGAAGCTGACAGCGCGCGGCTTCGTCGTCCGGTATAGCCATCTGAAGGACAAGCGGATGCTCGGTATCGAACTCACGCCGGCAGGAATGCAGGCTATGGAGGATATCTTGCTGGAGATGGATCGTCTTCTGCGAGAGCTCGGCTACAGTTTCGGGAACGCGGAGCAGATGTGCGACGCGCAATGACGCGGAAAGCACCAGCCTAATCCCGCAATTCGGTGGATTGGTCGCGATATGAGACCAAATTTCATTGCATTGGCTTCTGAACGGAAAAATGCTGATAGCGTTACCGCGCTGCGCGCGGGTAGGACTCACTGCGACCGCGGCCGGCTAAGGCCCCGATCGCCCGGGGAACGGCATCATGCCAGCGGACCACGAAATGAGCGATCGGGTTTATGCCGCGCTTAAGCGGGACTTGGTCGATGGCGATCTCGGATACGGGCGCCTGAGAATCGGCGCTTTCCACGATCGCTATCTTAGCAGCGCGACGCCGGTCCGCGAAGCGCTACTGCGGCTCGTCGGAGAGGGCATATTGGAGATGCCGACGACCGGCGGCTTTGTCCAGCCCGTGCTTACCGAGAGCAAGGTACGTGATCTCTATGGCGCGACCCAGCTACTGGTTCTCGCAGCCTTCGGGTGGGAAGCCGGCGGCGCGCTGCCGATCGGCGCGCCCGACGAAAACGGCAATCTCATCCCTCCAATCGACAGGTTGTTCGAGGAGGTGGTCGCTCGAACCGGGAATCATGTCCTGCTTGTCAATGTCCGGTCGCTCAACGACCGGATGCGTCGGATTCGACGTGCGGAAGCGCGCTGCATGTTGGGAATCGACCGGGAGTTCATACAATGTGAACGACAATTTCGACGTGGCGAGCGCGCATCGTTCCGGAGGTCACTGATTGCTTATCATCGTCGGCGCCTGCGCCATCTTCCTGGAATCTTGGCCGAACTCGCCCGAGAAGATTGATCGGCGATAAGGCCGGGCGTCGGCCGTTGCCCGCGCCTGCATATATGGGTTCAGATCGGGACCATATAAGTTTGGATATATGGCTGGGGCTTTCCATCCTTGGACTGCCGCATAGTGCGGCAGAAGGAGAGAAGTCATGAAAAAGGAACTGGAACATCGTGACGACGAGCTGATCGATCTGGGCGCGGTGACGGCGGAAACCCACGGCTCGAACGACGGCATACTGCCGGACGGCGTGCAGCCGCGCAAGCAGATCGGAATTGTCACCGACTGAATATTAGCGGGTCGGGATTATGCTTGTTCCGGCCCGCTATTATCTGGGGGCAACCGGTATGCTGCCAACATGGGTTTCGAGCTGTGAGATCGACGGACAGACGATTTTCCTCGATGTTCGCTCGAACCGATATCTGCGCCTTACGGCCGCCACTGGTCGCGCCGTGATCCGAGGCGAGTTCGAAACGCTTCATCCGAACCTTCAAAATAGGCTGAGGTCTTTGGGTTGGTCCGGAGAAACACGAGCACCTGCCCACAGCAGGAGCCGCCCGAGAATCAATGCGGCACGCGAGCAGTCGGCCGAGTATGTTCTCGGCGCGCCAACCCGGCGTCAGCTGGCCTCAGCACTATTTTCGCTACTGGCCGCAAGGATAGCACTTTCCATTTGCAGCTTCGACTTGCTGCTCTGCAAAGTCGAACGGAACAACCGATTTGCCAAAAGAAATCCGGGTAGCCCTGCTGAGCGAAGCGATCTTATCGCTGCTTTCGAATATGTCGAGCGGACCATGGTCGGGAAGGATCGCTGCCTTCTTCGAGCTATTGCACTCCAGCGGCTCCTTGCCGGCGGTGGACATGCGAGTACGCTGGTATTCGGGGTCCGCCTAAATCCATTTCATGCTCATTGCTGGCTCCAGGATGGTGATCTGGTTCTGAACGATACGATCGAAGTCATCGCGTCGTTTCAGCCAATCCGGGCAGTAGGATGAGCGAGGATTTCATGGCAATATACCATGCTGCTGCGGCAGCGGAGATACTCGGGCGCGCCGACAATCTCGCTAGGGCGGCGGGCCTTGACGAGGTTTTCCGTTCCCATCAGCTGGTTGTGTACGTCGGCACCAGATATGAAACGCACCGTCTTTGCGACCCGGCAGGTGTGATCATCGGCGACGTTCATTGTCGCCATGTTCCTGCCCGAGCATTTGACGGTCGGCCGGAGAGCGCCGAACAGGTGAGCGCGGCATTTCGCGACGGTCATTTGAACAAGGAGTTCTGGGGATCCTTTGTCGCTCTATGCGAAACGAGCGATCATCAACTCATTTGCGAGCGATCGCCCTTCGGCGCGCTGAACGCTTATTTCGCTGAAGTGGCCGGGACCCTTATAATCGCCTCCGACGCTGCGTTGGTGCTGAAGGCAGCGAACCGACGCCGTGCGATAGACTGGGAGGCCGTGGGACGGCACCTCATTTGGGACAATCTCAGCATGTCTTCAACATGCATGGCTGGTGTCGGTGAGATCCGGTGTGGAGAAGCCATTAGATTCGAACGAAAATCACAATTGTCCACTAGCTTTTGCTGGGACCCCTGGCAATTTGCCGACAGTAAGGCGGCGATTGCAGACCCCGCCGAAGCCGTGGAGCTTGTTCGCCGGGAGGTCCATCGATGCGTTGGAGCTGCGATGGGTCCAGAAGCGCGCTGCGCGATCGATTTGTCAGGAGGACTCGACTCTTCCATCATTTCCGCGGCTGCATCAAAGAGCAAGTCCGAGCTATGCGCTGTGACGATTTTCGACGAGGGAAGCGACGCGGACGAACGCGGCTTCGCGCGGTGCGTCGCCGATCATCTTCAGATCCCACTGGGTGAAGGCGAGCCTGACTTAGCCAACGTGGATATCCATCGCGCCACCCGACCGCAGCTACCGCGGCCGCACTCGAGATCGTTCGTTCAGGAGACAGACCGTGTTTCTCTCGATCTCGCGTCTGCAAGGTCAATGGGAACCTTCTTGAACGGACAAGGAGGGGATGCGGTATTCTGTCATCTTCAAAGCTCAAGCCCCGCAGCCGACGCCCTTCGATGCCTATCCCTAAGCCCGGGCTTTATATCGACCGCCTTCCAGGTCGCTCGCGCCGCCCAGTGCAATATCTGGGACATTGCATGGAAGGGGATGAAAAAGGGTATCAGAGGAAAGAAACATAGTGACTGGTTTACCAGCCGAGACTTTCTGTCGGCGGACACGAAATCTTTGGAGTTGACCGGGGGTCTCCCTTGGCCTTCGCCGCAGAATATGCCACTTCCCGGCAAAGTGGAGCATGTCCATGCTCTCTATAACAGCACCTACAATATGAACGGATATCGCCGTTCCGACGTGTTGAAAGGCGTATTCCCGCTTCTTTCGCAACCGCTCGTGGAAACTTGCCTGAGAATTCCAACCTGGCTCTGGATCGGACGAGGCCGCAATAGATTGATTGCGCGATTGGCGTTCGAAGCGGATCTTCCGAGAAAAATTACCTGGCGGGTTTCAAAAGGGGGCCTCGGGCAATTTCAGATGCAATTATTGCGCACCCGTAGGACTGAAATCCAGGAAATGCTGATGGATGGCTTGATGAGCGCAGCAGGCATCCTTGATCGTACCGCGCTCGATCAGGCGCTTCGCGATGACCTGTCCTTTCAATCGCAACACGTCGGCCGCATTTTACGCCTTTGCGATGTCGAAGCTTGGTGCGCAGCATCGCTATAGTTCAGCTAGGACATTTAAGGGGCGCGGAATGTTTCCACGACTGTAATTCCTCGAGCGACCGCACATAAACCGCGCGGCGGTGCACAGGCTGCCACTTCACGTGGTATTCGTCTGGAAAGACGTACATAGCGACGTCGCGGCTATGACGCTTCAATTCCCGGAGCGAGGCCAGCGCCAACCGCGCTTCACGATCTGCGCTTTGAATGATGATCTTGGCGCAAATGCTCTTCGCGTTCATCGCCAGACTGACGCGTTGCCAGCTAGCTCTATGGCGTTCCCAAGGAAGTGGATATCCGCTGCGGCGAATGTGATTCAAATAGGCCGGGCCGACGTTGGTCTCCAGTATTTCGGGGTCCTCGCAGCATGAGCTCAAAAGCGCGAGCGAGAAGACATTCGAATGGATAAGTGCATAGGTTGCAGTTGATGCTCCATCGCTTAGCCCAGTTACGGCGATGCGGTTCTGGTCGACCGGTGCCGTCATGCGAGCAAGTTTAATACCTTCGAGCAAAGAGTCGTGCACACTTTCCCGATCGGTCCAGCGAATGATTGCATTGCGTTGCGAGAATTTGCGACCGGCACGCTGCATCGCCGTTTGGTATTCAAGCGGCCGGTTGAAGCTCAGGACCGCGAAGCCGGCAGCGGCGATCGCCTGAATCGGATATTCGTCGCCGGTCCCACCTCGAAGGAACCCCCGGCTGTTATATTGCACGATGACGAGCGGAAGCTTGGAGGAAGAATCTAGGCCAGGCGGCAATACGAGGTCTCCGAACGTCTCTATCCCAAATTTGTTGTGCCAATATAGCCGAGTCACCGAGCCTAGCTTCAACGCCGACCATTCCGGATTGAGATCGACGAGCGGTCGCAGCACGCCCGTGTCCCAGTCAACTTCGACAATATCCCGCGGTCGGCGGGAGCTTTCGTGCGCGCAAATCAGACGGACTTGAATGTCGCAGCCAAGGATCGCGTCGTCCGTCACCAGTATTCTTTGGAGCGTGGCGCTATCAATTCTCCACCGATAGATGCCGGTCTGCGCGGCGGCGAAGCCCTCGCGGCGCATAAAGATGACAGCTTTTTCGTTCGGAATTTTCCAGGCGGCACTGACCTGCGCGCATTCCTCGAAGGGGCAATGAATGAGCTTATCTGCGACGCGCAGTACCAGCCCCTGACCGGCCGCCTCGACGATCTCGAGGTTGAGAATAGAACTGACGGTCTCGCCGCCGGTCGCATCTGGTTGAGCATGGAGGTTGGGCAGCGGTTGCGTGTCGACGCCGTCGCCCTGAAATACTGCGGTGTGCTCGACATTTTGGATGGAATTGCGCGGATAGGGCGTCAATTCTGCGACGGTCCAGAATCGTTCATCGAAGCGATGACCGGAACGTCCCTCGGCTGCGACTTTTTGTCGCGCGGCGGCGAGATCTTCGGCTTGCGAATATGTCAAGGTTCCGGCTGAACTCCATTCGAACTCGACGACGTCTCCGCCTGAATCCGAGACGGCATGAGCGGATCCGTCGCGAACGGTCATAACGTACAGCCGCGTGATGCCGGCATCCCTCTTCAGAAAGGCGAGTTGGCTTCCATCCGTCGACCATTTTGGTGTCAGTGGCTCGGGAGTTCCGGTGGGGAAGCCGTGCAGTCCGTAAACGGTGAAGGACCGCCGGACAAATTCGCCGCCTGTGTCCAGAACCAGCGGCGGACCGCTTTGGTTCAGAAGATCATAGACCAACAGCGCCTGGCAGTAGCTGTTCGAGGCGGAATCCGCCTGTCGGACCTGGACCGCGAGGAACCGGCCCGCGGGATCCACGGAGAAGCCCGCCGGTTCAGCCTCGGACGTGTCCATCCCGCCGAAGTCGCGGATATGACCCAGATCATCAAGCTGGACGTTTCGGGTCGGCAAAGCCGAAGCTTGTTGGGGAATAATTGCTTCGCATTCGTCCTGATACGGATCTGTGGCGACAAGGGGCACGGTGTCAGAGGCCCCGGCGAGAGCCCCCTGCGCGGCTACGACCGAAATCGTAGCCGCGAGGAAACCGCGCGTGATGAGGCACGCGATGCCTTCCAGCAATGGGCCAGCCATTAGAACATCTTTGAAATGGTCAGTGCCACGAAACGACCGATCGGCGAATAGTTGGTCGAATCATACGGCTCTGCGAAGGGCGCTGGGGCGAGATAGGGTGGCTTCTTGTTGAAAAGATTCTCCGCTGTGATGCCAAGGCGCAAGCCATCCAATGCGCTGCCTTCGGCCGCCACCCGGATACCCATGGACAAATCGACGGTGAACATCGCGCGACCTTCGACCGGCTTCGCCGTCCGCCGGTCTTCGACCCCGCCGATATAGTTGAAATAGGCGAACGCTTCGCCCGAAGGGCTTTGGATCCCGATGCTCGCTCGCGATCGAAAGTGCGGCGGATTCCAGACGGTTCCGGCCAGATCGAAATACGGGAAGTTCTCGCCGTTTTTTTGGCGACTGCGAAGCCAGCTTCCGTTGAACGTGGTGATGAGCGTCGCTTGTCCAAGCGGACGACGATAGGACAAGTTGACGTCGACGCCTTCGATCTTCTGAACAGCGACGTTCGTGTTGCGGTTGTCGATGAGGTAGAGAACGTTTTGCGGGTCGTAAGGCCCATCGGTGTAATTCAGAAGACCATCTGCTCCATATGCGATGGCTTCCTGAAGTTCGGCGGCACTAGGATTTGTCGTCACATAGTTCGCATAGTTCTGGCTGAGAGCGTCAGGATAGAAGCCGATCGGCGTTAAGACCCTGTCTTTGTACCTCACCCTGAAATAAGATACTTCGGCTGTCAGACCTTGAAGTGACGTTGGATGGAAAACGGCAGTCCAGGTGGAACTCGTCGCGCGTTCCGGACGCAACGCAGTGGAACCGCCAGCAAGGTACAGCGCCGACGAGGTTGGATCAGAGGTGGTGTCCCCGAAGTAGAACAGCGGTAGGAGAAATGCATATTGCGTTGCGTACATCGACGCCAGAGCCGGCGCCTTGAACGATCGGCCCCAGGAATATTTGAGATCAATCGATGATGACGGGCTATAGACGACACCGATTTTCGGTGTCGTCACGGTGCCGCTGTTGTTGTAGCGATCGTACCGACCAGCGAAAGTGATCGTCAGAGCCCTGACTAATGAGATCTCATTCACGTTTGAGATGACCGGAATCTGGAGCTCTCCGAATGCGTAGGTGTCACGTTGGGTGCCACCGCTTACCGAAGACTGAGAGCGAACTTCGTATCGATTCTGGCGAAATCCCGCGCCGATGACCGCACGGACGCGCCCGCCCGGAAGCGAAAGCAATCCGCCTTCCGCATAGCCTTCGACGGCCTTGAGCGCGTTGCAGTAGCAAACATCTTCGCGAAGGATTTCAATGCCCTCCAGCGTTGATGAAACGCTCGAGCCGTTGTTCTGGCTGCGAGCATAAGTGCCCGATAGCGAAACCGACCATTCGTCGGAAATCGGAATTTCGAGCGACGGAGTGACCGAAAACGAGCGGTCATTGGTATGGGCGACGCTGAGGATATTGTTCGTGTTATAGCGGCTGTTGAGCGTCCGATCCGCGAAGGTCGCGTCGAGCTGAATGCGGACATCGGAAAAGAGCTGCTGCGAAGCGCTGGCGACGATCGAGCGGACGTGCTGCCCCTTGATCAGAGGGTGCGGTTCAGGGAGATAGTCTGCATAATCACGTTGGCTCGCCTCGACCTCGTCATTCTTCCGATAGCTGTATGCGAGCAGCACATTGCCATCCTGCCATTCGCTGCCCCCCACGATCTGGTAGAGCTGGGACGTGCCCCCGCCCTCGGTTGCAGTTCCGACGCGTGCACTCGCTGTGACGCCAGTGAATTTCCGCCGGAGAATGACGTTCACTACGCCGGCGACTGCGTCCGAGCCATAGAGCGCCGACGATCCGTCGGGGATGACTTCAACGCGTTCGATCGCCTCAGGCGGAATAGCCGAAATATCGATTCCTTGTGCCGAACCTCCGAAAGAGAGCCGGTGTCCATTAAGGAGCGTGAGGGTCGCGTCAGCGCCGAGCCCGCGCAAATTGACCGCAGACCCGCCCGTAACATCGTCGTTCGTGTTGGAACCTGACCGCGCGCCTTTCCCAACGCCCGGATTTTGTCCTCCGCTGAAGTTCTGTGGTAGCGCGCGCAGCGCCTCGCCCATGTCGCCGAAGCCAGCTCGCTCGACTTCGCTGCGATCGATGGTGATAACAGGCGACGCGATCCGGGCTCCTTTGATGCGCGAACCCGTAACGGTGATTTCTGCATTATTGTCGACCCCCTGCGCATCATCCGCTTCGGATCGCGTGTCGCCGACGAGGATTGCTCCCTCGGAAATCTGAACGTGAACGCCAGTGCCTTGCAGGAGCGCACGGACGGCCTGATCGGCATTGAACTCGCCTTTCAGCGGAGGAGCGATGCGGCCGGCGACGGCATCGGCCGCGACCAGAATTTGCACGCCGGAAATGCGGGCGACTGCGTTCAGCGAGGTTTCAAGATCCTGCGCCGGCAGGTCATAGTCGGAGATCGACGTGGTTTGCGCGACGGCCGATTGAAAAGGCACGAGCGAGGTTGTTGCGGCGAGCAGGATGCTCACCGCTTCGAGGCGGCTAGTCATGGTACTTCCCCCAATTTTGATGGAAGCGGGAGTCGGCCCGCTCCGGCTAGGTATGAGTATCCCGCGGGGTCGAAGGATACTTTGGCGAAGAAATTATTCCGTCGGGCGTGACAGAATGATCTGGCCCGCAGTGCGCTTCACACGCAGGCCAAGCAGCTGCGCGAGGCGACGCGCAAGCTTCTCCGGGTCGTCGATACGAAAGACGCCGGAAACTGGGATGGACCCCAAGCGGGGATCCGAGAGACTGATCTTGGTGCTCGCATAGCGGTTCGCTTCAGCGATCACGTCGGCGAGCGGCTTGCGACGAAATTCGACCATGCCGCTCGGCCATGTGAAAATGTCGCGGGCGTTGGCCTCCGGCAGGAACTGCACCGGCGCTTCTGCGGAAAGGCGAATCCCTTGCCCCGGATGGAGGCGGATTTGACGGGTCGAGACCGAGGGTCTTTTGAGCTTCACATCCACGGCGCCGCTAAGCAGACGGACATCGACGGTCCGATTTTCCCGATACGCGACATCGAATATGGTACCGCGAGCGATCACCTCGGTATCGCCAGCGTCGACGACGAAAGGGCGCTGTTCATGGGCGACCTCGAACCGAGCGCGGCCGTGCTCGAGGCGAAGATGCCGTTCGGAGTGGCTGAAGTTCATCGAGACGAGCGTGTCGGTATCGACAATCATTGCCGATCCGTCGGGAAGAGACACCTTCCGGATCTCACCGAGGCGTGTCGAGAATTGTCCTGCATCGTCACCGCGCTGAGCGACGACCTGGGCGGACGGAGAGTAGATGGCTGGTGCGGCTAGCGAGCGCCAGAAGATGAAACCGACAATGGCGACGATCCCCATAGTGACCATCCATGCTCGCTTGGCCGTTCCCCGAACGGGCCGCGGCGGTGGGAGTTTGTCCCAGTTAACGCGCTTGCCGGCGGAATAGAGGTCCGCGATGCGATTATAGGCTACGCGATGGAGCGCGCCGCGCGCTATCCAGCGTTCGAAGTCGGCCCGGTGCTTCTCTGCGTCGGGGCTTCGCATAAGAACGAACCAGTCGGCGGCTTCGCGCCGGAGTTGGTCCTTCTCGAAAGGGTTGCGGCGGCGCTCAGTCATCGGTGTTCACCCTGTGATCGAGATAGCGGATCGCCTTTCTCATATGATATTTTACGGCAGTAACGTTGATCCCGAGTTCCTTCGCGATCTGCGGATACGTAAGGTCTTCCTGACGGTGGAGCCGAAATACCTCACGTGTCTGTGACGGGAGTTCGGCAAGCGCCTGCTCATACCGCCGCATGAAATCGGAGGCTTCGATCATCCATTCCTGCTCCGCATCGACTGGGGCGTCCCTCGCCTCGTCAATTGGAAGATGCACGATGCGATAGCGGACCGCCGCCCTCTTCGATCGCCAGAGGAGGTGCCGCGCGATGCTTCGGAGATAGGCCTCCGGTGTGTGCAATCGGCTGCGAGGCCGGGCCGCGACGAAACTGACAAAGGTCTCCTGAACAAGATCATGCACCTCATCTTGGTTCGGGACCGAGCGCCGAATGAAGCGCGCAAGCCGGGGCGCTTCGGATCGGAACAGCCGGTCGATCAATCGATCGCGAAAGGGGGTACCGGACACGGCGGCGCCGTCGCTGTCGGCGTCGTTCATGAGCGGGTCCCACATCGAGCGGGACGTCCATCATATTCGATCATTTCAAGGAAGGAGGACATGGACCGAGCCGCTCAGCAAATCACGCGCGAGGCTGCTCGCAGGAGCAGCAATGCAATGAATCTGACGGCCGACCAGTCGAAGTCGATCGTATTTCGATCATGCAACACCGTGGTAACGGCGCTGCAACATTGATCTTATGCCCGCGCGTGCTGGACCAAGCAAGTTGAAATGCGGGTGAGCCGGTTGTCACTCTGATGTGCGGTCTTCAATCGTGTCGCACGCGATAAGCGCAATTATTTCGACTATCGGACCGGCGCAACCTGACGTTGCTACAGGAATTGCGAACACATGATGCAATCACTTGGTTGACTCGCCAAATCGCACAAACCTTCACGATCAGCCGCATTCCGCAGAACAGGTCCGAACTCTCCCTCCCCCTCCTCTCTATGTGCTCGGTTATTCATGACTCGGGATGCATCTGCTGATAATTGCTCGACTGAGCGGAAGCCGCGTCGGGTCGCGAGAGCGAATAAAGGGAGAGAATAATGTCAGAAAATCTGGTCGAGCTCACTGCGGATATCGCGGCAGCGTTTGTATCGAATAATTCGGTTGCGATCAGCGACGTGACGCTCCTGATCTCGAATGTTCATGCAACTCTCAAAGCATTGAGCGCAGAAACAGAGGCCGAGGCGCCGCCGCCGGTTCCGGCAGTATCCATACGCGCCTCGATCCGGCCTGATTATCTCGTATGCCTGGAGGACGGAAAGAAGCTCAAGCTTCTGCGCCGCCATCTGATGACACGTTACGGGATGACCCCCGACGACTATCGCACCAAATGGGGATTGCCGTCGGGTTATCCGATGACCGCGCCGAATTATTCGGAGAAGCGCCGCGCGCTGGCGGTTGAGCTCGGCCTCGGCAAAGACGGAGGTCGCACACGCGGAGCTAAAGGCGGCCGAAAGACGGCCGCCGCCAAGGCACCGGCGCGAAAAGCTGCCGCAGGCAAAACTGCTTCAGGGCGTCAGTCGGCGGCCGCGAAGTGATAGGAGTTTAGGCCTCACCGGTTTCCGCTGGCGGGGGCGATCCCGTGCCGTCGCTTGCGGCAACCTTCTCCAGCTCGGCCAGCCGCTCGGTGCAGACCTCGAGCACGGCCGCGCTGAGCTCCTGAACGCGTTCACCGAGCCAGGCGAGATCGTCGGCGCCGATCTCGTAATGTTTCGAGTAGCGCGCCTTCACATAGGCTTCTTTCAGCAGGCTGAAGCGGCGGCGGGCATCCTTGCCGTCTTCTTGCCAGACATGGAGGAGGCGGCGATCGACCTTCTTCGCCTGGTTGCGCAGGAACTCAAGATTGTGGCTGTGCGGCGTGTAGAGCGTGCAGGTCAAAAGCAGCGTGTGATAAAGACGCTCCGCAGCCTGATGGAGCTGAAAGGCAGCGTTCTTTCGGAAGCCTTGTTTCAGGGCAGTCTCGAACATCATGTAGAATTCCGCCGCGCTCGGATACCAATCCTCGAAATATTCGCGCGCCAGCTTGAGGGCATCGGCGGGCTTGCGGGGCCGCGGGGTGGCGAGCTCGCTGTCGTCGTCCTGGTAGAGCGCGACCGCGTCCTTGACGACGTCGAGGAAGAAGAAGCGGCCGTCGGAAAGGTTGTTGTTCACCTCCTGCAGCGTGTGGACGATCAGGCTGACCGGATGCCTGAGCTTGCCGAGCATCGCATGGTCGCGCAGCAGCCTGGCTTCGAGATTGTGCCAATGTTCGTGGTCGGTGAGTTCGGGCTGGTTGACGATGACGAGGATGTCATAGTCCGAGAGATAACCCTTGGCGGTGTGCGGCTCGTAGATGCCCTCGCCGCGCGCGAAGGAGCCGTAGAGCAGGACCTTCAGGATCCGTCCCGCCTTGCGGTCGCCCTTGGCCAGCTTGTGCGCATCCTCGAACTCCTCGAAGATCGCCCGCACGATCAGCTCGAGGTCGCGCTGGTTCCGGGGAGCAATGTGCGAAAGGTCGGTACGCATGGGCCGCCCTCCTGCATGACACGATCCCGCTACGCAATGGGCTTGTTCGGGGCATCGTCGAGCGACTTGTCAAGATCATGAAGCGCCGCCGCCAGCTCAGCCCGAACGGTCTCGACTGGGATGTCGAGCCTTGCTGCGATCGCCGGAAAGTCGAGATCGTCCTTGCAGTGCAGTTTGAAGACCGAGCGTGCCAGAGGCGGGAGCGACGCGAGCGCAGCCAAAAATCGGACGGCATTCGAGCGCTCGTGCGCGTCGGCCACCGTCCCCGCCCAAATCCAGCCGTTGATCCAGAGCCCATCGCGATCGATGCGTTGAAGCGGTCGCTCGGCGAAACGAATTCGGCCATCATCGGCCCATTGCCGGCGGGCCGCTTCCAGAAGATCGTCGAAAGGCATCCGAGTAGACTGGCCGTTGAGGAGTGCGGTCAATCGAGCAACAAAGCGCTGGCGGCCTCGGCGGCGGCCGAACGAAAAAGTACGATCCTCGTCGATCAGCTGATCGCGAAGCGCGCTGACAAGCGAGCGCGAAATCAAGATGTCCATGATGGCTGTCCTTTGCGGAAGGTTCGAGGCCTCGGACCTTCTTGATCCGCCTCGACAGCCTTGCTTTCCTCCTCCCCTTTCTTTTCAGCCCACTTGTTACGCGCGTTGCCAGTTTTTGACGTGACCCCGGAATTTGGTGAGGGCAACTTGCAGGCGTTGCGATTTTACCGGAATGACTATATTCCAATCACTCTGATAAATGGTGATGACTATGGGCGTAGAAACAAAAGTGCTCACAGCGCCTCGCTGAGAAGGTCTATGCGATGGCCGCCAGGCTCGAAACCAACTGGAGCGCCTTCGCGCGTACCTGTGGCTTTCGCTGATCGTCAGCTATACCGTTTGGACAATAGAGGCGGGCGGCGAAAGCCGATCGCCTAATCCAAGAGCGGCGGGGCCAGTTCATGAAATCCTGGATTGCCGTAGAGGTTTGACAGGGGTTTTTGCATCGCCCGAAACTGCATGACGGCGCGTTGCCGATCGTCGGTCATGAAGACGTGATGATCGCCGTTCTCGTCCTCCCCTGTGACCATAAAGATACGGTCTTGTCGCCCCATTGAGCGGCGCCGGATTCTGAAATTATGATTCCTGATAGTCGCGGCGATCCCATGCCTTCATAACGCGTTACCCAATCCGTGCCATCCGAACTGGTCCCAAAAGTGGATGTATTTTTCTGGCTAGAACTGGTCCCGATCAAATCGATAGATCAGCCTGCCTGTCGTCCGAGATTTGCGGACAAGATACTGCCCCGGCCAAATCACACGATAGCGTCCTTCGCCGCCGCTGATCAGCATCGCGAAGCGGGGGAAGGAGATTGTGCGGGGGCGCCAAGAATAGGGATCATCGGAGCGCATATGCATGGGAGAATACCTCTGTTTTGCGGCCCGCGCGCTTCATCGCAGAAACTCGGAGATAGTCAATGGCGGGGGCTTACGGTCGTCGAACGTTAAGTCGCCTGAGCGGATTAGCGTTGCTACGGCAATTTGCTCTTTTCACGTTGCAAGGTTCCGTTGAGGTTTTTCGTAGTGAGCGGGAAAAAGGCGCTGAACCGGGCCGAGCGTGCGCTGAATCGTTGTAAATCACGAAGCCATCGAAGACATTCATCGGTTATTCAACACGCATTCCGTAGCGGCATTCCCATATGGAAACAAAAATGTACCTTGACCCCCAAAGGGGGAGTAGTACCATAAACGGAGCATTAACCATGCTCGTGAGGTCGATTTGCACTGTCACATCGGTATGACCTCCCATAGTGCATGGGTTCGTGGGAGAAGTGAACAGCTAGAGCGGCGCTGGGCGGCGGCGTTTCAGCTTGACAGGGCATCGCATTCGGGGGGGCAGGAACAGATATGACTGACGCAAATGACCTAATCGATCTCAGCTTCTTGGTGGAACCTGACGTCCAGTTTGAAAACCGCGTCCGCCCTTCACCTGAGGCTCGCGAGCGCTTTAAGATGCAGGACAAGAACCATCGAACCGTTCCCGCTGATCTGATCTGGAAAATTTTCTGGAGCGATGAATTTCAGGCTGACCGGCCTTCCGTCCGCGCGCCCGCATTCCGCAACTGACCCTTTCTGCTTTCGTCACAGTTAAAGAACGCCATTTAGGCGTTGCGGCTTCGCTTCGGCGAAACTAGGTCTTCATAAACAACCGTACAAATCGGTAGTGACTGGCTCACAGAGGGGAGTGAGTAGTGGCAAGCGAAAGCCTTTTCTATCAAGACGATTCCGGCGTTCAGAAGTTAAAAGAAGCGCTCAAAAACCTAGCAAAGATCGTTTGCAAACGAGATGGCGTTTCAATTCGCATCGATGAGTATGTTTGCGAGGAAGCTCATGTAAGAGCCTCCGAGACCGTCGCTTTCCACAAGGTTGCGGACTACTCAATTTACAAGGAGTTGGCGCATGTCGGTTATTGGATAAACCGATTGAAACCTATCAGAATAGATTCGCCAATGAATACGTTCCGAACGTTCGAGCACGTAAAGAATACTCTTGATGAATGGACATTCGGCGCGTGGGTTAAGATAGAGAAAAAGGCAAGAGATAAAGAGTCCGATCTAAAGGATGTTCTGTATAAGCCGATAAACGAGCATATCGTTGTGTTGATGATCATGGATTTTGTTGAAGCTCACCAACTGGCACATGCTGAAACTCTTGGAAGCGCGATGGCTCAAGATTATAAAAACGCGATTGATGACAATCGGAAACGCGCAGCATGGCTTAGAGCAAAAATTGAGAACTCCTTGCGCGATCACAATCATTCTGCTCGTGGTTTCGCTACGCTTGTGGAGGCAATGCTCAGAACTAGGTGCGAGACAGAATGAGGCTGCTTCTCGTATCCATGTCCTTGCTTATTTACTTCCCATTGATTATCCATAATTTTCGGGACTGTGTGATCGGGAACGCTCCGCTCGGTGCCGCCATAACTGTCTGCGGAGCGGCTGCATCTTTCTTTCTGGCCGTCCGCGACCAGTCGGGTGAGGATAGGGGGAATCCCCGATCCCGCAGGGCAGTAAAATTTCTTCGCCGAGTGATAAATGAAGACAAATACACGGCCAGATTGACGGCACTCTTGTTCGCGTGCTTCCCCCCGACGATCATCTTTTTGAATTATGCCCGCGCAAATTTCCCGAATCTCGGCATTTGAAGGTAAGCGCGGCGCCGAGTGCGCCTTGCTGGCGGCAGCCCGACGTGATTGTTGAGCGCCATGACGCTCAACGCTTTTCGAACTGATCTCGCTGATCCCGTCGCCGGTTGCATTCAGCGATGCTGCACCTGTTTGGGTCGATCATCGCTACGCCCCGCGGTGGAGCTGGATGCCGGTCGAGAAAGTGGACGATGGTGGAGGGCGACCTATGAGCCGAGCACGAGCGCCGCGCGGGTCGAGCTGGCGGGGCCGGTGCTTCCGGCCTCGACCGTCGAGCCGGGCGCGATCCGGGACGACCTTCCGAGCGGGGCTTCACTGGCAGTCGGCGGGATGTTCGAGCAGGCATTGATCGAGCGCGCGATCGCTGCGCTACGCTCATGATAGGGATCGTCGCCAGCCAGAACATCTACATCTCGTACGGCGCGACCGACATGCGGAGGACGACGCTAAGATTATCGCAATCCGAGAACTGATCGGGCGGCTTCGGGATGACGCCGTGTCTGATCGCGCAGACGCTGGGGGAATTGTTCGTTGTCCTGCGCCGTAGCGGAGCAAGCGCCCGCGATGCGCGAGCCATTCTGCTGGAATTTTCGGGAGCATTCGGCGCTCTGCTTTCGGGATGGCCACCGCACTGGCGGCTGCCGACCTTGTAGTGCTGCTCGAGGCGCCTGCGGTCTCACAATCGGAGAGCTTTTCTGACAGTCAACCCATAGCTGCTCGACCTGGCCATGGAGAGCACCGTTGCTGCGCAGAGCGTGGAAAGCCGGGGCCCGATCGCATTAAGCTCTCTTGGCTGCGGGTTTCGGCTTGGCGAAGCGAAGTTCCGATGCGGGGACGGCCTTGCTGTAAAGGAAGCCTTGTGCTTGGTCGCAGCCATGGGCGCGCAGCGCGGCGAGCTGCTCGATCGCTTCCACGCCTTCCGCCGTAGTTGTCATGCGGAGTTCATTGGCCAAACCGATTACTGAGCGGACGATTGCCTGGCAGTCCTCGTTCTCGGCCAACTCGCTGACGAAGCAGCGGTCGATCTTGATTTTATCGAAGGGAAAACTGCGCAGGTAGTTCAGCGACGAATAGCCCGTGCCAAAGTCATCGAGCGCGATTTTCACCCCAAGGCCGCGCAGCTTGTGCAGTACTGCCAGCACCTCGTCCGAGTGCTGCATCAGCAGATTCTCGGTGATTTCTAGCTCCAGCCTTTCTGGCGCAACGCCGGTCGAGGCCAGAGCGTTCACTATTGTCGCCAGCAAATTGCCGTCCTTGATCTGCGTGGGCGACATGTTCACCGCCACAGTCAGTTCCTCGGGCCAGTTCGCCGCTTCGGAAAGCGCGGTTCGGATCACCCAATTGCCGATTTCGACAATCGTGCCGGTATCCTCGGCGATCGAGATGAAGGTATCGGGCTCTACCAGGCCGCGGGTAGGATGGCTCCAGCGCAGCAGGGCCTCGTAACCAGCGGTCTCGCCGGTCTCGATATGCAAGAGGGGCTGGTAGTGGAGCTCGAACTCCTGCCGCACGATCGCGGCGCGCAGATCGATCTCCAGCGTGCGGCGCTCAAGCATCTGGCTATGCATTTTGGGATCGAAGATCGAGATGCCCCGGCGTCCCCGCGACTTGACGTTGTACATGGCGAGGTCAGCGGCGCGCAGCAGTTCGTCCCCGGTTTTAGCATCGTGGGGCGCGAACGCCACGCCTATGCTCGCGCCGATCGGCATGATCTGCCCTTCGATCTCCAGCGCATTGCCGATCACCTCCAACACGCGCTCGGCGACGGTGAGGCCGGCATCCGTGGACTCCAGGTGAGGCATCAACACAACGAACTCGTCTCCGCCGAGCCGGGCAACCATATCGCGCGGGCGCACGACATTCTCCAGCCGCTGCGCGATCTCGGCAAGCACTTTATCTCCCATCGCGTGACCCTGACCGTCGTTGATCGCCTTGAAGTGGTCGAGATCGACATAGAGCAGGCCCACGATTTCTTCGCGCGACATGCGGGTGAAAGCACGATCAAGCGTAGAGCTTAGCAGGGTGCGGTTGGGCAGCTTGGTCAGGAGGTCATAATGAGCCATGAAGGTGACCTTCGCCTCGGCCTGCTTCGCTGTGCTTATATCGGCAATGAAGCCGCGCCAGCCGGGCTTCTCGCCGCGCTGTCCGTCCGCCGGCCTGCCGTTGAGCGACCACCAGCGTTCAGTGCCATCGACACGGACAGGAACTAAGATATTGCGGAATGGTTTGCCGGTTTGGAGAAGCTCACGCAGTTCTGACACTTCGGGCCGCGTGCCGAGAACGTCGATCAGCGAACGGCCTTCGAGCAGTCCGGCCTCGATTCCGCAAGCATTACAGAACCGGGCCGAGGGGCTGCGGACGCGAAAGTCGGCATCGATCTCGTAGAGCCAGTCGCTACCTTCATCGTCGTACTGGTTCAGAACGAGCTGGATTGTCTTGTTGGATTCGCTAAGTCGCCGGGTGCGGATGCGGCGCGTGGCAAACATGTAATAGAAGTTGTAGATCGACCAGTGCATGAACGATGCCATGACTAACGCGACTGTGGCAAGCGGAGCCGCGTCCCAGCCGTCTCGCGCGAAAAGGGCCGCGGTCAGGGATAAACCTCCGCCTACGCTTGAAGCGAGCCCGACGTGGGGCAGCGACATAGTGGCGAGGCCATCGATCACCATCATCGCGAAGCCCAGCGCCACGACGGTGTGGACGGTCTCGTCGGGTGCGATCATGATCGCCCAGCCGAGCATCACCATCCACCAGATCGCGCGGAGTTGAATCACTCGGGCGCGGTTGCGGAGGGCCCGCTTCTCATCGAAGTCAGGCGAGATTTCTTTGCGCCGCACGATCGCCTGCGCCGCGATAACAAGCAACCCGCCGACGAGCGCCGCAAGCAAGAAAGAGATTTCGGCGAACGGGCCGACCAGGCTCAGCAGCATCAGCAGCCGGACCAACTCCAGGAGCGTCAGCGGGAAACTGCGCAGATAGTCGGCGCGGCAGCGGGCGAACCACGGTATCTCGTGTGGCGCGACAAAGTGACGCGTGAGCGCCAGCAGGGTCAGCGGCGTCTCCCTTATCAATTGATGCCCGAGTTTCCCGGCGTCTGCCATGAAGCCACCTCCCCTTGAGCCGCCACGCGCGATCTGCGCAATCTTTGATTTTTCAAACTATTCTTTGAACGGCGCGCGCTTCAGTAAAAGGGATGAATATATTTTTGGTTAATGCGTTATGCGCCATATTTGTACTAATCATCAGCCATATCCGTGCACCAGTATTGCTTGTCGTCGAGTTGAGAGCCGTTCTGGACCGTTTCCCACGCGCAAGGTCTGGCGAGGTCATCAAGCCAATTGGTGAGAGCTGCTGCGGTTATCTTCTCTTCAAATTTCGGCAGCCCCGCTGCATTGGGCAGGAACACGACCATTTCCACTTCGTGTCCCTCGCAGGGCAGCGAGGTCGTCTCGATACCGCCTCGCTCCATGACCCAGCGGTGCGGCTGCCGAGCGCGGGGTTAGGCTCAGCGTGGTACCCAGCCAAGGCTTGCGTGTCGGTTCCCGCCCAGTCGCGTACACCCTTCGCATAGCCCCCGCCAGCATGGCCATACGCAGCGGGAGCGCATGGTGGCGATGAACTGCGGGGTCGTTACCCCTACACATGTCACGCTATTATTCGGTTGAAGAAGTATCTCGACAGTGTCAGGCCTGAACGCAATTCATGGGCATTTTACTTGCATCGCGGACAATCGCGCCGCGACAAAAATGGGGCCGGCTGTCGCCGGCCCCCTATAGGCTTGTGGGAGAGGATGCCTGAAAGGCGATGTGCATATTGGATCCGCCTGATCCCGATCAGGTGCGAAGCGGATATTTTCAGACGGGGGTTTGGGTTGGATCCTATCCGCCATCGGGACTAACCGTGCTGGGGATCGTCCGAGAGATCGCCGCAAGATCGATCGCAAGGTTGCGGGCATCCGTCGCATCGGCGCCGATCCGCTCCAGCATGTCCATGAACGCTTGCGGGTCCGGCTGTCCAAGAGCAAGCCGATAGTAGAGCAGCTCCTTCAGCATCAGCTCCTTGCGCGCCGACCGAAGGCTGAACTTCCAATCGAAAGTTACACTGACAGGGCGGCCGTTGGCGGGCAGCCACCAACGCTCCAGCCCCGTCCGGCCCGACGGCTGCCGCCTCGCCATGTCGAGCATCGTGGCAAAAGGGCTTCCATCTGCTGCTGCTGCCAGCGCCTCCCTGCCGTGGGCTTCGGCGAGCGAGCGACGAACCGCGATGCTCGCGTAGCGGGCAATCCGGCCTTCACGCTGCTCGAAATCGACAGGATCGCTGGGCAGATCCCAGTGCACGATGCGGCGGCACCATTGGTGAAAGTCGAGCCCTTCTTGACCCACCGATGTCGTGCAGAGAATATGGGGCCAGAATGGAGAGTTGAAAGCGCGACGCAAGGTGTCGCTGCGCAGGCGCCCTCCCGCCTTTCTTTTGGACTTGCGCTGCTCGCTGCCTGCAAAGGGCGCGATGGCCTGCACCGGCACCCGCAGCTTGCGACTGCTCCCGCGTCGGAACTGGACGAGACTGGGGCGGTCCAACAGGCAATTGCCGAGTTGCTCGATGATCTCGAACCCCTTTGCGTCTCCCAAATCTCCCAGAAGCACCATCTGCTCATCCAGAACGGCTTCAAAGCTGCCTTTCAACATCGCTTCGCAGAGAGCGTCGGGATATCGCGTATGCTTCGTCGAGGACTTGAGGATGAGTTTGGCAAAGGCGCGGTGCCCGAGATACCTCCGCAGGCGATGCCAACCAAAGTCGAAGACGCGAAGAAGTTGCCATTTTTCGATCTGCGGAATGCCGTGCCGCCGCGCGCAGCGCGCCAGGATCGCTCCAGGCGCCGAGAGGAGATGGTTGGCAAGCGCGGCCAGCTCCGATTTCGAAATCGCCGAGATCGGATCGATGCCTTTCCAGTCACGCGCTTTCGCTGCGCCGCGAACGGAACGGGCGATGCTGGCGATACGGTTGAAGCTGCTCTTCGATATGGTCCGCTCAATCCCGCAGGCGAGAATCCAGCTGGGACGCTTTTCCGAACCGTTGATCGCAATACCGCGGCGCTCCAGAAATCCGCCAAGCTGCAATTCGGCCTCACGCCTGACCGCTGCTATGGTCCGGCCTTGATCCTTCATCGGTTCAACCGCATGCGACAGGTTGGGCCAGGGCATGAAGAGCCCGACCAAAGCCCCGCTCTCGGTGCCGCCGGGCCGGAGCAGCGACAGGACGGGCTTCGACCTGGGCGGTTTCAGTCCTCCCATCAGGTCGATCGACAGAAGCGCCGATATGGATGTCGGCGCGCCCCTCCAGCGACTGAAGAGAAGCGACTTGCCTGGGTGCGCCCTGCCCGACGACCAAGGTCCTTCCAGCCGCCACCAGGGAAGCGTGGGCGACTGCCACGGCAGGCAGAGTGCGGCGGCGCCGCCGGTTAGCGCCGCAAAAGATCGCAGCTGTGGATGCGCGAGTTGACCGCGCCCTGCCCCGGCTTCAAACGGCGGCGCGTCTGCCGCACAAATCGACTTCCATATCGTGTAGGCATGAAGCGTCTGGGCGGGATAGGGAATCGAACTCCATATCTGGGGCGCCCACCCTGCGAACCGGCTGCCGCAACTCTTGGCCAGGTGCCGGTAAAGCTTGAGGTCGTGGGCCTCTACGTCGATCTCTCTAATTTCGCGGTCGAATAGATCGTCCTTGTGGACGAGCGCCCGCTCGGTCCGCGCCATCAGCGGCGACAAGAGCGCCTCGAGCTGGCTTTTCGCGGCGCGCACGGCCTGCTGCACAGCTACTGCCGTACCAGGAGTGCGCAGCGCGTCATGATAGTCGCGCATGGCAGCTTCCACGCGGTCCCGACATCCCGGATCATCCGCGAGGAAACCGGCAAGTTCCACAAGCGCCTTGTAATGCCCGACGGGATGCAATTCCTCGCCATTGAGACGCCTCAGCCGATATGGAGTGGCGGACAGCAGGAGAACCGCCGGACGCGCGTCGCCGCCAAGGAGAGCTTCGACCAGAAGGCTATGAACATGTGCGCGTTCGAGCTTCAGCGGATTGGCCGTGCGATCGTGCTTCGGCAGGATGAGGTCAGCGTATCGATGAAATTCATCGAGAATGACGAGGTCGGGACGAATTTTGCGCGAGCGCAGCGCAGCGAGCGCAAGCACCGAGCGGAACCGCCCGATGAATTCGCCGATATCGACATAGGGCCGCCCGACCCATTCCACGATAGCTTTCTCGATATTCCCCGTGGGACAGGCGAATATGTCGCGAAGAGCCTGCTCGATGCCCGTGAATGTGTAGCCTTCGAGATCGGGCGCTCGCTCGGCAAGAAGCCGGCGGACGCCATCGCCGTGTTCGCGGTCCATGCGGAGCACGATCGGGCGCAGCAGATCATAGCGGTCGAGGAGCCGGCGAATAAGAGCGCGTTCAGCCTTGCGCCCCGTTCTCGGACCCGGCCTCCATCCTGGCAGGCTCGTCTCCGGTGTGAAGGTGAAGACGCGGTAGCCCTTCCCTTCTTCGGGCGCCGCCGCTGGCACAAGCGTCAGCCGATCCTCGCCGGCGTCATAATATTTCTCGTCGATTCCGGTGAGAGAGATGAACTTGGACCGATTCTGTCCGACGATCTCCAGGCTCGGGCAAAAATAGACGATGTTAAGCCGGCGCCTCTTATCGCGCAGTCCCTTTGCGACTTCGCGCGCGATGATTGTCTTGCCGAGCCCCACCTCGTCCGCGACCAGGAAGCGCCTTGGGCCCGGCATCTCGAGCGTTTCGATGGCGACGTCGACGGTCCGTCGCTGAAATTCGGCAAGATTGGTCATGCAGCTGTGCCGATGGCCTCGCTGACCGCCTGAAGAAATGGTCTGACCTCGGCGATGTCGCCCAGCGCGGCTTCGCGCTCGTGTTCCTCCGGAATGGCGCGGAAAGCCTCTTCGAAGGAATCCAGCATCTGCATCATTCCCTCGACCCGAACCTCGAAGGCTTCCGTGTCCCGGGCCCAACTAGCAAGCATCGTCTCAAGTGTGAATATCCTGGCGAGTTGCCCGGCAGGTTCCTGCTCCGCGCGGTTGCCCGCGGCATCGAACCATTTTTGCCCACCAGTCCCATCGATGCCGTCGAGAAGTGACCGCAACCAGTCGCGAAACCGGCTCGCTCCGACATAGCGGGCAAGCAAGGCACGGTCGCGCTTTTCCATGTCGACCCCGGCGATCTCGACCGCTTGCACCCAGGTCCGCGACACGGGTGGTTCGCCGGCACTGGTCGCGCGGAAATTCACGAGCGCGGTTTGTTCGCTGAGCGGCGGAGGATTGGCTTGGAGCCGCACAGAATTGGCGCCGTGCCTAATGGGCATCCAGGCCTCATTCTCGATAAAAGCGGCCGCTTCGAAACGGGCCAGCGCCATGAAGTCATCATCCGGCGCGTCGAGTTCGAGATGCAGACCAGCCGCATCCGATCGAAGTTGGAGCCGCGCCTCAAGAAATCGGCTGATGAGAGCGTCGAGATTGCGCTTGGCCCGCTCCTGCTCCACCGCGACTGCGTCGCGCTCGACCGGAGAAGGTTCGAGCCCTGCCGCGACAAACTCATATAGCGAAGTGACTAGCGCCTCGTCGGCGACGTCGAGGAGCGCCACAGCTTCGGCGTTCGGCCCAAGGAGACCTCGCTTTGTATGGTTCGCGCTTCCGAGGAGCAGCACCGTACGTGCGCCTTTCGACACTGCAAAAAGCTTGGCATGAATCCCGGTCGATGGCGGCTCCAGAAATTCACCATTGGAAGCCTCCTGCTGCTGCTCGAGCGAGACCGGAGCGTCCGGTTCCGGCGGCGTATCGACGCGGAGGCTGATCCTCTGGGGCGGAACGCAGTTCGCTGCTGCCATATCGGTCGTGAGCATCATGATGTCGCCGGCGCTGGCCTTCAGCAGTTCGTCGAGGCCGGTCCGATCGATAAACGGGCTCACGGCACACGCGCGTTCGCCAAGCACGATCATCGCGGAGGAGAGGAAGGAGCGTTTCTCGCCGTGCTCGCGCCACAGGATATTCCGGACCGAAATCCCAGGAGGCGGCAGCCAGCGAGCGGATCGAAGCTCATCCAGCTCGGCGCTCGGGATCGCGGCGTCACGTAGAAAATTCTCGGCGAGATCCGCGATGTCCGGAATCGTCTTGGCCGGTCGGTCGTTGCTGGTAACCAGCAGCAAGCCTGCATCCAGGTCCGTCGAACCGGTGAGGTTGCGGCTCCCGATCCAGAAGCGCCACTCGGCGCTCCGGGCTGCCTCATATCGCACCAGCGCGATCTTGGGATGCCAGCTCGCCTTGCGTTCATCAGCAGACACCGCGTGCACCATGGTGTCGAGGAGCGGCAGGATCGATCGGTGCCTGGCTGGCGCGATGACGCGTCCGAGCTGGTGAAGAACGACGAGGCGTCCCCGCATTCGTTCGAAGGCTTTCACCAGCCCGAGCGGGGAGTTCTCGAATTCGGCTTCGGGATCCCCGCCGAGCGAGAGCACGAGGCCCAGCATGGCGACGAGATCAAGCGAATAGGTCGTTATGATCGCGCGCGACACAGTCTGGTCGCGCCCGGGCTTCAGCGCCCCCATGATCGACTGGCGGTTTTCGTCGCGGCCGAACGTCATGACACCGCCCTCACGCTTTCGATCATGCGGCGGACGACTGGCCAGCGATAGTCGAGCGGTCCGGCGACGGCCTTGCGCCAATCCCTCCGACGCTTCTCGTTGAGGAGGAAAGCTCGGCTGTCCTTCAAATCCCGCTCACGAATCTCGAGGGTCCGGGAAATAGCCTTGAGCGAACCGCCGTCGGCCAGCCATTCCATGACCTCGGCGATGAAGGAACTGAGGCGCGCGTCGATACCCGTTTCGGCCTGCAAATCTGCGATGTCGAGGGCGAGAGCGGTGTCCCGGTGCTTCTCCCGCAGGAGCGGGAATGCATCAGCATGCAGGGTGTCATCTCGCCCGCAATCTTCATTTCGCTTAGCCTCGACGAGCGCAGAATGGGCAGCGCGCGCAATGCATGCGAGGGCCGCCCCGCGCTCGGCCACCACTAGCGCAGACTGTTCTGCCGCGTTAGCAACGCGGCGGATTTCGGGAGACCATAGAGACTCCGGCGTGATGCCCCTCTCCGCGAGACGGCTGAGCAGCGGCGGACGTTCCTGATTGCCTGCAACTTTCCACCTGCGTTGCAGATACCGGGCTTCGCAGGGACGTAGCGTGAAATCGAGCTTTCCGGTCTTGTTTCGCCAGCCTGGAGGCGCTTCAGGCAAATCTTCGAACAGGTTTACAGTCGACGAAACCCCATCGTCGCCATCGGCACGGATAGCCATGTGAGGCCACATTGCGCGAAGTTGAGCTTCCGTCGGCGATGCGGTCAATCCGGCGAGCGGACTCATCATCCCCCACTGCCGAAGCGCCGCCCAATATATTGTGCTAGCGCGAACTTCCGGACGATGCCCATCCCGATATTTTGTCCATCCTGAAATCCCCGAATTTTCGTGAATCTCAAGCGTCTGCATTAAGCGAAGCGAGAAGCGGCGTTCTATATCGATGAGATCTTCCAGGGGAAATCGCTGGCCTGCGGTGCGGGCCAGAAGTTCCTGATAGGTCCATGCCACGAAGAATACATATCTAACCTGCGCATGCTGAACTGACGTGCCGGGAAAGAAACGATCTGCAAATGCGAAATGGATCGGCGCGAAGCCGAGCTCGTCTCGCGTCCCCTCTGATGATATTTGCGACAAATACCGGTTGGCGGAAGCGCGGTCCGCCTCCGACAACATGAACCAGCCAATCGTGGGACGTCCAAAGGCGGTCATCTATGCCTGCCGCGAGTTGGAGGAGCATCACGCAGGCCCCCTCGCGGGACTAAACGTCCAAGGCTTTGCCCGATCAGCCTCCCCTGAATCCGCAATGCATCCCCCTTCCCCGGTCCAGATGAACGGAGTTGGCCTTTCTGGTCAAGGGTGAGGGCGTGGTGTTTCGGGACCCAGAGTTTTGCGTGCTCACGCATCCGCTGGATAACGGCGGACGCGCCTTAATCGTGGTTGTGGGTTTGAAGATGTGCCGTTCGATCCTGCCCGCAGCATGGCTGTGAGAATTGTGGACCTCATCGCCTACGGCTTTGAGACATAAGCCAGCGGCGAAGACAATTCGGCAAAGATCGGTCACCTTCATCGTGAGTGGGGCCGCACTGCAGTCCGCTATTTGGAGCCTGCCTCATCACCCTCGCCCTGGTTGACGGGAAAGCGGAACTCCCCCGTCTTTCGCATCACCGCGATGACTTCACGGGCGGCCTCTTTGGAGCGACTGCGAGCGAGACCCTTATCTCGCAACGCACGCGCAGTATGCTTTAAAAAAATTTTGTCCCAAGTTCTGCGGAAACCTGTGTCAGGAACCTCGAAGAGAACACGGTGGCGCTCGAGCGTGGACCCGAGGCGGTCGCCGTGCCGGCCCGGAAGCAAATAGACACCGTTCACGCTCAAAATCTGTTCGACCAATATCCCGTGTCGCTTGGTCAACCGAAACGCGATGTAGATCTTCATGACCAGCGGCCGTTCGATCGAAAGCATGAGGATCGCCGTGTCTTGGTCCGGGATGTGCGCCCATTGAACGCGCGCGTCGCCTGCAACGCAGCCGGCATGAATTCGGAAATATTCTTCCAGATCGCTTCGACTGCTTGTGTCGATGATGAGCACGGGGAGCATTCGCCCGTCACCGACGGATGCGGTCCCAATGAGGCCGTCACCAACGATCTCCACGATCTCGCTCGCGGGAATATATGCGGCCTTGGGCCTGCTAAACTTGCTCAACATCAGCGCGCTCCGACAGCAGGATGGGTTCGACCACCGCTAATAGGCCATGGCTGTCAGTGATTTCTATGAGATAGGTATCGATATGGCGTCCTGCGGGCAAGGCGGTGCCCAGTTCAAACCGGCACCAGCCAGCGATTGCTTCATGTGCTCCGACCCGTTGCGGAATCACGAGGCCCATCCCATCCGGCGGCTCGCTGACAGCTATGCGCGCGACGATCTTCGTTCCGTCTTCCAGGCGGTAATGGATCGCAAGTTCCAGTCGCGCCAGCGCGTTATCGGAATCGCTTGGATTGCGAACGCCCAGTCTGAAATAACAGGTCCGCGCGCACGAAATCCGATCCGTCTCGAAGTGACCCTCGAGATATTCGGCTATGAGCAGAGGCCGCCGACGGCGCTCTTGTGCATGGGAGAGGAGGTGCTGCTTCCAGGAGAAGAACAGGCTTGCGAAGGAGAAAAGCAAAGCGATGACTGCGATCGCCTGATCGGTAAAAAAGGCTCTTATGCTATCCATGCTCCGCCTTTGAATTAAGAGTCCAACCGCGGCAAAGGCTTAATCGTCCCCCATTTTGGAAGCAAATGCCGGCGACCTCCTCCAGTCTGCTTATGGATGCTTCTTTCTGAGCGCGATACGGTCTCCCAGACGATCACGCACCCTTTCCCGGACAAGCACATCGCCAAGATCGTCGAGGATTGTGGACGGTAGCGGATCGCCGGAATCGAGAATTTGGCGCGCCGGATGCCCAGGTTCAAGCAGGTCGAGCATCAGCCTCGCGCGCGCATCGTCTCGCTCGGCAAGGGCGACCACCCCGACGAGAAGCAATGCGCGCCATGAATTTGCGCTGGCGACCTCCGTGAATATTCGCTGCACATCGGCATAAGGCGCATGTTTCCCAAGCAGGCGGATCGCCGAAACCGCGAGGATCACCGGCGAAGAAAAAATGTATGGTGGTGATATCAGTGCGACAATGGAAGGATCGATGGCATCTGCATCGGCAAGCGCATCCAAGGCGTCGAGACGCACCCATCGCGCTTCCCGTAGATTGACGAGATTCCAGATGTCATGCTGGATTGCTTCGCTGCAACAGTTGGCGGCAACAATCAGCGCATATTGGCTGAGCCGGCGGTCGGGGGTTTTGTCGGCGCGGTTGAGGAGTAATTTTCCGACAGGGTCGGACAGCGCCGCGTATGCCGCCATCGCGATAACGGCTTCCTGCGCGACATCATAACTGTCGCTTTCCTCATATTGAGGTTCGGCACTCGACCAGGTGTCAGCCATGAGAGCGACAAGAATGTCCAGATGTTGCGGGTGCGGCTTGTCCTTGAGCAGCGACACGAGCGCGCGACGCACCCGGTTGCTGGGATCCTTCGCAAAACCAAGAATTTCAGGTGGCAGCGGAGCAGGCAGGGGCGCGGCAAGATGAAGAAGCGCCTGTCGTCTCGCATCCGCGCGCTGGTGCTTCAATGCCAGCCTGACCAAGGCGGGAATATCTATGGCAACAGCCGCTTCGGCAGCCTTTAGCGCATCATCCGCGGAGCTTGCTCTTTCAAGCCAGTGCCGGACAGCAACCGAAACATCACCGTCGCTCGCGATGATGACAGGCACAACGCACGCGAGCGTTTCGGAATCAAGTTTTCCGGCTTCGCCCGTCAGAATGGCCATCGCTGCAGGAGAAGCCGGGCTGGCTTCCCGATCCTTCTCAGGCATTGCGGCCAGGATTTCCCGGAAATCAGAGGGAAGCTGCGCCATGATCTGGTCGCAGGCCTCCTGCCGCTCTTCTGCGTCCAGCCGATGAAGGACGCGGTGAACATCCGCAAGCAGCGCGATCTGACGATCGGGCGCAGCGGAGAAGTTATCGAAGGCGGCGGACAGGCAAGCAAGCGAGTGGGCAAGACTACAAAGCGCGAGTTCGCCCCGAAGAGCGGGATCGGGGGCGGGCTGGTGGAGCCTCGCTTCGAGATCGCTCGCGAGGCCGGCTTGCCATCGCTGCCGCACGGCTGCCCAAGCATCGGACTCATCTCGATGATCTTTCGCTTCGGTGATGAGGGCCCGAAGTTCATCGAGGCCGACCGGAGTAGACGAAGTGACAATGGCGTTCGACCAGGACCGGATCATCTCCTTGACACGGACGTGGCCCGCCACGGCTTGCCAGTCGCCGCTGCGGCGCAGAGCGCGGATATAGGCGCCGATAAAGACCCCTGATGTGTAGCCGTCCCCCTCATGATTCCAGCGCATCGCCTCTTCCGCGGCCGCATCGCGCTCACCGTCTTCGACAGCCCGCCATTCGGCGCTCTCCTGCTCGACATACCGGCGATAATCCCGGGCAAGATCGTCAAGCGCGGCGTGCACGACGGCTTCGAAGCCCCTGAGATTCCGTACGGCGCCGGCCGCTATGGTGTCGGCATTCATTTCAAAGCCATTGCCAACCATTTTGATGGCGGCGGCGATATAGGCTGAAGTCAGATCAGGGGCGATGCGGTCGAGCCTCGCCACAAAGTCCGCTCCGTAGCTACCCCTGTCAAAGGCCAGCACGTCCCGAACGAAGCGGTCAGCCACCTGCACCGCAAACGGATGTCCTGACACCGCCTCGTACCAGGCATCATCATATTCCGGGGGCGACCAGTCTTGGATGAAGTAGGCCGCACCGCGTTGCACGCCTTTCAGAAGCCAGTTTGCGACCCGGCCTGAAATCGAACCCTCCGATGCGACCTCCGAAGCCAGCTCGAGCAACGGCAGAAAGTCCGCCTCCTTTGCGACAAGGCTGCGGTCGAACCACGCGTCGATTGCGATCTGGCTTTCCGGAGCGATTTGGAATGGTTCAGCGGAATCGAGAGCTGCTGCGAAGCCGCGAGCCAGCTCGGTTATCCGCGCAGCTGCTTCCATGCCCCAGTTCATGTACGCCTCGGGCAATTGGGTTAGCGCCGAGACGAGGAGTTCTATCGCGGCCTCGCTGCGCCACCAGTTGGCCCGGGCATAGGCTTCGAACCCCTCGCGGACACTTGGGTGCGCAAAGGCAATCGTCCGCGCGGGCTGGCGGAGGAATCGCGCGGCAACCATGCGATCGAGCAACGTTTCGAGGGCATCAGCGAGCTCACGATCATGCCGTCGCAAGACGCGCTGGAGCGCGACCAGCATTCCCCGATCGAGCTGGCCGCGCGCAGCAAGCAAGGCCCAGAGAGCAGCGCCCGAACGACAGCTGCCTTCAGAGTCCAGCGCCTTGACGACGACATCGGCAACGGCTTCGCGGTGGGCAATCTTAAGCAGGCGCTGCAGAAAGGCTGGGTCGGCTTCATTCTCCCGAGCGCCGCGCTGCAGGTGCTGGAAGAGGATGTCGATTTCCAGCGGTGTCGTCAGTTTGTCCAGAATAGCCGTGCGGAACGAATAAGCCTTCGCTTGGAGGGCCGGAGACAAGGGATCCATGCGGCGGTCGTAGATTTCCGCCAGCTGTCCATTCGCATAATGTTCGGAGTCGAGATCAACGGCCCAAAGATCGAGAGACTCCTTGACCTTCCCGCCTTTCATCATGTCGCTGCGCGATGTGACGACAAATTGGTGGTGGGCGTTCGCCTTGCCCAGAAGGCGGGGAAGCTGTTCGGTCCAGGCCTCGGCGCCTCCACTCAAGCTATATTGGCCCCATGGGTCATCGACATAGAATAGCGTAGGTCCGTTGTTCACCAGCTTGCGCGTCGCCGAAGGCGTGTCTGCGGAACCGAGGGTGACGATCTCGAGTGTTCCATCCCGCGTGCGCGCCCAGTCGCAAAGCTTGCGTGCGGCCTCTGTTTTCCCTGTTCCCGAGGGACCGCGAATGACGACGGCGCCAAATTTCGCGAGTTTTGCAGTCATCTCGCCAAAATTTTCGGGTGGAACGAACCTGTCGAGATCTGCGGAGCTTGAGAGAAATCCTCCGAATTTCCGGACCACTGCAAGCAAATCTTCCCGGGTCCAGATGCCGGGTGTCGCACTGCGCGTTCGGCTCTTCGCTTCCAGGCGCAGAGCTTCAAGCAGATTTTCCTGCTCGACTCTGGGGACATGAAGCACATCCGAAAATTTCTCGCGGATGCTCGAAGCAAGTTGCTGCGGTGTCAGCTTTCCCCAGATGGCGACGCGGCCTTCCGGCGACTTTTTGAGGGTGCTGCGAAGGCCCCGAGGGAAGCCGGCCTTGTCACTGGCCTCCTCGAAACCTTCGACGAGCAGGTCACGGGCGACGCCTTTTGCATCGGCGCTCATGACGAGCAGGTAGCGCGTATCGGGATCGTCGAGATGATGAAGCGCCTTGCGCCGCCCGCCCGGCTTTTCGGAACCATGTTCCAGAAGTTTCTTGAAATCTTCGATCGACCAGGGCTCGCCGGCTGATCGCTTCACCTGGATGACGAGTTTATAGTTCCCGGCCATAGCGGCGCTCGGCTGCATGCGACCGGGAACCCAATCGACAAGATCTGCTTCGAGATCCTCGTCGTTAGCGGGCTCGAGGATCAAGCGGTCCGCAGCCTTCGAGACGAGCAGTAACTGAAGTGCGGCAAGAATGGAGACGTCGAGCTGATAGTCGAAGCCCTGGAGTGCGGCGGCGGCGCCGCGCAGCGAGTGTTTCTGTTCGGGCACCGGCTGGCTCGGGTCGATACTGATCATGCGAAATCTTCAAATCCCGACAAATTCTGCCCCTCACCCCATTGCACTCACCGGGCCGGCGGGCACCATGCCTGGCCTGGGCGCGCATTGCCCCAAAAAGCGGCGCGATGCCTTCCGGCTGGAGAACGCCGCCGCTTCTTAGCAGCATGAGCACCTTTGGCTGATATTTCCATTCATTGGAACGGGTGGATAGCGGCCTTGCTCGGGGACGCGTGGTTCGATTTGCGCGGACCGATTTCGGCGAAGGGCCTCCCAATCGATACACGCCCACCCCATGCCGGGAAGAGCCAGCCGATCTTCGGGCTGGGAGCGACCGGCCCGGCCCACGACATCTGGCCGAGGCTGGATCGCGGTGTTTCCGCCGTCACCACGATGTTGCGCTGACTCGGCGCATATGCCATTGGGCTTGCACGGCAGAGAAGGGCCTGAGGGAAGGCGGAATTTCAATGTATCTGCCGAAGCGGGGAGCGTGACGGTGAGGGCCGAAAACCCTGCAAAATGGCTGGTCGACCTTTCTGGCGCGGATACCGAAAGCGGCGTTGATGGACTGGTTCTGGTCAAGGGTTTTCGGGACCAGAATTTGCCGCCCGAGCAATATGCGATGATGGAGAAGGCCGAGAGCTACGAGGCTCATTCGGTCTTTTTCGAAGCGAGCCGCAACAACCGACCGCCGGTGGCGCAGGCCTTTATCTATGTCGCCGATGAGCCCGGAGAAAGCCTCGACTTTGCCATACTCCATAAAAGACTTTGGAGCTGGGGCGGCGTGCCGCTGCTCTATCGAAAAACGCCAGGGAAAGTGGAGTTGTTCCGCTGCGCGAGCAAGGCAGACTTCGATCAAAGCAGCGCAACGCCCAAGTATAGCGCCTATGACAGTTTGAATATTGCAGCGGCCGTTTCGGCGGCCGAAGCGTCCAAAGCGGCGTGGTGGGACTGCGGCCGTTTGCGAAACGGAACCTTGTGGGACGATCCCGCTATCTGCGGTCATCTCTTGTCCGACACGGCATCGGCTCACCGGCATTTGGTCGACAATATCTTTGGTTTGTACAAGAAAATCCGGGCTGACGCTCTTCTCGGCGAGAGGCTGCAAAGGCGGCTTTTGATCCTTTCGCTGCTAATCGCCTATTTGGACGAACGTAACGCGCTCGAGACAAACTATTTCGCCCAGTTTCGCCCGGGGGCGCAGTCCTTCGCGGACGTGATGCGCGATGGTCCGTCATTGGTGAACTTGCTGGCCGCGCTTGAAAAGCGCTTCAATGGGCATGTGTTCGAACTCGACGATGCCCAGTGCGCGGAACTGGCGCAAAGCTCGCAGCTCGGAACATTTGCTGACCTCATCGAAGGGCGCCGCAACGCGGATGGTCAAGGCAGTTTTTGGCGGCTCTATTCGTTCCGCGATCTCCCGGTCGAACTGATCAGCAACATTTATCAGCTCTTCGTTGAGGACAAGGACAGCTCGATTTACACCCCTCCGGCGCTTGTCCGGCTGATGCTCGATGAAGCTCTGAGCTGGGACCGGATCGATCGGCTGATCGAACGGGACGAAGTCATCCTGGATCCGGCGTGTGGCTCCGCCGTGTATCTGGTGGAGGCGTACAAGCGGCTGGTCCTGCATTGGCGAATGCGGAACAATTGGCAGAGGCCGAAAACGGCGGATTTAAAAGGTTTATTGACGCGGGTTCACGGCGTCGATCTTGAACCGGGCGCGATCAAGCTCGCTGCCTTCAGCCTTTGTCTTGCGCTTTGCGAAGCGTTGGAGCCTGAACATATTCGCAAGAGCGTCAGGCTGTTTCCCGAGCTTGAAGGCGAAACTCTGCATCCCAAATGCTTCTTTGAAACGAAGGAAGAGGGGCTGATCAAGCGGCCTGTGGGCGCCATCATCGGTAATCCGCCGTTCAAATCCAAGCTTTCGACGCCGGGCGCCAAGCGCGCGGCCGCAGTTTACAAGCAAGACTATGACGGGAAACTGCCGGACGACCAGCTTGCCTATCTGTTTCTGGTCAATGCCAAGGAATTGCTGACCGAAGGCGGGATCATCAGCATGATCCAGCCGTCGGGCTTTCTCTATAATCTCAAGCCGGAGCCGCTACGACGGCACGTTTTCCAAAGCTGGGACGTTCGCGAGATACTGGATTTCGTGTCGGTCCGCGGCCTTTTCTCTAAGGGTGACGCCGATACGAAAATTGTCGTTGTCGTCGCATTAGCCGGCGAGCCGGACCCGGAACGAAAGGTGCTTCACGCCATCTTCCGGCGAAGTGGCAAGGCTGATGCCGAGCAGAGCTTCGATATCGATTATTATGACATGCATTGGGTTGCCCGTGGCGCGAAACTGGCTGATCATCGCACATGGCGCTCCGGGCTGCTCGGCAGCCAGCGTGTCGCCGATTTTGTCAAGAGGCTGAGCGGGATGCGCACCCTTGGCGAGTTTGCCAAGGGCAAAGGCTGGGAGTTCGGCCAGGGCTTCATGCGCGGGAACCGGCGCCACAGCAAAGCACTCGATCACATCTGGGGCAAGCTGATGGCTCCGCCGGATGCGGTCGGCAAGGGCGAGATCGACAGCACGAAAATCATCGACGCCCCTCGCGTTCCCATATCCGATGTTCGATCAGAGCGAGCCTTTCGCGCGCCTCTCCTCCTGGTCCGGAAACACCAGGACCTGGACCATGGCTCTTGGAACGAAGGCTATCTGACCTTCGCCGACGAGATCGTGGGATTTTCCGGCTCGAGGGACGATGGGGAAGAACTCGGCAAGACGTCCGGATTTCTGTCGGCAAACCAATTGACGCTTGCGGCCTACGTCGCTGCCACAAGCTTCCGGCTATACAACAAGAAGGCGACTGCCACCAGCACAGGGGATGTTCTCGACCTTCCCTATCCGGAGAGCGGCGATCTTGATCTGAGCGCCAGCGAGACGATCCTCGCGCAGGACATCGTCGAGTTTCAGCGAGATTTTGTCCGAAAGGGCGATAAATCTCCCGCGCTGGAAAATACCGGCCATTCAGCCCTGCCGGCTTTCAACGAGACCTTCCTCGCTTCAATCAATGCCATCTATTCCGAGAATCCTTTGATCGAACAGGCGCATCAGTCCTGGCCTGGCATTATATGCCAAGCCTACTCCTTTGGACCTGCGACGATCGACTGGTCGGACAGCGACAAGCTGCGCGGGCGGCTTGATGCGCTTATAAAGGAGCAACGTAGCGAGACGTTCTCGGTTACCCGCATCGCCCGAATCTACGACGACAACCTCCTGTTTCTGATCAAACCGGACCGGCTGCGGTTCTGGCTGCGCTCCATTGCCCTTCGCGACGCCGATGAGGTGCTGGGCGATCTTCGGGCACAGGGATATTAATCCATGCTAGCGGACGCAGAAGTGTTGGGATCCGTTGCGCACGGCCTTCGGGCCGGGCTGCATGGGCCCGCCACCCAGTTCCGCAAGTTAATTGCCTTTATCGCGGATGCCCTTCCGTCGTGGCGTGACGATCTGATGCGTCCTCAGGAGACAGCAGAGGACGCGCTTTCCGATCAGCTTTGCGATTTCCTGAATGACGAGGCTCGCAACACGCCGGGACTCGATACGTTCAAATTTCAACGGGAGACCCGCGACGATGCCAAGGGTGGGAGGAATCTCGACATTGCCGCGAAGCCGAGTGGTTCTTCGATCCGGATCGGCGACCGCCATTATTCCCGATACGATATTTTTCTCCCTATCGAATGCAAGCGCTTGCCCACTCCATCAGCCTCAAATCGCGATCCTCGTGAATATCTCTTTAGCAATATGAGTTCGACCGGCGGCGTACAGCGCTTCAAGACCGGTCTCCATGCCGCCAATCACAGCATTGCCGCTATGATCGGCTACGTACAGGATCGCGACATAGCCCACTGGCGCGAGCAGCTTGATGCGTGGATCGACGAACTTTCGGTATGCGCCACGCCGCTTTGGAGTTCGGACGATCGATTTGTGTTGGATCGTCACGACACCCAGTTACGACATGCCGTTCTGAACTCGGTTCACGCGCGTGCGAATGGGCTGGACGCGATCATGATGAGCCATGTGTGGATCGAGATGTGAGACGAAAGCCTGGCTAGAGACGGCGTCCCTTCGTTCGCGACAGCGCGATGCCAGCGCAGCGCAGGAATGAGCTGCGGAAGAGCGGGATGAGATTTGGCTCTATGCGAGAGACTGTAAGCAACAGCTGTGCCATAAGCACATGCACATCCCCATAATTGACGTCCATGACACGCAGCGATCCATTGCGGTCAGCATTTCGATCGAGAAGTGCCTTGAATACCTCACGCACAAGCTGAGACTTTTCATTGAGGCCTATAAATAGCCGAGCTTCGGCAAGTTAATCGCCATCAAGTATAATGGTTGACCCTTCAATCACGCCGGATTTTATCGTCAGATGACGCCTATTTTAATGCGCCGCCTGTCCCCGAAGTCCTTCAATATTCTCTGGGCGCTGGAGGTCAATGAGTATCAGGAGAGATAACTATAGGTTCGCTCCCCGCATCAGCGGGAACTGGGGCTTCCATAGGGAAACGATGTCTAATACCAGAATGGCGCAATCGATCTATTCGCCTCCAATGCCTTTTGCGCTATGAATTGATAATCGATTCGGCATTGAGCTTGGGGAAGTTCAAGGCATTGATAGTCGGCGACCTTCTGGTCGCTGGGGTCAGAGCGAGTGCCGCGGTTGCCAAGGGGGAGGCAAGCGATGCAACGGACTGTACGTGAGGCTGTATCGGATCGCGCGGCCGACACGATCCCAAGCTTACCGCCAGCCGCCCTTGCCTCAATAGTCGACACTGTAAATTACCGGAAGGGGTGGGAGGAATGACCGAAACCCGGCCGCCCGCGGTACGCGGCGACGATGCGCTTCAGGCCGTGATGGAAATCGAGGCAGGCTTCGTTCAGAACAGACGCAAAGTCAGCAAGGTACGCCAGCAGCAAAAAACCACCGGCCTCGCCTTGTCGGGTGGCGGCATCCGCAGCGCGACTTTCAGTCTCGGCATATTGCAGGCGCTGAGCCGGCAAGGTCTGATCAAGCATCTCGACTATCTCTCGACCGTCTCGGGAGGCAGCTATATCGGCAGCTTCTTCGGCGCTCTATATACACGGCCGCTGACGGGTGCTGATGACCAACGCGAAGATCAGCGTCTAACCGAGGCCGAACGCGAAGCCCGCGATATGGAAAGGCAGCGCGCCTTCATTGAACGACCACTCCAATCGCTCCAGGGTCGCACCGCTGTTTCCCAGCTTCGAGAATTCGGGCGCTATCTGACGCCCGGCGGGTTTAGCGACACACTTTTCGGCTTTGGGCTGATCGCGCGCAACTGGATCAGCCTCCAGGTCGTTATTGGAATGCTGCCCCTCCTCCTTTTCCTGCTTCTGCGGCTCGTCCAGACCGGCGTCGAGGGCATTCCGGGCGCATGGAAGTTCGATCTCATCGCATCGGCCGTGAATCCAAGCGGCGACGCCGCTGCCCTTGGCTCACCGCCCTGGCTTCTGTTCACATTGAGTGGGCTTTTCGGAATCACCGCTGCCGGCCTCGGGATGAGCTACTGGTTCAGCCGGCGCGACTTTGTGCCAAGGCGAATTGTCCGTCGCCTGGTGTGCAATTTCCCGATCTGGGCGGCGCTCGGAGCCATTGCCCTTCTCTACTGGATATTAAGGCAAGAGCTCAGTGAGCCCTGGAAGCTGTGTAGCAAACAACCGAATATTCTTCCCGGCGGCGAACTTGAGGCTCAGACAATAGCGCGGAATTGCTCTTCCTTTCAGGAGCAGCTCGTCAACAACGGATTTTTCGCGGCTCTCCTTCTCGGGCTGGTCGTCGCCGTCGTCGCTTATCTCCTTGCTGCCTGGGCCCAGAAGCGCGCGGAAAAGGAGAGTGTAACCGGCGACGAGGCGGAAGAACGTGTCCGCAGCCGCCTGACGCGCAGCCTGTCGCGGTCGATCTATCTTGCACTCGTCACAGGGATCATGTCGGTGATCGCACTCCTCGGCCAACGCATCGCGTCCGCGATCGAGGCATTCGACCGAAATATGCAGGATGTGAGCTATATGATGCAACTCGCCGATGCCTATGGCGCGGCGTTGCTCTTCCTCCGCTATTTCTGGCCGTTCCTTGCGGTGATCGCGCCCGCGCTGTTGACCGTATGGGCACATTCGGCGCTTCGCCGGGGACAGGGGCCAGGCTGGCTGTCACGATCGACGGGGCAAGCATTGCTCGGTCTGTCCATTCTCCTCTTCTGGCTCGCTCTCTGGGCCGCGATCGCCTATTCGGTGCCGTCGGAGCCTTGGGATACGCTTGCTTACACCGCGCTCGCGGTGTTCGCCGCTCTTGTCGGTCAATCCTTCTGTCACGGCTTCCTCAATCTTTCGTCGCTGGTGACGCTCTATTCGACACGTCTCAAACAAGCTTATGTGGGAGCATCCAACCCGGGGCGTGACGAGCAGGGCTTCGAGACCGATCGTCCTGGCGATCACATCAAGATGGGCGACTATTACGGAGCCCCCGACGATAAAACGCCGCGCGCGGCCCGGCCCGTGCATCTCATCAATATGACCGCAGCGCAAACCGAACCCGACGGGAAATCACGCATCGTCGCGCATGACCGCAAAGGAAAGCCCTTTCACATTTCGCCGGCTGGGATCATCTTTCAGAGCGAGCGCTATGGCGACTCCCAGACGATGGCGTTCGCCGATGGCGAGCCGCTGACACTCTCGGGCTGGACAGCGATTTCCGGCGCTGCGGCCTCTACCGCGATCGGCGCCATGACGTCGGCGGGGCTCTCGATTCTCGCGATGATGGCCAATGTCCGCCTGGGTTATTGGTGGCGAACGGGAATCAAACGCTGGCGGCCTCGCTGGACCGGTTACGACACCGTGCTCGGCTATCTGATGCAGGAGCTCCAAGGTAGTTTTTCAGCGAGTTCGGACCGTTACCGTTGGTATCTGACCGATGGTGGCCATTTCGAGAATACGGGCGCCTACGCACTCCTGCAGCGGCGCCTCGACTTCATCATCGTCTGCGATAATGGCGCGGATCCTGACTACCGCCTCGACGATATTGTCCGGCTCGTTCAGCGCGCGCGTACCGATCTCAATACGGCCATTCGCTTTCTGAATGCCAAGGAAATTGAGGCGAAGATTCGCGATCCCGAATTTCGCAGCTATTTCGGCGAATATAAGGACATCGCATCAACGCCAAAGGGGGACGGCGAGGCAGCGCCTTACGCGGCGCTCGCCGAGATTGTCTACGATCTCGATGTCGACGAGGAGGAGGGGCGCACGCGCGGCCTGATGATGCTCATCAAGCCGAGGCTCAATTTCAACGAGCCGCCTGAACTGCTGGCTTACCGGAAGCGCGAGGCCGGCAAAACCTTCCCCCAGCAGACGACGCTCGACCAGTTCTTCGACGAGGAACAATGGGAGGCCTATCGCCGCTTCGGCGAGCATGTGGGCGAAGCGCTGTTCGGCAAGCGCAAGGCCGGATGGTCACCACAAGTCGAACTGAAGCGCGCTGCCGCCAAGAGGAGGAAGGAGAAGGAAGATGCCTGACGCAGCATCCGGCCCCGAGCCCAAGAGCCGCCTCGGTTCGACGGGCGGGGTTGCGCTCATTTTTTCAGCGTTCGTCGCCTTCAACACGATGATCACGAGCTGTGCCTCGGATCGGGCGTCGCGCGACGCGGCGCTCCTTCAACAGGTCGGCCAGCGCGAGCAGTTCTGGACGCAGGCGATCGAAGATCTCGACGATATTTTGAAAGATAAGGCGGGGGCGAGCGAAAATGGCGATGGCTGGATGGCGCGGTGCCGGCTGCTGGCCGTTCGCACCGCGCCCTTCTCGGTCGAGCAAGATAAATATAAGGCCGACATCGATCGCAAGATCGGGCGGAGGCAATCCACTGAAGTAATCGAAATGCAGAACCGGGTCAGCGATCTACAGGGCGCTTTCGCCGAACAAATCCGCAACCAGGAATTGGTCGGTCCCGAATGTGCGGAGCTTTTCGACACGTATTGGGCAAGAGCGGCCGACAAATCCGTTGGCAAGGATGCTGCGGGTATCGGGCCGGCCTTTGCGGCCAAGGAAACCCCGAAGAAGGCGGAGCAGGAGGCCGGTGATCTATCGGCGTCGGCGCCGGCACTTCCGTTCCCGCGCCGCGATCTTGTCGAACTGAGTGGTCTCAGCAAGACAGGCTGGGACATCGATCTTTTCTGGTGCGAGCGGAGACCCGTCGGAGATGATCGACAAACCGTGCTCACCGCCGATCTGGACAGCGACCGGAATTTTGCCGAAGCACTCGGGCTCGGTCAAAAGCTTGCCGCGCGCGCGAATGCCAATGAACCGCTCGGCGGCCAGAAAATCGGACGTGTTCGCGTTCGCATTCTTCCGGAGACGCTTCAGAGCAACGAAAAATACGACGGCCTCTCGGGAGGGCTTTACCTGATGTCGGACAGCGATGCGGAAACCGCGCTTGCTAACCGGATATGGGAACTCGACAAACGGCTCACAGTGCAGCGAAAGGACGCCTTGATCGGCCAGCCGAAAACCGATTGGTATGTGTCGGGCTTCTTCTGCCTTGCCGGCACGGCCGCTCAAAAGCTCACGGCGAGCGACAGCGCGGCTCATGCCGATGCCAGCGCCGCTACAGCCGCGCATTGAGATTAATCCCTACTGGTGATTGGGCGCCTTGGGTCGATTTTTCCATGTTTCGGAAAATGAGCAATTTGATGACGCATAGGCCGCGGTTCCCGTGCACATCGCGTTTAGAAGATAGTCCAAATCGCTTTTCAAGCCCGCGAGATCGAGATGGAATATCGGCTCATGGTGAGCGATGCGATTTCGCAGTTCCAAGAGGTCGTCGCAAATCTCAGCGGCATCGCCGCGAGTTAAATTCTGCTCGTTCACAAAAACTCGCCACTTTAGATTGCTTCTCCAGCCATATGGAATGTCGTAGCTTTTTCCTAGTTGGGAAACCCAGAAGCCAGCGCTCAGATCAGCCACAATATGATTGGTATTTGGCTTCGTAATAGCACGATGATCCGATTGCCGTCGGATGACCTCTTCCAGTCTCACGCTGTCTTTTTTTGTAAGGTTACGCACCGCCTTGGTGTTATATGGCCAGTCGGAGTCATATTTATAAATGAGGAACCCATTCAGCTTATTTCTGAGGGAGATTTCCCAGCCCTGCAAGCTGAGATAAAGAGCCTGAGATAGCTGTGCGTTCCAGCGATATAATTGCAGGGCATGGTCCACATTCCCCTGGGCTTCCGCCAAGTATTTCGACAGGCGGGGCTTGCTGATCGTTTCTATGATCGCGTTAAGGGCCGCTTCATTATGTGGGGTTATGCCTTGCATATCTGAGACACATCCCCTATCTATGTTTTCACGAGTTTCAAGGGCGTGCTTCAGGAAACGGTCACTGCGTCTGCACACCCCCTGAGGACAAGAGGAAGGCGGCTCCCTAAAGGGGCCGCCTTCGACTTTTCAGAAGCCTCAAATTTTTGACGGTATCGACGGCAAACTGCTGATAAGCGCCGCTACGTCACACTTCATCGCCCGGCACAGCTTCACCAACGCAACGAACGTCAGATTATGTTCGACGCGCTCGATCCGACCACCATAGCTGCGGTCCTTCTTGCGCGACAAGCGGCGAACGCGCTCGGCCGTTCTTGCTTTTGCCGGATTAACGCTCTGCTCTACCCGACGTGCTGTCATGCGCTTCGTCGATCGCCTGGGGCTGGCATCGTCCGCAAACGCATCAGCCTTGAGCAATCGCGATTGCCGCAGAAACCAGAGCGGCGACAGCCGCTGCGGTCACATTATAATTATAAAGCTGCTGTATCTTCGTTCGCAGGTCCGAGAGTTCTTGGTCGCTCGGCGGATTTGTCACCTGCTGCGTCAGAATGATCGTCATACGCTCATCGCGCAAATCGGTCCGGCGGGCACTGAGGCGCCGAAGCCAAAGCTCGGCGAGCTGTTCCTGGCCGGCCAGCGCGCCCGCCTCAAGCAAAGCCAGAATAGCGTCGGTCGCGAAATTGAGCGCCGAAATCTTGTCTCGAATAAGCTGGAACGAGCGAGACACATCGGTATCTTCTGCCATCGGAAATCCCCCTGTCAGTCACGAGGCCTATTGGCCGGGAGCCTCGCAGTTTTCGCTCGACCCACTTTGCTCCTTGCCGAGTTCACAGAGCTTGGTGTTCACAGATATAAAGAAGCCGAAGAGCTCGCCATGACCCATCTTGCGCTCGCTACGTAGTTTGCCCAGAGCATCTACCACCTTGTTCAGCGGCGCAAGATCGAGACCGGGAGGCTTGCCGGTTGCGATCGCAGGCGCCGGAGTCGCCACCGAAGCGAGCGGATCCGCCAGAATCGCGTCATCGTTCTCACGTAGCAGTGCCAAGAGCTTGGGCTTTGCCGTGTCGCCAAGGTAACGCCAGTCCTGCTCGATCTGATTGCTCGTGACGCGGGCATTAGCCGCTTGCATCGCGAGATCGTTCGCGCGGCCGTCGAGCGTTTTGCGTTGAGCCGCAAAACGGGTCTGCAAATTTTCGGCCGAACCCTTCAAATTGGTGGCGATGGGCAAGGCAGCCGCAGAGACCGATCGAACCTCCAGGGGGCGGGCGCAACCGCTCAGGAGTATGGCCGCGCCAAGCGAAAGTGTGAGGAGTTGTTTCATCATTTCACCGCTATGGCTCCGAGGCCCAAGGCTTGAAGAAATTCAGCGATCGTCTCCGGCTTCAATCCGCCCTTCCCATAGGCTGACAGCTGCGCAGCCGCCGGAGCGAGAACGGCATAGCCTGCTTCGACAACGGCCTTCTCCCTGTCGACCCAAGGCAGGTATCGACTCTTCACCATGTCGTTTCTGATGACGATGGCTGGGACCGCTCCCATGTTCCAGCTATCGCGGTAATGGCGAAGAGCTATCATCACCGCCTCATCGGACTTGGGAGCAAGCGCAAACTCGGCGTCAGCAAGAAATATCGCACGCTGGCGCAGGGCGGCGACACGCAGCTTGTTGAGCCGGTCAAGTTCAGCGATGCGATCGGCTTCGATCTTGGCCGTAGCTTGTCGCATTCTTACATCGGCCAAGGCGACCAGAACACCGGAGACATCGGGCAGCGTTCCCTTGCCTCCCCGGTAGATCGTATCGAGATTTCCGAATATCCGCAGCGCCGCTGCCGCGTGTCGGGCGCTTTTGCTGTCCGGCACCTCGGCTTCGGTAGCAAGCCCATTAAGCGCGTCATTCAGAGCGGAGCCTTGGACGTTAAGCGCCGTTTCGCGGACTGCGGCCAGCAGTGCGTCCTTGGCGAAATATTTGTCGAGTTTACCGATGAGCGGCAGAATTTTGGCTGGGTCTGCATCTTTGGCGGTCGGCGCGGTGGCCCCCGGGGCGTCCTTGCGGCAATCGGGATCAACGGGTTGGGTCGTCAGCGTCTTCCAGACCTGATTGAAAGTGGCAGGTGCAAAGACATCGGTCGGATCACCGTTCGCCAGCATATCGAGTGCATCCTGCACAGCGGCGACATCGGAACGTATGCTGTCCGCGGCTGTCGGACGATTCAACTCGCATTGATAATAGGCATCAAGACTCTTGGTTTGCGTCGCGACCGCCTTCGAGAGACTCTTCTGGGCAGTCAAAAGAGCCTTCAGGTTCTGTGCCTCTGAAAGAGCCTCGCCAATTGCTCCCGCCGTGAGGCCATCGGGATCGCCCAGCAAGCTCGATGCGCTGCCTCCTAGCTTGTAATAGCGTCCGAGCGTTGTCGTAACGGTCTTGAGATCGTCGCAGCTGCTCTGGATCCCCTGCGCTTCCAGGCTAGTTCGTAGCGTTTCGAATTCGACGTCACCCGAGCCGGCTGTATCGCAGTAGCTGCCCTTCCCTCCGCGCGCTTCGAATTCGACAATCAACGTATCACGGTCCCGGAGCAATGCGTTGCGCTCAAGCTCCGCCGCGCGTAGCAGTCTCGCACCGTTTGCGAAGGACAACCGTTCCTTGGCAGTTCCTCGCGACCCAGTCAGCTCCTTCCAATCGGCGGCAATTTGTTCGCTCAACGCATCAGCTTGGCTTGGGCCGATGACTCGCTTGGCGAGGATGATCGTCAGAAATGCATCCCGCTCAGCGATTTCCCGTTCCGTCAGTAACTTGCGTTCGCGGGAGAGTGCGTCGACAAGATAAGCGCGGTGGGCATCAATCGCCGCAAGATGCGCGGCTCTGGCCTTGTCGAGTTCATCAACGAGCCGCTGCGTGATCTCCTCTTCGCTGGCACTGTGAAGACGGAGTTGTGCAGCGGCAGGCGCGTTCAGTGACGTAGTGAGAAGCAGCATAGTTGCAGCCACGCTGAACACATGCTTCGTGATCCTTGGCATATGCCCCCCGCAATAGCCTAGATTAAAACCGAATCGGTTTAGTCGCCCTCTTTTTGAGTGCCAGAGAAAAATTCCCAGCGCAAATAATAGTCGCTCCGTATTGGATACTGTGGGTTTCGTTTCAGCCAGGAAACCACTGAAAGCACCGCACGCGATCAGCGTAGAGCGCCCGATATACCTCCTGGTTGCGTGGAAACTCCAAATTGCCAGGAGGGAAGTGGATAGAGGGCGGATGTTCTTCCTAATACGCGGGTTCGTGGGGGCAGATGCGCCAACCATAAACGTCGCGTTACATTTTCGATTAGGCTCTCAACAGAGAGCTTTAGGAAATTTCAAGCTCGCCCAAATCGACGATCCGCGTGGGAACCGAAACCATCCCGCCACCGACCTTGACCTCTACATGGTTCGGCACAGCGCGCCGAAATTTGTTGGACAATTTGGTCGCCGGTTTGGACACGTAGACGGCGACGACCATATCGCGTCCTCGCTCCATTGCCGGAATCACTCCAGTCCCAAGAAATTCGGGAAAAGACTGAAGGGAAAGTGATCTCGAGCGCGACGCCCGACGTGCTACAGCATTGGTTATCATGATGCCCCCGATACCAAAACGATGTTCAGTTCGTCACAAATATGACCAATCTTGCAGAAAATCGAAGATCTGTCGCTACCCGCGATAATCATCCCGACGGCATGATTGGATTCATTATAGACTACTGCTCCACTGTCGCCCTTTTTTGAAAAAGCCGTGCACACCACGACATCTTCGAAGCCTACTTTGGATGTACTGGAACGGTCTCTGGGATAGGACATATGCAATCGCGCAGCAGGGTCACGCACACGCCCATAAGCTTCGCCTGAGGTCCGTCCGACCATCCGAACCGAGCCCCTGCTACGGACGGATCGGCTAATCGGAATGGAGCCCATCACCGATTCATCGCCAGGAAGGCAATTAGATGTATCGATCTTTGCCAAAGCGGCATCAACTCTATTCCGATATTCCCGATCGTGATAGACCAATTCGATGACATGACTGAGGCTCGCGACGACATCATTCGGAGCCTTCCCTCGATCGGCCTTGCCCGGTTGGACGATTAGATCGCCCGGGCTGTTTGCATTATATTCCGTGAGCACATGGTTGCAGCTCAGCAGATATGTATTTTCATCTGCGGGATCCCTGCTTCGCGCAAAGGCACCGAGCGTTCCTGCGGTCATCGCCGCATGCGAAATGCTCAAGCCAGGGAGTAACGGCCTGGTTCGTTTGGTGGACATCAAAGGGGTCAGCGAGCCGAGGCTGACAACCTCTACTGGCACGGGATACTGAATTCCGGGAATCCGCAATTGCTCGGGAAGCTTGTTGCGCCGGATATTATCGGCATCGTCATCCGACTCCACATAGACAGTGACACCAAGCTCGAGCCGCTGCGCGCCTGTGAAGGCGCCCATTCCTGGGCAACCATATCCCGCGACATTTCTGTCGAACATCCAGGCGTGATTCTCATCCCGAAAGCGCGCTGCCTGCGGAAGCAATGCCGCCGCTTCGGGTGGCTCATGCCCTTGGAATGCTACGTCCAAAAGACGCAAGAGACTCTTTCGCGTCGGCTTCTTATTGGGATTTCTCGGCATATTAAATCCATGATGAGAAAAAGCGCACTTCGTCTGCATCCAGAGACTGGGGGCCGGGACGGCTCGTCGCGGCACTCGCGACTTGGGCAGACCCGCAGGCCGTAAGAAATACGAGGCAGGCGTTGCAGAAGCCGACGAGCGCCGAGGGCATATCGAGCTGCCCGGCGAGACTTTGGCCAGCGAAGGTAGCGGCGAGAGCAACAACAAGTCCCACCCAAGCTTTCACGAAACCAAACGCCACGCGTAAGGTATTCGTGACCACGAATGTGATGCCGGTGAGGCCCGCAAGGGTCGCAAACGAGCCAATAGTGAAAAATTCCGACGGAATTTCCATAACCCCTCCCCTGCCGTTGCGCAAAGCCCCCTCGCGCCCTAGCCATGCTAAATGCAAACTCTTTCATTACAAGAAGAAGTTTATCCACCTTGCTTTCCTTCGCTTATGAGAAAGATCTGGCATTCGCGGTGCAAAGTCCTGTCACGATTTCCGCGATGCAATCAGTGCCGGAATGGCGACAGCTCAATTCAGTCCTGTTCCCGGCGGATTCGAAGGGTCATCGACGAACGATCGCGTTCCTGCAGATGATCGCGAGCCTTGCCGGTATCGACCCGATCGACCGGGCGGCACGAACAGCACTGGCCCCTAGTGCTCAGGGCTCCATGTAGTCTCGAATCTGCGCGGCGAATTCCCGAGCGTTGTCGCTATTTGCACTGCCGTCTCGCGCCTCTCGGTCAAGCGCCGCAAGTGCACGGGCACCGTAACGTTTGCTCGAGAAGAACCAGAGGCTGGTTTCAGCGACGTCGGGACCGAAATCCGTCCGCGCCGCCAAGCAAGCGAGATAGGCGGAAACCGATGCGACCTGTGCCTGATCGAGCACCGCTTTTTCAACCATTTCTTCGTCTTTGAGCGCGGCGGGAAAGTTGGCTTCGAAACTCCTAAGCGCTTCGTCGGGTGTGGCGGCCTTTTCAACCGCATCGCACGATGGCGGTCTATAGCCTTGCAGTGAAGCGGTAACTGCCGGAGTATCCTGGCTCGCATTTTTTCCCGGGATCGACCGCAGGAGACCCGCGCGAAGCGCGGCCTCACTTGCCGAGCATTCCGACGATGATCGAACGCGGCATGCAGGAAGCATCGCCCGATCGAAAGCATAGGTGTCGATTATTTTCAGGTCCGACAGACTATATTTTTCTGGCGCCGACGACGTCAAATATATTCGCTTAACAGGCACCGTTTTGGACCTATCCTTCGTCGAGAAGGATTTGGGAGCTGCCGGTGTCGCGTGTGATCATGGTGTTCGAAGACACTCGGGTTGGTCGCTCTTCTATGAGCGATTGGTCAAAGGACTCCCTCTTCCCGTCCGCATAACCGTTCGTAAACTACGCGACGACATCGCAACTGCGCGGAAGCGGCGCCGGTTGACGAAACAGGCCTTCATCGATCGCGATAGGCTGGCCCGCGCCCACTGCGGTGTTTTGTTCGGAATCTATGCGGCGGTCCTCTTCGCCCTTAGCCTTGCAGATCGCTTGCCTAACTCGAGGATCCAAGCACCGATGCCGCGGGTCAATCGCTCGGTACCGAGCGTCTTCGCAGCGTACTCGCACACCCAAAGAGCGTTGATTGGTGAACCGCGACTTCGATAGCTTGACGTTTTGCCTGCAGCACCGCGAACGGGACCGGTAGGACTGTCATCGGTTCAGAACGAGCAGATCTCGTCATGCCGGTTCATGCTGCCCGCGCGGCATCCTGCGCGGCATAAAGCCGCTTCAGAATGCGGTGGGCGTGCACCAGCCCACGATCCTGCCGGAGCGGCATGTCCTGGTAATCAGGCACAGCTTCAATCATCTGCTGCTGTGCTTCGACAATCGTGAGATCCTGTTGATGTACTCGGTCATTATCTTCGTAGACCATCCGGGCCACGGCAGGGTCACAAACACCGAAATTGCGAGCGATTGCAATGAAGTAACTATGAGTTCGGTCGGTTTCAGGTGTAATGAAATGATCGATACGGAGCTCGACAGATTTATTTTCGTCGCGAGACCAGAAATGGATGCTCGTGTAACAGGGCGGATACCAGGTCGAAACTGATCCACGTTCGATCTTGCCGGCGAAGCCGCCCCAATTCAATGCATTGGGGCTTGGGTCGGTGTCAGGGATAATACGCGTATTGCGGACGCGGTCACCGTCGACCTCCGTCTTCAGAGGATCTTCTTTCAGTGCTGCCGGGTCGAAGCCGACTGTATCGGCGTGAATGAAGGCCACATGCCCGAGGTCGAGCAAATTGTCCGTCATGAGGATATGGGCGGCTTTGACATGATAATGATAGATGATGTCGGGATCCCATTCGTCGCTCTCGCGCCAAGGCAGGGCCGGTAGTTTGGCGATGTCAGCCGGCTCGGCGCCGATCCACACCCAAACGAGGCCGTAGCGCTCAACGGTCTCATAGCCTTTGATATTTGCTCGATCAGGTATGTCGGATTGGGAAGGGATGAGAACGCATCGGCCCGTGGGCGCGAAGCGCAATCCATGATAAGGACATTCAATAGTATCATCGATCACTCGACCCAGAGACAACGGAGCGCGCCGATGTGAACAATAGTTGTTCACGGCGGCAATGCGGCCATCTGACTGTCGATACAGCGCCAACGGAAGATTGCAGATTACCCGCGCAACGATATTGTCGGTGATCTCACCGGATTTCGCAGCGACATACCAATAGTTTTTCAAGAACATCTGACCTCCTCGATCGTATGACCCCGGGGGTTACTTCAGCATCACGACCTTCTGGTTGCTGTCCTGACATTGTGTTGAAGCGCAGCGAGGCACAAGCGAACACACTCTTTTGTGCGCATAGCGGACAGCCCGCCCTGTTGCCGTTTCACCGGTGCCATGATGCTGCTACCCAGAATCCCGTCTATGGCGAAACCGCGTTCCAGCGGCCTGGAACCGGAGTTTCTCGAGACAATGGGCGACCACCGCACCGAGATATCGGCAGACAACGAAAAAGTGACGGAAGAGGGAGAGCAAGACAATGAGCCCACAGGCTAATCCGCCCGAAATTGGGGAGACCCAGCGTGGGCTGATCCGAGCTCTGGCGCGCGGTCTGCGAGTTCTACGTGCAATCAGGCACGATGCAGCGGATCCGGCTTCGCTGGCTCTGGTTACAGGCGTGGATCGTACAACGATTTATCGTATTTTGCATACCCTGGAGGCCGAAGGATATGTGGTGCGCCGACCGTCCGATCACCGCTTCATGCTGACTCGCGAAGTTCGGAAGCTGGCTGACGGATTTACGGAAGCGGAATGGGTTACGCAAATTGGCGCGGTCGAAATCGGCACTCTCCATCGCGCTGTAGGGTGGCCAACCAATCTGGCGACCTTTGATGGCGAAAGGATGCTTGTTCGAGAATCGACGCATCGGTTCAGCAGTCTCATGATACACCGGACTATGGTCGGCGAGAGGGTCCAAATGGGGAGTTCGTTGGGCATGGCATTTGCGGCCCATGTCGCACCTGAGTTACGGGATATCATGATCGGTCTCGTGGCCAGCGATGCCGGCGTGTCGCCGACCGAAGCAGGGCGCCGGCTTAAAACGGTCCGGAAGCAAGGTCATGCGATCGTCAGCGAAGCGCTTGAAGCGGATATCGGAGCGATCGCCGCTCCGGTCTTTCACCAAGGCGTCGTGGTGGCTGCCATAAACATCGTTGTTCCTGTCAAATTAATGCCCACCGCTTCGATCGTCCATAAACTGCGCGAGCCACTGCTAGAGGCTGCGAAATCAATCGAGCTCGGAATTGCTGCAATTCCCGATGGCGCAGTTACGTGAAAAAGAAGTCGATAAGGGAACATAGCCAATCGGCATATCGGCGTCACACAAGTACCTCGCTTCAAGGCGGGAAGGACGCGCCATTTGTTCGCGTTGCGCACAACTACCATGACCCGGGTGCATGGAGATCGCCAATCCGTTACGATCGGGCGACAACCGTAGCAATCTAGCGCTGGGAAGAATGGATGTCTGTTAGAGAGGATTTCATACTAAACGCCTGGCATGTTGTCGCAACATCAAGCGAGGTCGATGGAGCGCGACCTTTTGCAGTGAGGCTCGCTTCGCAGTCCATGGTGCTATTCCGGACCGGTGATGGCCGTCTGGTGGCAATGGAAGATATCTGCCCTCATCGCCAGGCACCGCTATCCCTCGGTCGGATCGAGGGGAACGCCCTACGGTGCATGTACCACGGCTTGCTATTCTCAGCCGAGGGGCGCTGCATCGAAATCCCCGGACAGGACATCATCCCGCCTCGTGCCACAGTCGCGACCTATCCGGTGGCGGAGCGGTTCGGCTGGATATGGATATGGCTCGGCGATGAGCCTTGCGACGAGAGTCTCCTTCCCCCAGCCGTGGCGAGCGATCATCCCGAGCTGTTCACTTCGCAAACGCATATCGATTATGAGGCAAACTATGGGCTGGTGATCGACAATCTTCTCGATCTCTCGCACTTATCTTATGTGCATGCATCGTCCTTCAAAGCCGATCCCAAATGGGCCAATATCAGACCGAAGGTCACGCCGGGACCGCGCGGAGTATTCATAGAGCGGTGGCTGGAATCGACACGGGCAGTCGCTACGGCCCGTCACATTGCCGGACAGACCTGTGATACTTGGCAAGGCTATCATTTCTTGGTGCCGGGCGTCCTCATTATGGAAACCTTGTATTGCGAAGCGGGCTCGGCTCAGGCAGCCGGCCTTCAAAAGCCCGAAAAAGGAGTCCTCGTACGCAACTATTCCTCGCAGGCGATTACCGGAACTGGCCCCCGGTCGAGCCGCTACTTTTTCGCGGCCGCAATTCCGCGGGAAGGGGCGGAGCAGCGAGACTGTGACCGGATGCTCGAAGTGACCCGAATTGCGTTCGATGAGGACCGCGCGATGATCGAGGCCCAGCAGCGATCGCTCGATGCCAATCCCGGACGCCGACCGGTTCCTACCGCCGCCGATGGCGCGATTGCGATATTTCACCGGCTGGCAGACCGAATTAGCCGCGGGGACGCCGTGCCCCAGGATGCCATGGAGCAACATCGCGAGGTTTCCGAATAGCTTCGGCTAAGCGATTTCAGACCGGAATCCGTTTGTCATTTTGCTCAGAGATGCGGATAGCCTGCGCCCGTCCGGTTGGCGCCCCGACGACCAGATCGTCATAGCTGCCAGGCGGAAATAGTGCCCTGCATCGAGCGCGAAGTTGGCCTCCGTCTTTTCGAAACCAGCATCGCGGCATGCGTTGGAATAGAGCGGGATATCCACGCTTGAAGGACCGAAAAATTGTAAATTGAGAGCTGTGCGCCATGCGCACAAGTCGCACAGCGTGCTGGTTGTTTCCGGCCCAGTCGGGTTAGAAGTGTTCGATCAGCATGGTCGGCAAGCCGCGGCTGTTTTGCCAGAGATAGAGGAACGAATGCGCGATCCGATGAGAAACTTCGTTGGTGCGACAGCGCAGGACGACGCCAATCTCCCCGTTGCAGCTACCGTCGACCGCTCAACATCTTCAAGGGCCATAAAATGATCAGCACTGCGATGGTGTGCGCTTCGCACACGCCACTCTTGATGCGTGGAGATCTCGCCGCTTCCGACGTGATATCCAGCGTGCGTCAATCTTTCGATCATCTCGGCACTTTTGTTGAATCGTTTGGGCCGGAGCAGATCATCCAATTTTTTCCCGACCATTTCCACGGCTTCCACTATGATCTAATGCCAAGCTTTTGCGTCGGCATGGCGGCCCGATCCTGTGGCGACTGGAATACCAAGCCGGGGCCGCTTCTGGTCGATGAAGATTTCTCTCTTGCGCTACTCGAAGCGATCCGCGACGCGGATGTCGACGCCGCTGCATCGTATGACATGGTCGTGGACCACGGATGCGTGCAAATGTGGGAAACGATGTTCGGCCGCTTTGACCAGTTCCCGATTGCACCAGTTTTTGTGAACGCCGTTGGGCATCCTTTGCCAAAATACCGACGCGCCCGCCAGTTGGGCGTCGCCGTGGGGCGCTTTGCCGCCGCAACCGGGAGGCGAGTGCTTTTCGCCGCATCCGGAGGCCTCAGCCACGATCCGATCGTGCCGCAAATACGCGGGGCTCCCCCGGAGGTGCGCGCACGGCTCCTGGGGCAGACACGGATTAGTCCGGCACAGCAAGCCGCACGGGAAGCCGCTGTAGAGGCCGCTGGAAAAAGTGCGATGGATGGCGAGGGGCCGTGCCAGCCGCTCAATCCGGAATGGGACAGGCATTTTCTAGATTTGCTGGTTCAGAGAGACTGGAAAGCGATCGACGAATTGACACCGGAAACTGTCGCAGCGGCGGCAGGAACGGGCGGCAACGAAGTACTCGGTTGGGTCGCAGCAGCGGCTGCCTTGGCTGCCTCTGGCACCGAATATGCAGTCGTGCAGCGCGATTACTGGCCGATCCCTGGCTGGATCGCCGGAATGGCAACGCTGGCCATCCAGGGAGGATGATCGAATTTCCTTCTTTTGTGAGGAGGCTCGAAGAACGGGGCTCTGCATTTTGCCTTCTCAGGGGGCAACCACCACGCCGCTGAAAATTCCAGTCGTCTGTCCGCAATGTCGTAGACGGGTTGGGAAGCTGGACAGGATCGCCTGGCAAAATCGAGGAGAGCGACGAGGCACCTCCAATATCTCCGAACGGGGGTTATCCGCCCGATGCGGGAAACAATCGCCCGCTCGACTCTCGGGAGCCAACAAGACAGGAAGGGCGCGCGGCTGGAAGGGCGCAGTGGCCCCACTGCAAATTTACGAAGCTTGAGTATCGGCGTCCACCCCGAGGCCATACCAGTGACACCGGGGTGGCAATGACCTTGCATTGTAAACCTAAAATTTTGCCGAGACGGTGACGCCGTACATGCGCGGCACTCCATAGCCCACATTGTCGAGACCGAACGGCGCCCGGAGCTGGTTTCCGTCGACCTTATAGATCTTGTCGAAAGCATTCGTAATGAAGAAGCCGACCGCGTAGTCGTCGTCCTTTTCCAAACGAACGTTGAAATTGGCAAGGGCATAACCCGGCGTGCCGAGGTGATCGAAATTGAACGGCGTGAAGAAGAACCTCGATTGGTATTTGACGCCCCCACCCAGGACGACCCTCCAGTGATCGCCAACATCAAAGCCATAGTCCAACGACCCCGCGAGCGTCAGCCTCGGCGCATTAGGTAGTCGAAGGCCTGTCAAATCATTTCCGCATGCCGTGTCGAAGGGGATGCGAGGCGAATCGATAGGCGCAAGCCCACGATCGCAGAAGTCTCCGTAAGTGGCGTGCGTGTAGCCAGCCGCAAGCCTGGCGGTTAGGCCCGGAACAGGAACCGCAGTTATTTCGGCTTCGCCGCCATAAATTTTCGCGCTTGCCGCATTGCGTAACTGACTGACGGTGCCGACGAAGATCGCAACCTGCAAATCATCATACTTGCTGTAAAAGGCCGACAGGTTGAACCGCAGTCGCCGGTCGAACAACTCCGTCTTCACTCCGATCTCGTAATTGGTGAGCGTTTCGGGATTAACGGGCGTGGAAAGTTGTTCGATGCGGTTGGCGGCGTTGCCATTCCAGTTGCCGCTGCGAAAGCCAGTGCTGTAGCTGGCATAGGCCATCGTCGTATCACTTGGCTTGTATTGCAGGATTGCCCTGCCTGACAGATTGGTCCACGTCTTCCGACCCTGGAATAGCGGATAGCCGGGGATACCAGGATATGGTGAAGCCCCGTTCGCTAGAAGGAATGACTGGGATTCGGAGGCAATCTTCCTCGTCTCCGACGTGTAGCGGAGGCCGCCCGTCACTTCGAGCTGCGGTGTAATTTCGTAATTTACTTCCCCGAAGATCGCCCTGCTCTCGTTATTCTGCACATAACGCAGGTTTTGACCATAGGCTACGGGCAGCCCGGCGAAAGGGCCGCTCGGAAAGACGTTTCCCGGCGGATAGGGCGGGTTCAAGCCCGTGATGAATGTGCAACTGTTATCAAGGGTACATTCAAAGAAGCGGTAGTCACCATTGTAACGGTGTCGTTCATTGTAGAAATGGCCACCGACGATCCAGTCTAAGTTTCCGGCCTTGCCGTTCAACCGCAATTCCTGCGAATAGAAACGTGACTTGTTTCCATAGCCCAGGTTCGCGACGGCATAGGGTGATCCGTCCACATCGTCGAGCGCCGTACGCTGGACAGCCTGATAGGCGCTGATGGAGGTTAGGGTCACGTCACCCAGTTCATATTCAAGGTTTGCAGACGCGCCGACTTCCCGTGACCGGTCAAAGGTATCGGCGTCCTGACGAATGTTATAGGGATCGCCGCTGTCACGATATCCCGCATTGGTGACGCCGCCGATCAAGAAGCCCTTGGTATCAGGATCAATAACGCCGATCGGGAGGCGATGCAGCACGTCGACGTTGGTGACTGCGCGGAAGAGCTTCAGCAACACCTTCAAGTCACCGGACTCGTGCAGCAGTTGCACGCGCCCACTCCAATTGTCCTGCTGCCGGTTCTTCTCTCCGGTCGTCAGATTGTGAACGAAGCCGTCGCGGTCTCGAGTAGCGAAACTAAGCCGAACCGCAGTATCTTGACCCAGCGGTACGTTCACATGACCGTCGGTGGCAAAATAGTCATAGTTTCCATAGCTTGCGTTGATCGCTGCGGAATAGTCGTCCAAATCGGGCTTGGCGGAGAAGATGCTGATCGCGCCGCCAGTGGCGTTCTTGCCGAAAAGGGTCCCTTGCGGGCCGCGGAGGACTTCGACGCGGTCGATATCGTAGAGTTGCTGAAGCTGCGACGTCGCCAAGCCGACATAAACCTCGTCGATGTTGGTCGCCACGGCGGGGTTCATATTGGGCAGAAAGTCGTTGGTTCCCACTCCACGCAGCGTAACCTTTGGCACGGTTTCAAAGGTACCGTTGATGTTGAGGCTCGGCGTCACTTGCGCCAGCTGGTTGCTCGTGGAAATGCCGCTGCTGGCCAGTTGAGCCGAGGTAAGAGCCGTTGCTGAGATGGGAACCTGCTGCAGGTTTTCCGCACGACGGCGTGCGGTCACCACTATGTCTTCCAAGCCGCCGGATTGCGCTTGGCTCGCAGCCGGCTCGCTGGTTTGAGCCAAGGCAGTCGGGCAGGTGAATAGAGCGGCGCTTGCCAGTAGGCCGGAAAGGATAGTCGTGACTCGTCGACGACGAAAGGCGACAGTTATATTTTCCCCCATGGCAGTGCTCCTCCTCCTCACAGTTGTCATCTTCGCCGCTTCATCGGCGCGTGACGGCGTCTGTGTAGGTCGCGCGTTGGCGCGATGAGAATGCATGGGTGCGATTTGTCCACCTAGCGCACATAATGACCTGGGGACGCCAGTTGTTGCCTCGCGAGCCTCTATTCCTACAGCTATGTCGCGCAGCCCTTGCCGGGCATTCCCGAAGACCGCCCGGACATCATCGAACTCACCATCCCGGTCGAATATTATTTGGGCCGACGGTAGCAGACGCTCGTCGTGGTCGGCGCGCGTCGACGAACAATGCCACTTCATCATCGCCTCGTTGCCGTGTTTCTGGCAAGGAGCGCACATGACCCACGATCCTTTCCGGCTCAAGTTTCTGGACACTATGAGTGAAGTCGTGCGCCAGAAAAAGACGGTTGAACTGGCCGCGCAAGGCGCATTCGGGCAAACCGATTCGATCAAGCGCATGATGGAACAGATTGAGGCTCCGGGCGGGATCCTTCGGCACCTTCGAACTGATCCCCACCAAGACACGGTGAGCCAACTGCATAAGCTGCTCCGCAATCAAGACGGATGGAGCTCGACGATGCGGGCGATCGAGGAGGCGCACCGGCAAAGAGACCTTGTGCTTCAAGGCCGGAACGCAACGGACCTGCTCCGGCAGCGCGAACGTACCTTGAGCGTCTACTTGGCAGGGATTGGCCGTACTGCTGAATTGATCCATTGCAATCGAGACCTCCTAGCCGAGGCCGCGACGGCAAGCCGTTCGATCGCCGAGATTGCCGGCATGACGTCGTCCATCGTGCGACAGATGGAAGCCCTGAAACTTTCGGTGCAAATGAACTCCATTTGGCCGAAGCCGCTCGCCGAGCAATATACCGAACAGCTCGGCATAGCGCGCCGTGCTGCGGAGGAGTTCGGGCAGGCGGAAACGGAAGAGCATCGCTCGATCCTTCTCGTGACCTTGTTCGTGGCGCTTGTCGGTATGATGCGCGCTTTTCGGAACAACACGAAGCGCGAGGTTCTTGGCTTAAGCGCGTTGGTCCTATTGGGCGCTATCAACGATGTGGTCTCGCTGCTTCCCAGCGAGTCGCCGGCCGGTATGTCGGCTGCCCAAGTTCAGGTGATAGAGGACACCCGTCGCGAAGTCCGGGTCCTGCAGGAGCAATTTAGTGCTTACCGGGACAGCGAGGATAAGCTCGACGAGGCTTGGATAGCTGAGTTGCCGAGAGCGGAACTGAAGCAAGGGGCTATGATCCGCGACGAGGCGGGTCGACACGGCAGGGTGCTTGCGAAGCTTCAGGTCGCGGCCCCGCTCGCGGTCATGGGCACCGAGGGCCGTTGGAAACAAGTCGCATTTCGCGATCCTCTTACCGACGATCTTGCGAAGGGCTGGGTGTATAGTTCGTTCGTGAATGTGCTCGACTGAAAACGGGCGCCGTAACGAGAGTGTATTGCAACCTTGGGGATTCACTCGCAGGGACCAAACTTGCCCGGCAGAGCCCAAAAGTCTCGGGCGAGACCGAAGTGCTCTGCATGCTGGGGGTTACCGGGAACTGGCGCGGCGACAATGTCGTCCTCCTTGCCGCGCGAAACCCTGCAAGGCATCAGGCCGCGCCATCGAAAAATCGCTTTGTTTCACATCGGCTCACCTGGACACACCCCGACGGCGCTCAAGCCTTCGCTCTCATTTTCGGGGATGGCTTGTGGCGGCTGTCCGCTTTCGGATATCGATATGTGGTCCCCAAGGGCTCTAATCTTGGACCGGCAACTATCGCACTAGCGAATTCGGAGGCCGAGACGTAAAGGCTCGCCCATGAAGATCGCGATCATCGATACCAGCGCGGGGCGAGCGGCAGTCATCTCCGATGGTCTGCGCGAGGCGGGCCTCGACGATCTGGTACTGATTGATCCCGCTGGTCCTCTCGCCCAGCAGATCGAAACCGCGAAACCCGAAGTCATCCTGATCAACCTCGAAAATCCCAGTCGCGACCTGCTTGAGGACTTCTTCGCCATGTCGCGCGCTCTCGCGCGGCCGATCGCGATGTTCGTCGATCAGAGCGATGCCGAGGCAACCGGCGCGGCGATCGACGCGGGGGTGTCGGCCTATGTCGTTGACGGCCTGTCGAAGCAAAGGATCAAGCCGGTGGTGGATCTTGCTATCCGGCGATTCCAGGCCTTCTCGCGACTACAGCGCGAACTAGACGACGCCAGGAACGCACTCGCCGAGCGCGCGGTGCTCGACAAGGCCAAAGCGATCCTGATGAAGCGGCGGCAGATCGACGAGCCTGCCGCCTATGCGCTGCTTCGCGGCCAGGCGATGCGCACCAACCGCCGTATCTCAGAGATTGCGGAAGCGATCGTGACTAGCGATGCATTGTTGGGAGACATGGAATGACGTCCGAGCGCTTCCGTATCGGTTTCCTGCCGCTGGTCGATGCCGCGTTGCCGATCCTCGCCCACGAACTCGGCTTCGGCGCGCGCGAAGGCCTGGAAATCGAGCTCGTCCGCGATATGACCTGGGCGACGGTGCGCGACCGCCTTCTCTACGGCCATACCGACGCCGCGCACATGATCGCTCCGCTTGCCATCGCGACTACGCTCGGGCGCGACCGTCCTGCCGTTCCGCTGGCAGTCCCCTTCGTGCTCGGGCTCAACGGCAATGCGGTCACCTTTTCGGCGAAGCTGGCGGCGGAGGTCGGTCTGGCTGACGAACTAGGCGACCCGGCGCGCATCGGCGCGGCCCTGAAACAGGTCGCGAAGGCCCGGATCGCAGCCGGAAAGCGACTGCGCTTCGGTGTCGTGCACCGCTATTCCAGCCACAATTACATGCTGCGCTATTGGCTGGCCGGTGTCGGCATCCGGCCCGATCAGGATATCGAGATCGTCGTTACCAGCCCGCCTTTCGCGGCCGACGCGCTTGCGGCGGACGAGGTCGACGGCATTTGCGTCGGCGAGCCGTGGAATTCGATCGCGGTCGACCGCGGCGTCGGCCATATCGCGCTCGCCACCGCGCAGATCTGGCGGCGCGGCGTCGAAAAAGTCCTGACGATGCGCGAAACGGTGATGGACGAGCGGCGCGACGCAGTCGAGGCGCTGGTCCGCGCTCTCCACGCCGCAGCGGCACATTTCATCGAGACCGGCGCGGCCGAGGAAAGCGCTGACATCTTGGCGCGCCCCGAATATCTCGATGCACCGCGCGACGCCGTGCTGCGCGCGATCACCGACCGCATCCGGATGGTGCCCGGCGGAGACCCGATCCACTATCCCGACTTCATGTTCCAATATCGCGAGGCCGCCAACTTCCCGTGGCGCAGCCAGGCCGCGTGGCTCTATTCGCAGATGATCCGCTGGGACAGCAACGCCTTCTCCGAGGCCGACGCGGCAACGGCGTCTTCGGTCTTCCGCCCCGACATCTACCGCGCTGCGCTAGCCGGCACCGGCGCACCGCTCCCGGGCGCGTCCTCGAAGCTCGAAGGCGGCCTCGACGAACCCATCGGCGCTGGGTCGGTTCAGGGCCGATTGACCCTCGGCAGCGACCGCTTTTTCGACGGCCGCGCCTTTGATCCCGACGATATCCTGTCCTATCTCGCTGGATTAGAATGATTTTTCTGGTCCGGTGAATTTATGCTGCACCTGCGAAATAACCGCTTGCGGGACAGGAGCGAATCAGGCAGCTTATACGCACTCGGCAGGGCTGCCGGGGCAGGATAAAGCGGCGACGGCTCCAACGAGGGGGCTGGCCCGCGCGGCACATGGGGAGCCTTTCCCCATAATCCAACAGGCAATGAAGCCGTCAGGATGCGCCCGCGTGGCCGCCGTCCTGGCGGCTTTTTTATTGCCCGTCACACACAGGGGACGGACGATGACGACAGCGAAATCGAACTTCTGGTCCAGCGGACATTGGCCGACGCTGGTTGCCGCTTTTCTCTATTTCGACCTCGCCTTCATGGTGTGGGTGATCCTCGGGCCACTGGCGCCCGCAATTTCCGAAGACCTTGGCCTCACCCCCGCGCAAAAGGGGCTGATGGTGGCGGTGCCGACGCTCGCGGGCGCGGTGCTACGCGTCGTCAACGGCCTGCTCGTCGACCGCATCGGGCCGAAGCGCTCGGGCGCGATCAGCCAGCTGATCGTCATCGCCGGGCTCTTCATCGCCTGGTTCATGGGCGTGCACAGCTTCGCGGGCACGCTGGCGCTCGGCGTGATCCTCGGCTTTGCCGGAGCCAGCTTCGCGATCGCCCTTCCCCTCGCCAGCCGCTGGTACTCGCCCGAACATCAGGGCAAGGCGATGGGCCTCGCCGGCATGGGCAATTCAGGCACCGTGCTCGCCGCGCTTTTCGCACCCGGCCTCGCCAAGCTGTTCGGCTGGAACGCGGTGCTTGGCCTCGCTTGCATCCCGCTGACGATCGTTTTCTTTGTCTATCTCGCGATGGCGAAGGACGCGCCGAACGCGCCGGCGCCCAAGAAGCTGATCGACTATTTCAAACCGCTGAAGACTGCCGACGCCTGGTGGCTGATGGCCTTCTACTCGGTGACCTTCGGCGGTTTCGTCGGCCTCGCCGCGTCGCTGCCGATCTATTTCACCGACCAGTTCCACCTGACCCCGATCGTCGCGGGCTATTGCACCGCGGGCTGCGTCTTCGCCGGGTCGCTGGTGCGGCCGATGGGCGGCGCGCTTGCCGACCGGATCGGGGGGGTCAAGGCGCTGATGATGGTCTTTGTCGTCGCCGCGCTGGCGCTTGCCGGCGTGCCGCAGGCGGCCACACTGCCCGCCGCGCTCGGGCTGTTCGTCATCGCGATGCTCGCGCTCGGCACCGGCAACGGCTCGGTCTTCCAGCTCGTGCCCCAGCGTTTCTCGAAGGAAATCGGCGTGATGACCGGCCTCGTCGGCATGGCGGGCGGGGTCGGCGGCTTCTACCTCGCCTCCTCGCTCGGCTTCG
>JALDYH010000074.1:0-17744 GCA_032154175.1 Sphingopyxis sp. | reverse complement strand
GCTTCCTTCTTTTCGGGAAAGTCGAGGCAGCGCGTCGCGCGCCAGCCGTCGATGCGCCGCCACCATTCGCCAAGGTCGCGCGCCTTGTGGCCCGCCGCCTGCCAGCCGGCAAGGATCGCGGCGAGCGCGCGGCCGGCGTCGCCGACCACCGCGACGTCGATCGGCACGATCTTGTTGATCGAGCTGCGGTCGATGTCGATGTGGATCTTTTTCGCCTCGGGCGCGAAGGCGTCGAGGCGGCCGGTGACGCGGTCGTCGAAACGCGCCCCGACCGCGATGATCAGGTCGGCGCGGTTCATCGCCATGTTCGATTCATAGGTGCCGTGCATGCCGAGCATGCCGAGCCATTTGTCGTCATCCGACGGAAAGGCGCCGAGGCCCATCAAGGTCGAGGTGACCGGCGCGCCGGTAAGCGCGACGAGCTGGCGGAGTGCCGCGCTGGCATCGGGACCCGCGTTGATCACGCCGCCGCCGGTGTAGAAGATCGGGCGCTCGGCGGCGGCGATCATTTCGACCGCCGCCGCGATGGCGTCGGCGTCGGGTTCGACCTGCGGGCGATAGCTGTTGTGCAGGATCTTTTCGGGGACGACATATTCGCCCGTCGCGACCTGAACATTCTTCGGGATATCGATCACGACCGGGCCGGGGCGGCCGTGGGTCGCGATGTGGAAGGCCTCGTGCAGGATCGCGCCGAGACGGTCCGGGTCCATCACCAGATAATTATGCTTGGTGCAGTGGCGCGTGATGCCGACCGTGTCGCATTCCTGGAACGCGTCGGTGCCGATCAACGCGGTCGACACCTGACCCGTCAGCACGACCATTGGAATGCTGTCGAGCAAAGCGTCGGTGATGCCGGTGACGGCATTCGTGGCGCCGGGCCCCGAGGTGACGAGCACGACGCCGGGCTTGCCGGTCGAGCGGGCATAGCCCTCCGCCGCGTGCGTCGCCGCCTGTTCGTGGCGGACGAGAATGTGCTTGATCGTCGGGTGCTTGTAGAGCGCGTCATAGATGGGAAGGACCGCACCGCCCGGATAGCCGAACACCGTGTCGACCCCGAGGTCGACCAGCGCCTGAACCACCATGTCGGCACCACTCATTTCCGTCACGACGAAACTCCTTTCAACGCCAAAGTGCCGCGCTTGTGCGCTGCAACAGGGTTGCGGGCAATAGGTGTATGATTCTATCCTGTCAACAGCTTATCACGTAATATTATTGCTAAATTACCAACAGAATCATTGTTTAATGACTCCTCATGGCGTAGCCAATCGGCGGGCGGCTGGTGGCGAAACCACGTAAACTGACGCTTTGCATATTGGCGGGTGGCGGCTTGCGCCCGTTCGAGCGCTTCCTTGCGGTCGATTTCGCCGCGAAGATGGCTTGCGATTTGCGGCACGCCGATTGCGCGCATCGCGGAAAGATCGGGGTCGAGACGGCGTGCGAGCAGGGTTTCGGCTTCCTCGACGGCGCCCTGATCGAACATCCGGGCGAGGCGCCGGTCGCAGCGGTCGCGGAGCCAGTCGCGCGGCGGCAGGAGGATGAGCGGGGTAAGGGCGATGTCATCCGCGATGCCGCCTTCGCGCTGTTGTTGCCACTGACCCAGCGTGCGGCCGGTCGAGCGCACGACTTCGAGCGCACGCGCGACGCGGGTGGCGTCGGCGGGGGCGAGACGCGCCGCGGCGTCGGGATCGGCCTTCGCAAGTTCGGCATGGGCCTCCGGGACGGGGAGGGCGCGGACGGCGGCGCGGATTGCCGGATCTATCTCGGGCACCGGCGCGATGCCGTAAAGGAGCGTGCGCAGGTAAAGCCCGGTGCCGCCGACGAGGACGGGAACCTGCCCTGTGATGCGCGCCTCGGCAATGACGCCGCGCGCCTCGTCGGACCAGCGCGCGGCATTATGCGCTTCGGCGGCGTCGATATGGCCGAAGAGGCGGTGAGGCACGCCCTCCATTTCGTCGTCGGTCGGCCGCGCCGAGAGGATGCGGAGGTCGGCATAGACCTGGCTCGCGTCGGCGTTGACGACGAGCGCACCGGTGCCTGTCCCGCAAAGAGATTTTGCGAGTGCGACCGCCAAAGCGCTCTTGCCGCTGGCGGTGGGTCCGGCGATAAGTGCCACGGGCTGCCGCGCTTCGGCGGTCGAGAAAGAAGGAGATGCCATGTTCGTCGCGACGCTGATAGCAGCAGGAAAGCTGACCGACGAGGTGGTTCGCGAAGGGATCGACCGGCTGGCGGCGACGGGGCACGACGTCGGCGCCCCGCACTGGCTGGACGAGCATGACGCGGCGGACATCGTCTTTCACGGAAGCCTGGTCAGCGCGCGCAAGGAACTGGCGCTGATGGACCATGGCGCGCTCGATATCGTCGTCCAGCCATTGGGTGACCGGACCAAGAAGCTGATCATCGCCGACATGGATTCGACGATGATCACCGTCGAGTGCATCGACGAACTCGCCGATTATGCCGGGCTGAAGCCGCAGATCGCGGCGATCACCGAGCGTGCGATGCGCGGCGAACTCGATTTCCGTGCGGCGCTGGAAGAACGCGTCGGGCTGCTCGCCGGGATGCCCGAGACAACGCTGGTCGATTGCCGGATGGAGCGCGTACGGCTAACGCGCGGCGCGCGCACCCTGATCCAGACGATGAAGGCGCATGGCGCGCACTCGATCCTGATTTCGGGCGGCTTCACGGCTTTTGCCGGACCGGTGGGCGAGGCGATCGGGTTCGACAAGGTGATCGCGAACGAACTGGAGACCGCGAACGGCAAGCTGACCGGCAAGGTGCGCGAGCCGGTCGTCGACAGCGCGATCAAGCTCGAGACGCTGAAGGCCGAAGCCGCGAAACACGGCCTGCCGCTTGCCGAGACGCTGGCGGTCGGCGACGGCGCGAACGATATTCCGATGATCACCGCAGCGGGGCTCGGGATCGGCTATTATCCGCACCCCGCGGCGGGCGAGGCGGCGGCGGCGGTGATCCGGCACCATGATTTGACTGCGCTGCTCTGGGCGCAGGGCTATCCGCGGCGGAGCTGGGTGCTGGGATAGGAAGCACCCGGGAACGTATCGCGGGGTGAGCGAGAACCCACCCCGCGCCGCGTCTTACAGGCCGTCGAGGCCCTTGCTGACCAGAATGTTCACCGCAACGCGGCGGTTCTGTGCCTTGCCTTCGATAGTAGTATTGTCCGCCGCCGGGTCCGCTTCGGCCATCCCGGTGGGGGTCAGCATGCGATAGGGCTTCCAGCCGCAGGCCTGCTGAAGATAATTGACGACGCCGCCGGCCCGCTTTTCGCTGAGCGCCTGATTGAGTTCCTGGCTTCCCGTGGAATCGGTGTAGCCAACGACAAGCAACAGGGCGTTGTCCATCCCTTCCGCCGCGGTTGCCGCCGAACAGAGATCGGCTTTCGCCTGAGCGGACAGCACCGCCTTGCCCGTGTCGAAGTTCACGTTCGTCGTGCTTTTGACATTATATTGGTCGATGTCGCCCACGCGGCCCTTCAGCGCTTCGGTTGCCGCGGTCTGTTCGGCAAAGCGCTGGTCGGTGCCGGTGCGGATCATCGATGCGGTCCTGAGATCCTTGTTCTTGAGCGCGATCTGGTTCGCGACCAGTCCGCCGTCCCACTGGTAGGTGTCGACGGTAACGGGCAAGCCGTTCAGCAGCGAACCCGCGGCAAGCTTGTCGCGACTAAGGCCGAGGAAACCGCCGCTGCTCTTGATCTTGGTGTAGTCGGCGATTGCGATGGCCGTGTTGTTGCCGTCGGCGGTCGCAACCTGAATCCGGCCGTCGCTGCGCGCCGCGATAATGCCTTCGACCTTCGGCCCCTTGGTCATCTCTTCCGGCGCAGGCAGCGTCCCGTAAACGGTCGCCATGACCTCGCCATTGGACGAGTCCTGCTGCTGCGCAGCGAGGCTGGCTGGCCCGGCAAGCATGGCCATGGCCAAGAGAACCCCTGAAGTTTTTGAAACGGCACCCATACCCTACTCCTTCAATTGGATCAGTGGGGGCCATGCGTGTTCACATGACCCTTTCTGGCACAAGGATACTCGCGCCGAGGCCGAAAGTTGCGCGGGTCATCGCGCGTACGGAACGTCGAGCCGACAAGCCAATGTCCCAAAAGCCATTTTTTTTTGCGTTCGCCCGTTTGCGACCGGGATGACGATGGGGGTGCGAGAGGCTATTGTGCGCGGCGGAGGAATTATGGCGAAACACCGCATCTATTCGATCAGCGTTGCGAGCGTTTATCCGCACTATATCGCCAAGGCGGAGAAGAAGGGTCGCACGAAGGCCGAGGTCGACGAGATTTTTCGCTGGCTGACCGGATACAGCCAGAAGGCGCTCGAGGCGGAACTGGCGAAGGGGACGACTTTCGAGGATTTCTTTGCGCGGGCGCCGGTGCTGAACCCCGCACGGTCGCTGATCACCGGGGTCGTGTGCGGTATCCGCGTCGAGACTATCGAAGAGCCGCTGATGCGCGAACTTCGCTATCTCGACAAGCTGATCGACGAACTCGCCAAAGGGAAGGCGATGACGAAGATATTGCGCAGCCCGGCTGAATGATATCTCATGTTTACGGTGTTATCATTGGCGATGTCGATGTGGCGTAAATATTAACGACGTTAACATGGCTGCCGGTTTCATCCGGTTTTCGAGGCTGCGATCTCCTCCGCCAGCCATTCCCTGAACCGCAGCATTGCGTCGCTTTCGGTGCGCGACATCAGGCGTGTGAGCCAGTAGCGGCCGGCGTCGATGGTCACCCCGAAGGGCTGTACAAGCAGTTCGGCGGCGAGTTCGCGGATGAACATCGCGGGCGGCGCGAGCGCGACGCCCTGACCTGCGGCGGCGGAGGTTGCCATCAGCGCCGAGCTGTCGAAGACCGGACCGCGAAGGACGGGGACGGGCACGCCCGCGGCGGCGAACCAGAGCGCCCATTCGTCGGCGCGGTACGAGCGAAGCAGGCGCTCGTGGATCAGATCGGCGGGCGATTTGAGCCGTGCAGCGATCGCGGGCGCACAGATCGGCGCCATCGGGGCGGCGAGGAGTGGCTCGGCATGGGTGCCGTGCCAGGCGCCGTCGCCGAAGCGTATCGCATAATCGAGTGCCTCGCCCGCGAGGTCGACGCGGTTGTTGTTCGTCGAGATGCGGAGGTCGATCGCGGGATGCGCGCGTGCGAAGGCGTCGAGGCGCGGGAGCAGCCAGCCGGTTGCGAAGGTGCCGACGACGCCGACCTTGAGCGCCTCGCGGAAGCGGCCGCCGGCGTACTGGTCGAGGGTCGCGGCGACGCGGTCGAAGGCATCGGCGACGACGGGGACGAGTGCATGGCCCTCGTCGGTGAGCGCGAGGCCGCGCGGCAGGCGGTGGAAGAGGCGCGTGCCGAGGCGGCGTTCGAGCTGCGCGACCTGATGGCTGACCGCGCCCTGGCTGACGCAGAGTTCGATCGCGGCGCGGGTGAAGTTGAGATGGCGTGCCGCGGCTTCGAAGGCGCGGAGGGCGTTGAGGGGGAGCTGGGCGCGGTCCATGGAGCCTCTTTACCTATGGTGCCTTGTCACCCCGGACCCTTCGGCCTGCTCGGGACAGGCTTGATCCGGGAGCCACTGACGCAACGCCGGGAAAATGGATCCCGGATCAAGTCCGGGATGCCGAGGTCTATGAGAAATTCTCATGGCTTTGTCGAGAAATCATGCTTTGTGAGAGGGGGCGCGGCGCGGCATCCCGGCGATGAAGGGAGATGAAGATGATCGTGATGATGACAATCGCAGCCTGGCTCGCGGGGGTGAATCATGTGCCGCTGCCGCTCGTCCGGGAGGCCGATGCGCAGATAGCGGCGGGCGGCGTGGCGCCCGGCGCGGACGACCCGCTGACGCGGCCGATGGCGGTTGAGCGTGCGAAGGAATGGCTGGCGCCCGCGAAGCCCGGGAAGATTTTCGGGACGACCTATCTTGTCGGGTTCGGTGGGCTGAGCGTCGCGCTGATCGATACGGGCGACGGGCTGGTGCTGGTCGACGGCGCGCTGCCGCAGGCGGCGCCGATGATCCTCGACAATGTCCGCAAGCTGGGTTTCGACCCCAAAGACATCAAATTTATTCTGAGCACCGAGCCGCATTATGACCATGGCGGCGGGCTTGCCGCGCTGGCGCGCGATACGGGCGCGACGGTGGTGGCGAGCGCGCGCGGCGCCGAGGGGCTGCGGGCGGGGGCGCTGGCGGAAGACGATCCGCAACGCGGCTATGGCGGAAGCTGGCCGGCGGTGACGCGGCTGCGCGTGATCGGGGACGGCGAGGTATTGAAACTGGGCAACGTCGCGATTGCCGCGATCGCCACGCCGGGGCATACGATGGGCAGCATGAGTTGGCGCTGGCAGGCGTGCGAGGGCGCGGCGTGCAAGACGATCGTCTTCGCCTCGAGCCTCAATCCCGTATCGGCCGACGGATATCGCTATACGGCGAAAGAAAGCGCGCCGATCGTCGAAGGGTTCGAAGCGAGCTATCGCAAGATGGATGCGACGGCGTGCGACGTGCTGATTTCGGCCCATCCCGACAATGCGGGTCCGGGGCGGTACAGCGACAAGCCCGGCGCGTGCCGCGCCTATGCCGACCGGTCGCGCAAATTGCTCGCGCAGCGGTTGAAGGACGAGAAAGCGGGCGCAAAATAGCGTTCAAAGCTCTTGCTTTTCAATCTTGTAAGCCCCCGCAATCGCGCTAGTCTGATGACGATATTGCGGGGGCCTGATCATGTTGAATGCGGCGTTGCTCTTCGTTCTTCCGGTCCTGACGGTGCCGCCGCCGCCGGTGGTCTCCATCGCCGGCGATCAACGACCGTCATCGCGGCAAATGCTGGCATGGAACCCCGGCGAGGTGCGCTGCGACGGCGTGGCGATCGATGGCGCGGCGCTGCGCCCTGCCGTCGAAATCGCGTTTTTCGATCCGCAGCGGGTCAGGGCCGTGTCCTATCATTTCACGATCGATGCGGCGGGACGGACGCACTCGATCGCGCGCGATACGAGCGAATTCTCGCCCATTGGCCAGGATATCGGGCCGGCGCTGGCGGCGAGCCGCTTTGCCGCCGGTACGAAGCGCGAGAATTGCCTGATCGAATATGTGCCGAAATTCGACACGCTGGCGAGCGTGCCGATTGCCGATCTGGTCGCCTATTCGATCCATCCCGCCGGCCCGAAGCTGCCGAAGGAAGGATGGGACCGTATCGGCGCCGTCGGCAATTGCCGCGACAGGCCGCGGCCGGCCCCGCTGCTGAGCGGCCATCCCGAATTCCTGAAGCTGAAGGCGACGCCGGGCGCGCGCGACTGGTCGCTCGTCGGCTATGACACCGACGCCGACGGGCGTCCGGTCGAGGTGCGGATCGCGTACGGGACGGGCAATGACGAGCTCGATGCGGCGGCGAAGGAGGCGATCCGCGTGTCGCGCTTTACCGGTGGCGCGCGAACGGGCTGTCTCCATCCCTATTGGCGATCGGCCGGCACATTGCCCGCGCCCGCGGCGCCCGCCGAGGAGCAGATGCGCCCGGCGAATGCCGTTTGTCCGGCGAAGGTCGAATGGGCGAGCCGTCCGACCACCCAGTATCCGCCAGCCTATCGCAAGCGCGCGATCGAGGGGTGGGCGATCGTCGCCTTCGACACCGCGCCATGGGGCGAAGTCGGCAATGTGAAGGTGCTCGACGCGCAGCCGTCGGCCGATTTCGGGCAGCAGGCGATGACCATCGTGCGCAGCGGCCGCGTCGCGCCCTCGGCGCAAGGTGCGTCGGGGTGCGTCGAGACGGTGAAGTTCTTGATGCCCGTGAGCGGTCAGGCGGGCGAAGAGGATGAAGCGCCCGCGACCGACTGAGAGCGGCCGCTATTTATCGACCACCAGACAGGCCTGGCCGCCCTTGCGCACCGAGGCGCAGAAGCTTTCGGCTTCGCCCTTGTTCGCGAAGCCGCCGGCCTGCAGGCGGGTGAGCTTGCCGCTCTTGACCAGATAGGGCTGGCGGCCCGCGAAGGCGGGATTCTTCTTTTCGAGCGCGGTCCAGAGATTGCGGGCGTTCGCCTCGACCCCGAAGGCGCCGAGCTGCGCGCGCCAGGGGCTTGTCGCAGCGCCATTGTGGACACGGACGGGCGCCGGGGCGGCTGCGGTCGCGACGGGGGCGGCCTTGACCGGGCCGGGCCGGGGCGCGGCAGGTTTTGCCGGCTCGGGTTTCGGCGGGAGCTTGCCGCTTTCGGGCGGTGCAACATAGGTGGTGCCAGGGGGCGTGTCCGGCTGGCCGGTCGCGGCGACGGCGTCGGCGGTCGCCTCGGCGGCGGCGGCGGCCGCGGCGCTCGCGACGGACGACGACGGGACCGCAACGCTGCGGATCGGCTCGGGCACGGGCTTGGCGGCGGCGGGCGGCGGCGTGCCGATCACCGGCGGCGGGGTGTAGCTGATACCCGGCGTGGAGGCGGGCACGCTGGCGACCTTCACCGGCGAGGCGGGCGCGGGCCCGGGTGCCGTCGGCGCGGCGGCGTTGACCGCGGCGAGACGCGCCTGCTGTTCGCCCTTTTCGATTTCGGGGAGCATCGCGAGGCCGCGCTGGCGCTGGTCGAGCGGGATCAGGCTGTCGAGCTGCGCAAGGCGCGCCGAGGCGATGCCGAGCCCGGCGTCGCTGGCGCGCTTGGTCAGCGCATAGGCGCGCGGCCAGTCCTGCGCCGCGAGGTCGCCATTGAAGTGCGCGGTGCCGAGGACATATTGCGCGCGCGGTTCGCCGCGTGCCGCCGATTTGAGGATGAAGGGCATCGCTTCGTCGCGGCGGTTCGCGGTGAAGAGCACGAGGCCGAGATTATCCTCCGCCTGCAAATGCCCCTGTTTCGCGGCGCGGCGATACCATGCTTCGGCCTGCGCAAGATCGGCGGGGACGCCGCGACCGAGCTTGTAGGCCTGACCGAGATTGAACTGCGCATCGGCGTCGCCAGCGAGTGCGAGCGGGCGCCATTCGGCGACGGCCGCCTGATAATTGCCCGCCTGCCAGGCATCGACGCCGTCCTTGACGTCTGCAAGTGCCGGCGCGGCCAGCATCGATGCCGCGATCAGCGGCAGGGCCAGCGAAACGGCAGTGCGGAATGAACGCATCTTATTCTCCAATGACTTGCGCCGGCCCCGTCGTTGCGCGGACGGCTGCAGTCCCCGAAAGCTTTATAGCGTCAAATGGCTAACACCACGTTAGCGACAAAGCGCGCCGCTTCAAACCTGATCCGTTATGGGACAAGTTTATCTTAGGAGACTGGTTACCATATTCGCGAGGAAGTCGTTCACCCTCTTTTTATCATCGTTAACCCAATTTTAGCGCCCCGCGTGGCATTCCTTCGCCGAATTTGGGATTTCCGAGGGGGTAACGCAGTGCGCGTATTGGCATTGGCTTCACAGAAAGGCGGGTCGGGCAAGACGACGCTGTCCGGGCACCTGGCGGTGCAGGCGCAGCTCGCGGGCGCCGGCCCCGTCGTTCTGATCGACATCGATCCGCAGGGCTCGCTCGCCGACTGGTGGAACGAGCGTGAAACCGACCTTCCGGCGTTCGCCCAGACCACGGTCGCGCGGCTCGCATCCGACCTCGAAATCCTGCGCCAGCAGGGCTTCAAGCTGGCGGTCATCGATACGCCGCCGGCGATCACCATGGCGATCCAGAGCGTGATTTCGGTCGCCGAGCTGATCGTCGTTCCGACGCGCCCCAGCCCGCACGACCTGCGCGCCGTCGGCGCCACCGTCGACCTGTGCGAACGCGCCGGCAAGCCGCTGGTGTTCGTCGTCAACGGCGCGACGCCCAAGGCGAAGATCACCAGCGAGGCCGCGGTCGCGCTGTCGCAGCACGGCACCGTCGCCCCGATCACGCTGCACCACCGCACCGACTATGCCGCGTCGATGATCGACGGCCGCACGGTGATGGAGGTCGATCCCAACGGACGATCGGCCGACGAGGTCCGCCAGCTGTGGACCTATATGAATGATCGCCTCGAAAAGAATTTTCGCCGCACCGTATTCGCCGCGCCGCTCCCGACACAGGGCAATTATGGCGCGGTCCGCCCGATGGGCGGTGGCTTTGGCCGCCGCATCGCCGGTCAGTGACGGGAGCTGGAACCATGGGCGAACCCAAACCCCTCGCATCGCTGAGCGCCGGACTGCTGGCCCGCAAAGGCGGCGCGCGTCCCGCGATGCGCCGCCAGCCGCTCGGCAGCGGCCCCGCACCCCTCAACACCGGAGGTTACGACGACCTCGGCTGGAACGACATGGGCTATGATGTCGATCCCGACCAGTCGGCCGAACCCGCGCGCATGCTGGACCTGAAACCGCTGCTCACCGGATCGGTGCTGGCGCATAATGTCGAGGCCGAGCATGCGGTCGACGACGACGCGGGTCATGCGCTGACGCCGGAAGCGACCGGCGAATTCGCCGGCCTGACCGACGGTTATGGCGCCGACCAGTTCGAGGCCGAGGCGGTGGAAGTTCCCGAAATCGTCCGCCAGCAGGAATCGCTGATCGAGCGCGTCGCCGCGGTGGCGCGCAAGGTCGAAGCGCGTCCCGCGCCGGCAGCGAGGAAGGAAAAGGCGCCGCGCGCGCTGCGGGCTCGTGAAAAAGCGGCGTTCACCCTGCGGCTCGATGCCGAACGCCACCTGCGCCTGCGCCTCGCGAGCGCGGTCACGAACCGGTCGTCGCAGGTGATCCTGACCGACCTGCTCGACGAATATCTGTCGGCGCTGCCCGAGATCGACGCGATGGCGAGCCGCCTGCCGGCCACGCGCCCGACGCGCCGCGCGCAGCGCTGAACGAACAAGAGGGGGGACTGTCATGAACCGCAAGATGCTGAAGAGTCTGGCTGTTTCGGGCTTCGTTTTGGGCGTGGCCACGGGATGCAGCGGCATGGGCAAGATGGCCGACGCGCCGTCGCGCGCCGCCGGCACGCCGGCAGTCGCCGCCAAGTCGGCCGATCAGGCGCGCGTCGCACTCGAAGCCGGGAAGGCCAGCAAGGCCGTCGGCCTCGCCGAAGCGGCAGTGGCGAGCAGCCCGCGCGATGCCGGTTACCGCACGCTGCTGGGACAGGCTTACCTCAACGACGGCCGCTTCGCATCGGCGTCGACCGCGCTTGGCGAGGCAATGGACCTTGGCGCGACCGACAGCCATACGATCCTGTCGCTCGCGCTCGCAGAGATTGCGCAGGGCAAGAATCAGCAGGCGATCGCGCTGCTGACCGAGCATCGCGACACGGTGCCGGCGTCGGACCTCGGACTGGCGCTTGCGTTGGCGGGCGATGCCGAAGGCTCGATCTATGTATTGAACGAAGCCGCGCGGGCCAAGGACGCCGACGCGCGGACGCGGCAGAATTTTGCGCTGGCGCTGGCGCTTTCGGATCGCTGGGCGCAGGCGCGGATCGTCGCCTCGCAGGATCTGTCGATCGCCAAGCTCGAAGGGCGGATGACCGAATGGTCGAAACTCGCCGAACAGCCGAATTCGCAGGTTCGCATCGCGACGCTGATCGGCACGACGGCGCAGCAGGATGCCGGCATGCCGGTCCGCCTCGCGCTGGGCAATTTCGGCGATCCGCAAATGGCCGTGGCCGAACCCGCGACCGAGTTCGCCAGCGCTGATCCGGCGCCGGTCGCAACCTATGCGCCGCCGCCGCCCGTGCTCGCCGACGCGGGGAACGCCATTCGCAGCGTCGAGCTGCCGATGCCCGAGCGCAATGCGGACGGTGTGGTTCCGGTGACTGAATTGCCGCAGCCGAAGCCGGCGGGCGAGATGATCCTCGCCGATGCCGCACCCTATCGCGCCGCGCCGCGCGTCGAGGGCGAGGGCCGCATCCGTCCGGCGCAGAAGCAGGCGCTCGAGCTTGCGACGGTGCTGATCCCCAAGGCGATGGGCTTCGATGCGAAAAAGCCGAGCGGCTGGGCGGTTCAGCTCGGCGCCTATGACAGCCTGGGCATTGCCAAGGAAAAATGGGGCGGTCTGAAAAAGCGGAACGCCATGCTAGGGAATTTCCCGGCGTCGAGCCACGCCGCGACGGTCAAGGGCCGCACCTTCTATCGCCTGACGGTCAACGGCCTCGCGACGCGCGCCGACGCGACGAGCCTCTGCAACGAGTTGAAGGCGCAGGGTCAGACCTGCTTCATCCGCGCGATGGGCGGCAGCGAAGCAATCCAGTGGGCGTCGAAGGCCGGCCCGGTGCGGCTCGCCTCGCGCTAAACGAGTTTAACCCGGAATAAGGGGGAGGGGCGTGGCCGCGAGGCCGCGCCTCTTTTGTTTCGGGAAGCGCGCCGCCGCGGCCATGCCCGACCGGTTGCAGACTCTCATTTCTTCGTCATCCCGGCCTTAGCCGGCAACCGGCGCGGGCAGGCGCGCGAGGAGCGCCACGAGCTGGGCCTGGGTTGTCGCGCCGGTCTTGCGGAAAATACCCTTCAACAGGAAACGGACGGCGTTTATGCTGACGGCGCGCAGCGCGGCATAATCCTGCAACGTGTCGCCGGCGGCGAGCGCAACGGCGAGGCGGGCTTCGGCGGGGGTCAGGCCGAACCATTGGGCGACGCGGTCGATTTCGACCACCGGGGTTTCGCCCGGCGCGCTGCCGAGGGTGACGATCAGCGAAGCGCCGAGGCGGACGCCGCCCAGTTGCTGCGCCGACTGGCGCGTGACGCGCGCGACGAGCACGGGGCATTCGCGATCGGCGTCGCCGACCGTCTGGAAGGCGAGTCCGGCGGGGTCGGAGCTTTTGACGAGGTCGAGCAGTCGCTTCTGGCTGGGCGGGTGGGTGAAGGCGAAGCGGTCCTGCGCGATGCGGATGAAGCCCGCGCGTTCGTAGCGTGCGGCGCGGGCATTGGCGGCAAGGATATTGAGCTGGTCGTCGAGACTGAAGATCGCGAAGGGCGCGGCATCGGCGGCGGCGCGCGCGGCACCCGCCGCGAGATCGAGCGTCGCGATGCGGTCGCTGATCCGCATCGCGCGCTGGATGTGCGGAGCGAGGACGCGCAACCCGCGCTTGAGCCGTTCGACGTCACGGTCGCCGGGGCCGGGGAGCATCAGCCCGAGCCGGTCGCCGTCGCGGCGGTCGAGCAGCACGCCGACGAGCCGGTCGATGCCATAGGGCTTCAGGAAATTGCGGAAAAACTCGGTCTCGTAGAATTCCTCGCGCGTCATGATGTCGAAGCTGTCGACGACGCTGCCGTTGCCGTAGCGCTGGAACTTGCGCGACCAAGGGTGGTGGCCGGCGTAGACCGCGGTGTAGATTTCCTGGATTCCCGCCGCGAGACCGGTCGCCGCGACGAAGCGCGCGCTTGGCGGATTGCTGCTTTCCCAGAGGATGAAGGCGGCTTCCCAGCTCAGCGGGCAGAGCGTGCCGGTGATGCGTGCGAGAGTCTCGTTCCAGCTTTCGGGATGGAGCACCGAATCGTAGATTTCGCCGATCAGCGCGTTGAGCACTTCCCATTCGGCCGGCGCATTATGGTCGGACGGAAAGGCCGGTACCTGGTCCCTCTGCATGCACTTCCCCCCAGAAGACCCGCAGCAATGTCATTTGAGAGGAGCCGGGCCGTGATGGCAAGCGCAATGCGATAAAATGAAAATTTTCTGTCTCCTACCCGTGTGGGTAGCGAAAGAATCGACCGAATCGGTCATTGGATGGGTGCGACCCGAGGAAGGTGGAACCAAGGCCATCTTGCTCTCTTGAAGTCCGTCGGCTTGCCGGCGGACTTCATTTTTATGCGCCGGGCGCGTGTGCGCCGCGATCAGAAGCGGAAGAAATAAGGCATGGTTTCCAGCGTCTCGACCACCTTGCATTTGGCGCCCGCGCTCTTGCAACTGTCCATCACCGACCGTTTTGCGCCCCCGGGGGTGCCCGCGAAGCCCGCATAATATTGGCCTTCCTTGTCGCGTGCGATCGCGAAATGGCCGTTCCCGCCCCACAGGCCGATGACGCAGCCCTGGCCGCCCGCCTCGCGGCACGCCGTCATCGCGTATTTTTCGGCCTGTTCGCGGTTGTCGCCGCGCAGCGCGCCATAGCTATAGCCGGGCTGGCCTGACGCCGAGCGCCAGAAGGCGATCGCGGCGAAGCTGTTGACCATATAGCCGCCGACATAGTCCTGCTTTTCTTTCTGGAACGGGATGATTTGCCCCGGCGGTTCTGCGCTGCCGCCGCCGTACATCTGCTGCAGCACCTGCGGCGGTGGCGCGTTGCAGGGCAGGCCCTGCGCACAGGGGATCCCCTGCACCGGTGCCATCTGTGCCGCGGCGGCGGGGGCGAGCAGGGCGGTGAGGAGAGCTGGAAGGGCAAGACGGCGCATCGGGTCAACCTCGCTGTTATCGACCCCCGTCTGGAGGCTATCGAATTAAATCAGCGAGATAAAGCCCGTATCGGTGAATCCGCAGTCCGCTCCTTTGTGTGCGGCGCGGGTAGGCACTTTGCCTCACCCCGTCCGGAGATATATCGGCGGCTATCCGGCTTTGAGGTAAACTTCGTGCCAGAGCGTCACGAGCCCGGCGTCATCAAAGGTCAGCAACAGCATGGCCTCGAAGCGTTCGATGCCGCCGTCGGTGCGGCGGATCGTGGCGGTCATCGCGACGACGGTCGATGCGCCTTCGGTGACGGTCCGGTGAACGGCATAGTCGATGGCGGCGATGGTCGCGCGAAAGCCGTTGAGGAATTCGAGATAATTGGCGTGCGTTGCGGGGTGGACGCGCCCGTTGGCGCAGACGGTGAAGGCGGGAGCGAACTTCTCGCCGATCGCGGCTTCGCTGAGCACCGCGTCGTGCAGCAGATGGCGCCTGTTCCAGTCGAGGAGGTCGCGCGCGAGCTGATCGCTGTTCGTGGGGGGCAAGATATGCTTCTTTCGTTCGGGAGGCGGGGAAGACCGGCATGCGCGTCAGCGGATGCGCTGCCCGCCCTTCCACATCATCGTCGCGCGGCCCTGCACGGGCATGCCGTCGAAGGGGGTGTTCCCGGCCCAGGCCGCCATCTTCTTCGCGTCGACCTGCCAGGGCGTGTCCGCGTCGACGAGGATGAGGTCGGCTTCCTTGCCCACCGCGAGTTTCCCGGCGTCGACGCCGAGCAGGCACGCGGGGGTGGTCGCGAGCAGTTCGAACAGGCGTCCCGGCGAGATATGGCCGTCGCGGACGAGGTTCAGGCCGAGCGCGAGCAAGGTTTCGGCGCCCGCCATACCGGGCTGCGCCTCGGCGAAGGGCAGGCGCTTGTCCTCGGGACCGCGCGGGTCGTGGCCCGAGGCGAGGATGTCGATCGTGCCGTCGGCGATCGCGGCGAGGCACGCGTGACGGTCATCCTCCGATCGCAGCGGCGGCGACAGGCGCGCGAAGGTGCGGAAATCGCCGATCGCGGTGTCGGAGAGCAACAGATGCGCCGGCGTGATGCCGCAAAGGACGGGCAAGCCCTTCGCCTTGGCGGCGCGGATCAGGTCGAGCCCGCGCGCGGTCGTGACCTGCCGGAAATGGACGGGGGCGCCGGTTTCCTCGACGAGCGCGAGGTCGCGCGCGATCGCCATCGCCTCGGCGATGGCGGGGGCCGAGGCGAGGCCGAGGCGCGTCGCCATCTCGCCGTCGGTGGCGACCGCGCCAGCAGTGAGGCCTTCGTCTTCGGCGTGGATGATCGTGACGAGGCCGAGCGAGGCGGCATAGGCGAGCACGCGGCGCATCACGCCGCTGTCGGCGATGCGCGCGCGCCCGGTCGCAATAGCGCGCGCGCCCGCCTGTTTCATCAGGCCGATTTCGGCGAGTTCGGTGCCCGCAAGTCCTTTCGTGGCGGCGGCGAGCGGATGGACCCAGAGGTCGGGCTTGCCGCCCTTGGCGGCGCGCTCGACGAGCCCGGCGCCGTCGAGCGGGCCGTTGTCGGGCATCAGCGCGGCGCGCGTGATGCCGCCGAAGTGGAAAGCGGGTTTGTCGGTCGCGAAGACGCCGAGGTCGATGATGCCGGGGGCGAGCCACTGGCCCTTGGCGTCGACGGTCTCGGTGCCTTCGGGTATTTCGGCGGGATCGATCGCGGCGATACGGCCATCGACCGCTAGCAGGCTGCCGGGGCGCGGCGTGTCGCCGTCGATCAGCAAGGCGCCGGTGATGTGGAGGGGCTTCAGTTCCATCCCGCGATCCCCCGCTTGCGGCGCGTCAGGATGTCGAGGCACGCCATGCGTACCGCGACCCCCATTTCGACCTGTTCGGTGATCGTCGAGCGTTCGGGATCATCGGCGACATTGCTGTCGATCTCGACCCCGCGGTTCATCGGACCGGGGTGCATGACGATCGCATCGGGTTTCGCCTTTTCGAGGCGCTTGGGGGTGAGGCCATAGAGCGCGTGATATTCGCGCGCGCTGGGCAGATAGGCGCCGTCCATGCGCTCGTTCTGGAGGCGGAGCATCATCACGACGTCGGCGTCCTTGATGCCTTCGTCCATGTCGGTGAAGACGCGCACATGCATGCGGTCGATCGCGGGCGGGGTGAGCGTCGGCGGCGCGACGACGCGCACTTCGTTGCCGAGCAAGGTGAGCGCGAGGATGTTCGAACGCGCGACGCGGCTGTGGAGGACGTCGCCACAGATCGCGATGGTCAGCCCCTCGACGCGGCCCTTGCGGCGGCGGATGGTGAGCGCGTCGAGCAGTGCCTGCGTCGGATGTTCGTGGCGGCCGTCGCCGGCGTTGAGCACGGGGCAGTCGACCTTGCCGGCGATGAGTTGCACCGCGCCCGAGCTGCCGTGACGGATCACCATCGCGTCGGCGCGCATCGCGTTCAGCGTCATCGCGGTGTCGATCAGCGTCTCGCCCTTCTTCACGCTCGACTGCGCGGCGTGCATGTTGACGACGTCGGCGCCGAGGCGTTTTCCGGCGATTTCGAACGACAGCAAGGTGCGCGTCGAATTTTCGAAAAAGGCGTTGATGATCGTGAGTCCGGCGAGCCGGTCATCATGCTTGGCGGCGCCCGAGCGGTTCAGGTCGACCCATTGTTCGGCTGCATCGAGGACGTAGCTAATCTCCCACGGGGTGAGCTGGGCGATGCCGATCAGGTGGCGATGGCGAAAGGCATCGCCACCGGGCGGATAGTCGCTGGCGGGTCGGATCGTTGATGTTGTCATTAAAGCCGAGCGTCTACGCAGGCGGGGGTAAATAAGCAAGTGCCGCGGCGACGATCGGATCGAGCAAATCGAGCGCCCACAGCCCGAGCAGGACGATCTCGGCGGCGCAGAGCAGGACCATTTTGGTCGCGAACGGCTGTTTGCGCGTCTTGTGCCGCACCAGACGCGAGGCGGCATAGGCGCCGATGGCGCCGCCGAGCCACGCCCAGCCAAGCAGAGTGCCTTCGGATATGCGGCGCGCGCCCGCCTCGGCGCGGCGCTTGTCGGCGACCATCAGGCCGAAGGCGATGCCGTTCGCGATGCCAAGCCAGATCAGGATATATTGGCTCAACCGCGCGTCATCGCGTCGATTGCGCCCTGCAGGATGAAGGCCGCCGCCGCGCTGTCGACGCGTTCGGCGCGTTTGGCGCGGCTGACGTCGGCGGCGATCATCGCGCGTTCGACCGCGGCGGTCGACCAGCGTTCGTCCCAGAGCAGGAGCGGGAGGGCGAGCGGCGCGAGGTTGCGCGCGAAGGCGCGGGTGCTTTGCGTGCGCGGGCTATCGGTGCCGTCCATGTTGAGCGGCAGGCCGACGACGAGGCCGACGATATTGTGCTGCGCGATGAGCGCTTTCAGCGTTTCGAGATCGACCGAGAATTTCTTGCGGATGATCGTCTTGTCGGGGGTCGCGAAGCTCCAGT
>JALDYH010000313.1:0-3777 GCA_032154175.1 Sphingopyxis sp. | reverse complement strand
GACCCAGACATCGTCGATGTTGAGCCCCGCGATGCGTTCGGCCTGTTCGATCGCCTCGCGCACGATATGTTCGGTCTGTTCCATGTCGGCGACATAGCCCCGCTGGACGCCGCGGCTCTCACGCTGGCCGGTGCCGAGCACATGGAGCTGGCCGTCGGCAGTCTGCCCCGCGATCAGCGCGCAGACCTTCCACGACCCGACATCGAGAACGGTGATGATCTTTTCGATGCGCGGCGGCGCCATGGCCCTATCCTTCGTTCGACGACGCGATGGCGACGGCATCGACCGCCGCCCGCGCCTCATCGAGCTTCGCGGGCGCCACCTGCCCTTCGTGCGGCAAGCGGAGCACGAAGCGTTCAGGATCGCGCATGTCGAAGCGCAGGATGCCGCGTCCGAGCAAACGGTTGGCGCCGTCCATATGCGCGAATTTGGCGAGCGCGGCCTTCGCCTCGGCCTCGCCTTCGGGAAGCGACAACGTCTCGCCGCTGCGGAAACGCAAATCCCAGCGGCGGTTTCCGACCCAAGTCGCGCCCGCGAGCAATTCCTTGAGGCTGCTTGCCTCGGAGAGCAAACGACCGAGATCCTGCGAACGCTGGTTGGCCCGGGGCCCTATGACGAGCGGCAGGTCGGGCATCGTCGCGACGGTGACGGGTTCGAGCACGACGCCCTTTTCGTCGATCAGAGACAGACGGTTGTTGTGCTGCCAGATCGCCGCGGGGGTGCGCTCGACGATGTCGACGACGAGCGTGTCGGGCAGGCGGCGCGACACGCGCGCATCCTTGATCCAGCCATATTTCATCAGATCGCCGCGGACGTCTTCGAGATCGACCGCCGCCATCGAGCGATCCTTCTGCGCGAGCGCGATGTCGTAGACCTTGAGCCGGTCGATGCGATCGGCGCCGACGACTTCGACCTTCTTGACCTGAAAACCCGCGCGACCGACCGCCTGCGCCCACTCCTCGTTAACCTTGGCGGTCACGCCCGTCGCATGCGCGCCGATCGCGGCGACGGCGAGCAGACTGAGGCCGATCGTCCAGTTGGCGACCTTTTGAAGCCGCTGCGGGCTGATCGGCAATGCGTTGATGATCGCGTTGAGGCGCGAGGTCTGTACCTTCCGCCGCTTCTTCGGCGCGCGCGCCGGGCGCCGCGGCGGCGCCTTGCCGCGTTTGATCTGCGTCTTGCTCATGATAACGCTTCCCCCACGATGCGTTCGACGAGTTCGGCATAATCCATGCCGACGGCGCGCCCCTGTTCGGGCACGAGGCTGAGCGGCGTCATGCCGGGCTGGGTGTTGACCTCGAGCAGGAAGATGCCCGCGAGGCCATGTTCGTCGTCCCAGCGGAAGTCCGAGCGCGAGGCACCCTTGCAGCCGAGCAGGCGGTGTGCCTGAAGCGCGAGGTCTTTCATCCGCTGCGCCACCTCGTCGGGCACATCGGCGGGGCAGACATGTTCGGTCAGGCCCTCGGTATATTTGGCATCATAGTCGTAGAAGCCCGAACGGACGCGCAGTTCGGTGACGGCAAGCGGAGTGTCGCCGAGCACGGCGACGGTGAGCTCGCGGCCCTTGATGAAGGGTTCGGCGAGCAGGCGGTCGAACTCCTGCCAAGGTCCGACGGCTTCGCGCGCGATCGGGTTGCCGTAATTGCTGTCGTCCTTGACGATCGCAACGCCGACCGACGAGCCCTCGTTGACGGGTTTCAGCACATAGGGGCGCGGCAAGGGGTCGACTGTGAAGAGGCTTTCGCTGTCGACCATCGTCCCTGTCGGCATCGGGATTCCATGCGGCACGAGCGCCTGCTTCGTCAATTCCTTGTCGATCGCGATCACCGAGGTGACGAGCCCGCTGTGGGTATATTTGAGCCCCATCAGGTCGAGCATGCCCTGCACCGTCCCGTCCTCGCCGGGGACGCCGTGAAGCGCATTGAACACGACGTCGGGCTTCGCCTCGGCAAGCCGCAGCGCGACGTCGCGGTCCATATCGATGCGCGTGACCTTGTGGCCGCGCGATTCCAGTGCGTCGGCGACGCCGTTGCCGCTCATCAGCGACACTTCGCGTTCGGCCGACCAGCCGCCCATCAGGACGGCGACATGCCACGGCCCCCGGCTCATACGGGCTTACCCACGCGTTGAATCTCCCATTGCAGTTCGATGCCGCTCTTGTCCTTCACGCGGCGGCGGACTTCCTCGCCGAGCGCCTCGATGTCGGCACTCGTCGCCTCACCCGTGTTGATGAGGAAATTGGTGTGCTTTTCGCTGACCTGCGCGCCGCCGACCGCGAAGCCGCGGCAGCCGGCCTCGTCGACCAATTGCCAAGCCTTGTGCCCGTCGGGGTTCTTGAAGGTGGAACCTCCGGTTTTCGAGCGCAGCGGCTGCGATGCTTCCCGGCTTGCCGAGATGCGGTCCATTTCGGCCTGGATGGCGGCGGGCTCGCCCGGACGCCCGCGGAAGGTCGCACCGATCACGACCGCGCCCTCGGGCAGTTCGCTGTGGCGATAGGTATAGCCGAGGTCGGCGAGCGCCAGCGTCTTGCGCTCGCCCGAGCGCAGCACGACGTCGCAGTCGATCAGGATATCCTTGACCTCGCCGCCATAGGCGCCGCCGTTCATGCGCACGAAGCCGCCGACGGTGCCGGGGATGGAGCGGAGGAATTCCATGCCTGCAATCCCCGCATCGCGCGCGGTCGAGGAAACGAGAATGCCCGACGCGCCGCCGCCACAGCGCAGCGTTGTCGCGTCGATAGCTTCGACTTTCGCAAAGGCTTTGCCGAGCCGGACGACGACGCCCGGAAAGCCGCCGTCGCGGACGATGAGGTTGGAACCGAGCCCGAGTGCCATCACGGGGATGGTCGGATCGAGATCGCGCAGGAAATCGGCGAGATCGCCGGCGTCCTTGGGCTCGAACAGCCAGTCGGCGGGGCCGCCCGACTTGAACCAGACGAGCGGCGCCAGCGGAGCTTTGGCCGTCAGCTTGCCATGCACGGCCGGGAGCGTTTCAGCAGCGCTCATGCCGCCTCGACCGCCGCGGCGAGACCCGCCGCCATCTTGGTGATGTCGCCCGCGCCGAGGCAGATGATCATGTCGCCCGCGCCGAGATCGCCCGCCTTGATGCTCGCCTTGATGCTCGCGGCGAGCGCGCGCGCGTCGGCGACGACATGTGCGTGGCGGTGGCCGCGATCGCGAAGCCCCTCGGTCAGCGCGTCCGACGACACGCCCTCGATCGGGCTTTCGCCCGCGGCATAAACGGGCAGCGCGAACACCATGTCGGCGTCGTTAAAGGCCTGCTGGAAATCGTCCATATGATCACGGAGGCGCGTGAAGCGGTGCGGCTGGACGACGCCGACGACGCGCCCTGCCCCCGCGCCTTCGCGCGCGGCGGAGAGGACAGCGCGGATTTCGACGGGGTGATGGGCGTAATCGTCGATCACCGTGACAACGCCGTCGCCTGCCGAAATCTCGCCGACCTTGGTGAAGCGCCGCTTGACCCCGGCAAAGCCGTTGAAGCCCGTGGCGATCTTCTCGTCTGGCACGCCCATGTGCAATGCGACCGCAATCGCCGCGAGCGCGTTCTGGACATTGTGGCGGCCCGACATCGGCAGGTGGATGTCCTCGATCATCCGGCTGTTGCCGTCACGGTCGCGCACCACGACGTCGAAGCGGTTGCCGTCGGGGCCAGGCGTGACATTGGTGCCGCGCACGTCGGCCTGCGCCGAGAAGCCATAAGTAACGATGCGGCGGTCGCGGATGCGCGGGATGATCGCCTGCACCTCGGGATGGTCGA
>JALDYH010000073.1:0-17796 GCA_032154175.1 Sphingopyxis sp. | reverse complement strand
CGACCGCGCAATAGGCGAAGCGGCCGACCGAGGCGCGGTCGGCGGCGACATTGGTGGCGACGAGGAAGATCTGGTCCTCCTCGATCCCGTCATAGATGCCGCCCGCGAGCACGGCGCGCGCCGAGGGACCGCCGGTGTCGAGCGCGAAGCGGCTGTTACCCGCGACCGATACCCCGCGCGCGGTCTTCAGCCCGTCGCGAAGTTCGACGTGGCACGCGAGCCCGCCGGGCAGCGGCTTGTCGAATTCGAGCACCCAGGTGCGCGTGTCGACCCAGCGGGATGACGAGGGGAGTTTGCAGTCGTTGGTCGCGGGAGCAGCGGCGCGGGGATCGCCGAGCGGGACCATGTCTTCGGAAAAGCGCAAGGTGAAGCGTGTGATCGTGCCGTCGCCGGTACCCGAACTGCCGGGGGTCGCGAGCGTCACCTGCGGCACCGTGTCGGCGGCGGTTGCGGCCATCGCAAGCGTGAGCGGCAGGATCAGCGCCAGTTTCGCCTTGCCGGCCAATGCTGCAGCGCGCGCGCGCCATCCCTTGCCCATCGTCAACTCCCCGTTCGGTCCGAACCTCTATCCTGCTGGAAACAGGGGACAGAGTCCACCCGTCGCCGCATATCGCACACGGTTAATCGCGGCGCGCGAAATTGCTGTGACCGCCGTCATAGACAGCGGCGAAAGATCAGCGCGCGAGCATCGGCCCGAGCTTTTGCCCCGCGAAAATATGGACGTGGAGGTGGGGGATTTCCTGATGGCTGTCGAGCCCGACGTTGGCGAGCAGGCGGTAGCCAGGAGCAACAAGGCCCTCGTCGCGCGCGACCTTGCCCACCGCGCGGACGAAACCCGCGATTTCGGCGTCGCTGCCGCGCTCCGAGAAATCGTCCCAGCTGACATAGGGACCCTTGGGGATCACGAGGATGTGCAGCGGCGCCTGCGGGTTGATATCGTGGAAGGCGAGGGCGAATTCGTCCTCATAGACCGTCTTCGATGGTAGCTCGCCGCGCAGGATACGCGCGAAGATGTTGGTCTCGTCATAGGGAAGCGTCGCGTCGATCGGCATGGGTGTTCCTATTTGTTCTCTAGGTCCCGGCGAAGGCCGGGATGGCGAATGGGTGAATATTGTGCGTGGAGGGGAGAATTCTCACTGGCGGGCGGCTTTTTCGGCGTGGCCCGAGGTGCCGTGGCGGCGCCCCAGTTCGGCGGCGATGTCGTCCCACGACAGGCCGCGTTCGGAGAGCAGGATCGAGAGGTGGAAGACGAGGTCGCTCGCCTCGCCGATCAGCGCCGGATCGTCCTCGCTGACCGCGGCGATCACGGTTTCGACCGCTTCTTCGCCCAGTTTTTGGGCGATCTTGGCACGGCCCTTCGCCGCGAGGCTCGCAACATAGGAGGTCGCGCCTTCACCCGCCGCGAGCCGGTCCTGAATGACGGCCTGCAGCCGTTCCAGGGTTTCGCCCATCGCTTTGCTCATCGCTCGATCCTTTCGCCCCCACCCGTTCGTTGAGCGTGCCTAGCCGCGACGCGCTGCCCCGACAAGCGGGCGACGGGGGGCGCAAAAACTTACCGCCGCGTAAACCATATCGAAACGCCCTCCGGCGTAATGTCCGATGCGCCGGGGGGCGAGATCAACTTTTAAATCGGACGAAGATTATGAAAATGGGCACCACCACCCCGGTGTTTCTGGCCGCGACGGCCTCGGCGATCGCGCTTGCCGCGTCACCCGCGGCTGCGCAGACGGGCGGTGACGAGATCGTCGTCACCGGCTCGCGCATCGCGAAGAGCGAGTTTACCAGCGCCGACCCGATCCAGGTCATCGATCCCGAAACCGCGAAGCTGCAGGGACAGGTCCAGCTGGCCGATGTGCTGCAGCAGGTCCCCGCGGCGCAGGGATCGATCCAGATCACTTCGGCCATTTCGAACCGGTTCGTCGCCAACGGCGGTAACGACGTACAGACGGTGTCGCTGCGCGGGCTCGGTGCCGAGCGGACGCTGGTGCTGATCAATGGCCGGCGCGCGGGTCCGGCAGGCATCCGCGGCTCGGTCGCGCCCTTCGACCTCAATGTGCTGCCGCTGTCGGTCGTCCGTCAGGTCGAGGTCCTCAAGACCGGCGCCTCGTCCATCTATGGTTCGGACGCGGTCGCGGGCGTGGTCAATATATTGACCCGCGACGATCTCGACGGCTTCGAGGGCGGCGGCTTTTCTTCGGTCACCGAGCATGGCGGCGGCGAGAGCCATGGCGTCGATGCGAGCTTCGGCAAAAGGTTCGACCGCGGGCATGTCTTCGCGACGGTCGACTATTTCCGCCAGCAGAATCTGACGCGCCGCGACCGCGATTTCCTGTTCTGCTCCGAAGAATATCTGAAGCGCGAGGCCGACGGCAGCCGCGCCGACATCGTCGATTTCCGTACCGGCCGGCCCGCGTGCTACAGCACGCTCGGCAATGCGATCGTCTTCGGCGACTTTTCGGGGGTCGACCAGAATGGCTTCCCGACCTTTGGTCCCGGTCTGATCGCGCCGAACGGGCAGCCGGTCTTTGCCGGCCAATATGGCGCCGGGTTCGCGGGCGTCGGCATCCCCATCAATGCCTATAATCCGATCGGCGTGTTCGGCCCGGCCGATTTCTTCGGAGTCGATTTCGACGGACCGTCGAACGGTGCGCTCAACCGGTTCGAACCGGTCGAACAGGATTCGGATGTCTTTTCGGGCGTGAGCCGGATCAGCGCCTTTGCCGAGGGCGCCTATGATGTGACGGACGGCATCACCGCCTATGGCGAATTTCTGTTCAGCAACCGCAAGTCGCACAACAACGGCTTCCAGTCGATGACGCTCGACCAGTTCACCGGCGCGTCGATGCTACCGTTCTTCCTGTGCAACCCGGCGGCGAACAATTGCGACCCCAATGACATGGGCGACCCGTTCAACAGCGAGTTCGGCGGCAACATCATCCTGCGCCCGCGCGTGCTGGTGAAGTCCGAAAGCGAAGCCGACGTCGATTATTATCGCGGCGTGCTGGGTTTGCGCGGAGAGATCGGCGGCGGCTGGAAATGGGACGTTCACGGCCAGCACAGCCGTTCGGATGCAAGCTATACGCAGGATGTCATCTATCAGGATGCGCTCGCATCGCAGACTTTGCGCACGCGCTCCTGCATCGGGACGGACACCGCGATCCGCGGCGTCCCGTGCATCGACATCGACTTCACCGATCCGCGCGTATTGCGCGGCGACTTCACGTCCGCCGAGCGCGCCTTCCTGATGGGCCGCGAGACGGGGCGGACGCTGTTCAAGCAGACGTCGGCCGAGGCGCTGCTGACGGGCAAATTGTTCGACCTGCCCGCGGGGCCGGTCGGTGCGGCGTTCGGCGCGAATATCCGCCGCGACGAGATCAACGACACGCCGGGCGAAGCGACGCTCGCGGGCAATGTCGCCAATTTCACGACCTCGGGCATCACTGCGGGTCGCACCGTGTCGAAGGAAATCTTCGGCGAGGTCGAGGTGCCGCTGCTCGAAGGCGTGCCGATGGTCGAGCGGCTGACGCTGTCGGGCGCGGGGCGCTATACGCATGTCGAGGCGACGCGCAGCGACGGCGCGGGCGACAAGTTCAGCGATACGACGTGGAAGATCGGCGCCGATTGGGCGGTGACCGACTGGCTGCGTTTCCGTGGCACATGGGGCACTTCGTTCCGTGCGCCCGCACTGTTCGAACTCTTCGTCCAGGACCAGACGGGTTTCCTCGGCCAGCAGGATATCGATCCGTGTATCCAGACCGCGGCCCGGCTTGCGGCGGGTGCGATCAGCCAGCGCGTCTTCGATAATTGCGCCGCCGACAGAATCGGTCCCAATTTCGCCGGCGGTATCGGCCCCGCGACGATCACCTCGGGCGGCGGCCTCGGCCGGCTCAAGCCCGAAACCTCGACCGCGAAGACGGTGTCGGTCATCCTGACCCCCGATCTGTCGGGGGCGCTGTGGGGCGGGCTCAAGACACGGCTTGCGGTCGATTATTTCGACATTGAGGTGAAGGACGAGATCGCGCTGCTCGGCGCCGGCAATATCCTCACCGGCTGCTATGATTCGGACAATTTCGCGACCGAACCCTTCTGCGGCCTGTTCACGCGCACGGCTGCGGGCCCCGACGCGCAGAGCGTCGCGACGGTGACCGATCGTTACGTCAACATCAGCCGGCAGCGGAACCGCGGCGTCGACCTGTCGCTCGCGATCGACCAGGACCTCGGCAATCTCGGCGCGCTGACTTTCCGCGCACAGATGACCTGGCAGATCGAGGACAAGGTCGCGCTCTTCCCCGGCACCGAGATCGACGACAATGGCAAGATCGGCAATCCGAAATGGGTTGGCGATTTCAACCTCGGCTGGATGAAGGACGGCTGGACGCTCTTCTACGGGCTCGACGTCACCGGCGCGGCGTCGAACATGAAGGACCTGCTCCGCGCGCAGGGCGGCGATGCATGCCGTACCTCGGGTTTCCGACCGGGCGGGCGCTTCTGCCCCGACGTCAGCGTGCCCGCGACCTTCTATCATTCGCTGTCGCTGAGCCGCGACGTCGCCGAACGGTTCCGCATCACGCTGGGGGTCGCGAACCTGTTCGATACCCCCCCGCCGCGCGTCTCGACCGTCGTGACCGCGACGCCGCCGGTGATCGGGCAGGCGCCGGCGTTCGGGACGCAGTACGACTATCTGGGGCGGCGTTTCTTCCTCGGCGTGCGCGGGAAGATTTAGGGTTTCCGTTTCGGGGTGACGATGAAGGAGGCGGCAACTATCAGTCGTTTGCCGCGACCCTCGGCAACAGCACTGGACAAGCCCGCGCCGCTCTGGTGAAGCGCGGCATGGCCGAGGTCAAACTGCATCCCGACTGGCTCGCGCGCATCGGCGGCGAGTTCGAGCAGCCCTATATGGCGGCGCTGAAGACGTTCCTTGCGGGCGAACGTGCGAAGGGCAAGGCGATCTATCCGCGCCCGCGCGACTGGTTCGCCGCGCTCGACGCGACGCCGCCGCAGGATGTGCGCGTCGTCATTCTCGGGCAGGACCCCTATCATGGGCCGGGGCAGGCGCATGGGCTGTGCTTTTCGGTCCAGCCGGGCGTGCGGACGCCACCGAGCCTCGTCAATATCTACAAGGAAATGCAGAGCGACCTTGGCATCGCGCGGGCCGCGCACGGCTACCTCAAGCATTGGGCGGAGCAGGGCGTGCTGCTGCTCAATAATTGCCTGACCGTCGAGAGCGGCATGGCCGCGTCGCATCAGGGCAAGGGGTGGGAGAAGTTCACCGACGCGGGCGGCGCGGCGGTCGCCGCCGATAAGGCGCCCAAGGTCTTCATCCTGTGGGGCAGCCATGCGCAGAAGAAGGCGGCGAATGTCGCGGGGCTCGGGCCGGGCAGCCCGCACCTGATCCTGCGCGCGCCACATCCGTCGCCGCTGTCGGCGCATAACGGCTTTTTCGGGTCGCGGCCGTTCAGTCAGACGAATAGCTTCCTCGAAGCGCAGGGACGCGGCGCGATCGACTGGCGGCTGCCCGAAACGCCTGACGTCGCCGCTGCCGAATGAACCTGCTCGCCGATCCGCTGACCTTGCTCGTGGTCGCGATCGCGGTGGTCCTGCTCGGGCTTGCCAAGGGCGGCCTCTCGGGGGTCGGTGCGCTCGCGACGCCGCTCGTCGCGCTCGTGCTGCCGCCGACGATCGCCGCGGCGCTGCTGCTGCCGATCCTGATCGTGCAGGACGTCGTCAGCGTCTGGTCGTTCCGCAAGACGTGGGACGGCTGGGTCATCGCGTGGATGCTTCCCGGCGCGGCGGCCGGCATCGCCGCGGGCTATGCCTATGCCGAACGCGTCGACGAAGCGAAGCTGATGGCGGCGCTGGGCGCGATCACGCTCGCGTTCGGCCTCTATCGCCTGTGGGTCGAGCGCGGCGGGCGCGTCGTCCAGGCGTCAACCTCGCCGGGATGGGTGGGCAGCCTGTTCGGGGTTGCGACGGGCTTTACCAGCCAGATCGCGCACGCGGGCGGGCCGCCGTTCCAGATGTGGGTGACGCCGCGCCGTCTGCCGCATCTCGTCTTCGTCGGGACGAGTTCGATCCTGTTCGCGGCGATCAACTGGATGAAGGTGCCCGCCTATATCGCGCTCGGCGCCTTCCCGCACGAGGTGCTCGTCGCCGCCGTGCTGCTGATGCCGCTCGCGATCGGCTCGACCCTGCTTACCGTGCGCTGGCTGAAACGGATCGATGGCGGGCGTTTCTATGTTATCATCTACCTGCTGATGGTCCTGCTCGGTGCCAAGCTGGTCTGGGACGGGCTGGCGGGCTGACGGACTCACGGGAAGGCGGAGCGATGGTTCAGGCACGATGGAACGGCGCGGTGATCGCCGACAGCGACGACACAGTCGTCGTTGAGGGCAATCATTATTTCCCGCGCGGTGCGGTCGACGCGGACGTCCTTTCGGACAGCGCGACCACGAGCCTGTGCCCGTGGAAGGGAATCGCGCATTATCATCATGTCACCGTCGACGGGCGGATGAACCGGGACGCCGCCTGGTATTATCCCGACCCCAAGGAGGCGGCCGCGGCGATCCGGGATCGCATCGCCTTCTGGAAGGGCGTCGAGGTCGGCTGACCCCTTTGTCCATGTCCACCGCCATCCAGATTCTCGTCGATGCCGACGCCTGTCCGGTGAAGGACGAGATTTACCGCGTCGCATGGCGGCACGAGGTTGCGGTGAAGGTCGTGAGCAACAGCCGGCTGCGCGTGCCCGAGCACCCGCTGATCGAACGGGTCGTGGTTTCGGATGGCTTCGATGCCGCCGATGACTGGATCGCCGGGGCGGCGGATGGGCACAGCGTCGTCGTCACCGCCGACATATTGCTCGCCGACCGCGCGTTGAAGGCGGGGGCGACCGTCCTCGGGCATAATGGCAAGCCCTTTACCATGGCCTCGATCGGCCCCGCGATCGCGACGCGCGCGATCATGGCGGACCTGCGGTCGGGGATGAGCGACGGGATGGGCGGTCCGCCGCCCTTCTCGAAAGCCGATCGCTCGCAGTTTTTGCAGGCGCTTGACGGTGCGCTGGTCCGGATCAAGCGCCAAGTGTAAATTTCTTTCGTTTATTTTCAGATATTTGTGAAATTTATCGAGGCGAGTGATGGCGATCACGGCTTGGCGCGATGTCGCGCGCCATAAGCAGGGCATCGGGAACGCCCCGAGCCCAATTCGAACCAGATCGAACGAACATGAAGGAAGAGACGATGACCAGGAAGATGATCCTTACCCCCGTGCTTGCTCTCGCCGTCGCCCTTTCGGCGACCCCCGCGATGGCGCAGTCGGCCCAGCCCGCGCAGGGCGGCATGACGGTTACCTCGAACCCCGTGCAGATCCTGATCGGCCTGCTGCTTCCCGCGGTGCAGAAGGTCCGCGAAGCCGCCGCGCGCTAAGTCAAAAACGAATCCAGCCGGCCCACCACGCCGGTCCGGAACCAGCCCTCCCGCCCCTGCGACCCAGGCGGGAGGGCTGTAGTTTTGGGGCAGGCCCGGGCTAGTTCCCGGCGCGGCGGTGCACCACGAAGGCGAGCAGCAGGACCGCCGAGATCACGCCGACGAGCATGCCCGCGGTCGTCGTTACCATCGAGATCGTCCCCGCGGGATCATTCGAATTCCAGGCGCCGCTCCGGGTCCGACCGATCATCCACCAGGCACCGAGAATGACGACAAGGTCGAGCAGAACCAGCCCGACCAATGCGCGCGTCGATTTTTTCATGGAAATTTCCCCTCCCAAAATTCCGCCCGCTTTCTTTGCTGTCGGGTATCGGACGGGCATGCTAGCTTTCGGCCGATCCAAATTCCACAGGAGTCGGGACGATGGCAGCGCTTCCTACGATCATCCTCGTTCACGGCTTTTGGGGCGGTGCGGCGCATTGGGCGAAAGTGATCGTCGAGCTCGACCGATCGGGACACAAGGGAATGCGCGCGGTGGAATTGCCGCTGACCTCGCTCGCGGACGATGCCGCGCGGACGCGCCAACTGGCGGCGCAAGTGGATGGTCCGGTGCTGCTCGTCGGGCACAGCTATGGCGGCGCGGTGATTACCGAGGCGGGAACCGCGCCGAATGTCACGGGGCTCGTATACATTGCAGCCTTCGCTCCCGATGCGGGCGAGAGTCCCGGTGCGCTGACGCAGCAGCATCCGCCCGCGGGCGCCGCGAATCTCGCGCCCGATGCCGATGGCTATCTGTGGGTCAGGCCCGACAAGTTCCACGAAAGCTTTTGTCAGGACCTCCCCGCCGACGAGGCGCTGGTGATGGCGGTTACGCAGAAGGCGCCGCTTGCCTCGACCTTTGGCGATGCGGTCGGCGATCCCGCATGGCGGGTGAAGCCGAGCTGGTACCAGATTTCGAGTGAAGACCGGATGATCGACCCGGCGAACCAGAAGGCGATGTCGGACCGGCTCGGCGCGCGCAAGGTCATCACGCTCGATGCGGGGCATGCCTCGCTCGCCTCGCGGCCGGCCGAGGTCGCGGCGCTGATCGACGAGGCGGCGCGCAGCCTCTAGCCGAAGATTGACCGGCGCGGCGCGGGCGGGCAGCATCGCGCGATGGCGCGCCGATATACGACCTTTGCCGAATTCTGGCCCTTTTACCTCCGCGAGCATAGCAAGGTGTCGACGCGGGCGCTGCATTATGTCGGAACGAGCCTGGTCGTGCTGATCGCGATCGCCGCGATCGTCGCGGGCCGCTGGGGGTGGCTGATCGCCTTGCCGGTCGCGGGCTATTTCTTTGCCTGGGTCGCGCATTTCGGAGTCGAGAAGAACCGGCCCGCGACCTTTACCTATCCGCTGTGGAGCCTCGCCGCCGATTTCAAAATGTGGGCGATGTGGCTCACCGGGCGGCTCGGCCCCGAGCTCGACCGGGCCGGCGTCGTGCGGGAAAATCGATCAGACTGACCGAAAGCATCCTCTGGCACTTATTGCGAATCATTCTTAAATCGGGCAGGTTCGCATTTGCTGGAGACGGGCCATGCCCACCGACCTGATCAAGACTTTCACCTATCTCTCGATCCACCTGACGATCGGGTTCAGTGTCGCTTATGTGATGACCGGCTCGGTCGCGCTCGCGGGCGGGATCGCGATCATCGAGCCGTGTATCAATGCTGTCGCATTCTTCTTCCATGAAAAGGCGTGGAAGCGCGTGGGCACCCGATCTAAGCTGCTGTCCGCCTGAGCAGCCGAGTCCCGGGCTGCTTTTCTGCTGACTCCCCGAACCAACCAAGGAGATACGACCATGACCGTCAATCGCGCATCCGCCCGCTACGAAGGTTTCGGCAAGGACGGCAAGGGGTCGATCACGACGAAATCAGGCGTGCTCGACAAGCAGCCCTATGGTTTCGGAACGCGCTTCGAGGGGCAGCCGGGGACGAACCCCGAGGAACTGATCGCCGCTGCGCATGCCGCGTGCTTCACGATGGCGCTGTCGTTCGGCCTCGCGCGTGCCGGCTATTCGGGCGACACGCTCGAGACGAGCGCCGCGGTGACGCTCGACCAGGTCGAGGGCGGTTTCCAGATCAGCAAGTCGGCGCTGACGCTGACCGGCAAAGTGCCGGGGATCAGCGCCGACGAATTCGCAAAGATCGCCGAAGAGGCCGAGAAGAATTGCCCGGTGTCAAAGCTGCTGAATTGCGAGATTACGCTGGAACACAGCCTCGAAGGCTAGGCTGCACGGAGCAGCGGCGCAGGCAGTTCGTCGGCCATGAAGCCGAAGCTGGCCTGCGCCGGCAGCTCCAACGTCCAGCTGTGTAACACGCGGTGGCGCCGATGGCCGATATGGCTTTCGATGAGTACCAGCTCGCGCGGCGCCCAGTTCCATGCGAGCCGAACGGGATCGAACGTGCAATCGCCATAGCCGAGCGTGACGTGCGGGCGGAGGCCCGACTTGCGATGCATGGGATCGATGCCCTGAGCCGCGAGGCGGGCGACGATCGCTTCATATGTCTGGCGGATGGCGCCGATGTTGCCGGCGGTGATCAGTTCGGCGCCCGCGCCGCGCGAGACGATCCGGCCGAAGGGAATGACGCTTGCGGCCGGAAGGCCGTCAGCGAAGGCCTTGGCGACCTGGCCGCGGAGGAAGGGTTGCGCCTCCATCGTTTCGGCGATCGTGCATAGTGTCAGATGATAGAGCTGGGGCTTCAGCCCTGCGAAGAGATCGCCCGAAACGGGCGGCAATTGGCGCGCCAGCCAGCCGGCGCGATCGGCGGCAACCTGAAACCCCAGGAAATAGCGGAACATCGGGTCCATCATCCATCCTCCGAATCGGATCAATGTTCCCATTATGTTCTCATTGAATTCCAGAGTCGAATCCTTCTCGCTATTCGGCCTCCAATGCCATTCGCGTGACGTGGATGTAGCTGGCCTGCCACGTGTCGCCGCTGCGCCGGAAGATGTCGGTGAAGCGGATGCGGACGCGGAAGGGCTTGCCCGCCGAGCGGCCCGAGAGGATGGTCTCGGCGCTCGCCAACCCCGCATCCTTGCCGAGCGGAAGAATGACGCGATCCTGCAATGTCACCGGGTCGTAGTCGTCGTCGGGCCCGGTCCAGCCGTCGATGAAGAAGGCCTTGCCATAGCGCTTGCCGCTGCCGTCGATGAAAACGAGATCGTCGGCGACCATGCGTTCGAGCGCGGCGCGATCCTGCGCGATCTGCGCCGCGTCGAACGCATCGGCGAAACCGCGCAGGTCGGTGATGCCGCTTGCCGGTGCGTCGGCTGCAACGGCAGGAGCTGCGATTCCGAGCGCCAGTGCTATCGCCATCATTCCCCGCATGGGCGTTCCCCTTCGTCGATGCGCCGCGCGGGCTATTGCGCCGGGCGGCAGTCCTTCAGCCAGATCACATGCTTATATTCGTCGAAATCTTCGACCGTACCGGTCAGTTTGATGCCCTTGTCGGGTTTGAGCTGGAGCGAATAGGCGGCTTGGCCCGGCGCCATATAGCAGACAATGTCGGTCTTGAACGGCGCCTGATTCGGCAAGCGGATCGCCTGCTCATACGGTTCGGGAATCTTGTAGCCGACGCGGAAGTCCTTGCCGTCCTTGGTGACATAGGCGACCTGCCCGTCGATCGTGAACTGCTTGCCCTTGTAGCGGGTAAGGATGCCTGCGGCGTTGCGTTCGGTGTCCTTCGACACTTGCTGCGAGAAGCTCAGCGCGTTCATCTTGACCGGTGCGGCGGCGACGGTTGTCGCGGTCGCACCCTTCTTCGCCGCGGCGGCGCCCGCCTTGCCGCCCCGGACCTGGTTCAGCATGCCGCACATTTCGGCCATCGCGGCATCGGCTTTGGTGGCCTGTCCGGCGCGCAGCCTGGCCTCCATTACTATCGTGCCGATCCCGCCGGTTTGCGTCGCGGTGATCTGGATCGGGAAAGCGCGTACGGTTCCCGTCATCGGCTGTTCGATCAGCATCGAGCCGTATTCGGCCTCGTCGGCCATGATGTCGTAGCCCTTGGCGGCGACGAGCCCGCGCATCTGGCCGATCGCGACCGCGGGCGGCAGGTCGGCGACGGTCACCGCGGCGGTGAAGCGAAGCCCGGTGATCGGATTGCCCTTTTTGACGAACGCTTCTTCGCAGGTGGCGGCATTGGCGGTTCCGGCGACGAAAAGGATTGCGGCCGGCGCGAGCGCGGCGGCGAAACGGGAATAGGTGGTGCGCATGGGGGCTCCTGAACGGGTTTATGATATGCGACTTATGTTGTGCGACGGGTCTGCCGCAGCGCGTGGCGGTCCGCAATGGCTAAGTTACCGAGATGATGGCGCTTTAAGGGACGTGTTAACCCCTTGTCGATCCGCGCTTGACCTCAACCGGGCTTGAGCTTTCATAAGGGCGGACAGTCGATTCGCGAACGGAGCCTTGTCCATGCTGCACTATCCCGCTGCCACGCCGTCCGACCCGGTCGATTCCGGCGGGGAAGCGCCTGCCGAATCGTTTCTGCCGCGCTATCTGGCGCGGATCGGCTATTCGGGGCCGGTGGCGCCGACGCTCGAGGTGCTGGCGGCGTTGCAGGCCGCGCATATCGCGACCATCCCGTTCGAGGCGATCGACGCCCTGACCGGCGCCGGGATCGACATCGGCGCCGATGCGATCGACGCCAAGTTGATCGGCGCGCGGCGCGGCGGCTATTGCTTCGAGCAGAATGGCCTGTTCCTGCGCGTGTTGCGGGCGATCGGATTTGACGCCGAGGGGCTGCTCGGCCGGGTGCGCTGGATGTTGCCCGATGACGCGCCGCCAACCCCGCGTACGCATATGGTCGTGCGGGCGATAGTCGATGGCCGACCCTGGCTTGCCGACGTCGGGTTCGGCGCAGCGGTGCCGCCGCAGCCGCTCGCAATGGATAGCGAGGACGCCCAGCCGACGCGGCACGAGAGCTATCGCGTCGTGTTGCAGGGCGCCGAATGGCAGGTCGCTGCGTTGGTCGAGGGCGAATGGCGGACGCTCTACCGCCTCGACCCCGTGTCCCCGCCCGCGATCGATTACGAGACCGGAAACTGGTACACGTCGGCGCATCCGGCCTCGCATTTCCGCCACCAGCTGATCGCGGCGCGGACGACGCCGGAGGCGCGCTATGGCCTGCGCGACAACCGGTTGACGACGCGGCTGACCGATGGGCGTATCGATCGGCGATATCTGACCGCCGACGAGATCGAACGGGTGTTGTCCGAGATATTCCTGTTGCCCGTGCGGCGACACTGGCGCGTGGCGATCGAGCGCGCCGCGACCGTCGAGATCGCGGGATAGGCGGACCGCCCGCGGCGACGGTTGTACCGCCCCACCGCGACTTGACTCGCCGCCGTCATGGCCCTTTCATGCTCCGACAACAGAACAGCAGGAGCGGGAAGCCATGAACCTCGTCTCGTCGCAGCGCGTTTTCGAGCATCTGAAGGTCGCGCCGTTGACGCCGTGCATCGGCGCCGAAATTTCGGGAATCGATCTGACGCAGGAGCAGGACGATGCCACGATCGCCGAAATCCGGGCGGCCCTGCTCGCACACAAGGTCGTCTTCTTTCGCGACCAGTTCATCACGCCCGAACAGCATATCGCCTTTGCGCGGCGGTTCGGGCCGCTCGAAATCCATCCCGCAACGCCAAAGGACCAGCCGAACCCGGAAGTACTGCATATCGCGCACGGGCCGGAGTCGCGCGGGCGCGAGAATGAATGGCATTCGGACGTCACCTGGCGCGCCGAGCCCTCGCTGGGCTCGATCCTGCGCGCAATCGAAGTCCCCGACATGGGCGGCGACACGCTCTTCGCCGACATGGCGGCGGCGTTCCGCGCCCTGTCGCCCGCGATGCAGGGCTGGTGCCGATCGCTGACCGCGGTGCACGACATCGCGCGGGTCTTTGCCAAAAGGCTGGGCAAGAGCGTAGAGGAACTGCACGAACAATATCCGCCGCAGCTCCATCCGCTGGTGCGCACCCACCCCGAAACCGGCGAGCAGGCGCTGTATGTGAACACCGCCTTCACCAGCCATATCGAGGGGCTGTCGGCGAAGGAGAGCGAGCGGTTGCTCGCGTATCTTTATGCGCAGGCGGCGGTGCCCGAAATCCAGTGCCGCTTTCGCTGGCGCGCCGGTTCGATCGCATTCTGGGACAATCGCGCCGGGCAGCATTATGCCGCCTCCGACTATTTCCCCGCGGTGCGGCGGATGGAACGGGTGACGATCGCGGGCGACCGTCCCTTCTACCGCGACGAACGCTGAGGTCGGGGGAGATGGCCGAAACAAAACCCGTGCTGCTGTCGGGCGGCAATCCGCAGATCGCCAAGGGTTATGGCGACGCGCCGGTGCAGGCCTATATCGCGGCAATGCCGGGGTGGAAGTCCGACGTCTGGCGCCGGATCGACAGGCTGATCGAAAAAAGCGTTCCGGGGGTCGCGAAGGCGGTCAAATGGAACTCGCCATTCTATGGCGCGCCGGGACAGGGCGAAGAGCCGAAGCAATGGTTCTTGAGCATCCATTGCTTCGACAAATATATCAAGGTCGCCTTCTTCCGCGGCCAGTCGCTGGATCCCGTGCCGCCGGTCGCGTCGAAGAGCGGCGATACACGCTATTTCCATATCCATGCGGACGAGCCGGTCGACGAAACGGCGTTCGCGAGCTGGGTGAAACAGGCGGCGGTGCTGCCCGGCGAGAAGATGTGACAGGAGACCGGTCCATGGCGGCGGATTTGATCGATGCGAAGATCGCGGGACTGGGCGACTGGCGCGGCGTGGCGCTGGCGAAGCTGCGCGCGCTGATCCATGCTGCCGATCCGGAGGTCGAAGAGACGGTGAAGTGGCAGAAGCCGTCGAATCCTGCGGGGGTGCCGGTGTGGGAGCATGCCGGTATCCTGTGCACGGGCGAGACGTATAAGGACAAGGTCAAGCTGACCTTTGCCAGGGGAGCAGCGCTCGCCGATCCCGCGAAACTGTTCAATTCGAGCCTCGATGGCAATATGCGGCGCGCGATCGACCTGTTCGAGGGCGACAGCATCGACGAGGCAGCGTTCAAGGCGCTGGTGCGCGCGGCGGTCGAGGCGAACCTCGAAAAGCCGGCGCGGGCGAAGAAGGGCTAGTCGCAGCCCGTCCCCTGCCTGCGCGCGGCCCAGCCGATCGCGCCGTCGATCATCTCGAGGTGCGCGCGGTCGGCCCATGCCTCGGCCTTGTGGCCGAGCGCCGAGTAAAAGATGCGCGCGCGGCCTTCGCAGCGCCACCAGACGAGCGCATGGTCGCCCCCCATCCGCAGCTTCGGTTCGAGCCGCATCTTCGCCTCGTCGAGACGGACGAGGATGTGCGCGTCGGCGGCGGGCGGGGCGTCCCAGCTGTAATATTCGTCGGTCCACGGCCAGCGTGCGGGCAGGTGGCGCGTCGCAGGATGGCTGCGGCCCTCGACGATCAGCTCCGCGCCCTGGAACTGGTCGCCGCCGCCCGGGTGGCCGGTGAATTGTCCGTTGCCGCGCATCTTGACGAACCAGCCCGGATGGCTGCCGTCGCCCGCGCTGTGCAGGCCGACGAAGCCGCCGCCGCCGGCGATCCATGCCTGAAAGGCCTCGCGCTGTGCCGGGGTGTAGATGTCGCCGCTGGCGTTCGCAAAGACGATGACGTCGAATTTCGCGAGTTGCCCGGGGTTGAAGACCGCGGCGTTTTCGGTCGCGAAGCTGCTCCAGCCGCGCGCCCTTACCAGCCGTTCGATCGCCGGGACCGCATCGGCGATGCTGTCGTGGCGATAGCCGTTGGTCTTGCTCACGATCAGCACCGCGGGGCGGACGAGATCGGGCAGGTCGGGCGCCTTGCCGTCGAAGGTCGGCGCGGGGCGCCGCGGGTCGGGGGCGGGCTTTGGCGCATCGGGCGGCGCCCCCGGTGTCAGCAGCAGCGCGGCGGCGGCGGCGGCGGCAAGCGTGGCGGCGAACATCGCAGTCTCCCGATTCCCATCGGGCCCATGCTAATGACACCGGTAACCGTTAGCAAGCCGCCCCGTCCCCGCCCGCACCCTAGCGGCAGCGCACGCCGTCCTTTTCCTTGCTGCCGCCGCGGTCGATCGCACGGCCGGCCACCGCGCCGCCAACCGCGCCGAGCACGGTGCCGAGCGTCTTGGAATCGCCCGGTGCGATGACGTTGCCGGCAATGCCGCCGGCGATGCCGCCGACGATCAGCCCGGTCGAACCGTCCGAGCGGCGGCAATAATATCTGTTGTCGCGGCCGCGATAGACGCGGTCGTTGTCCGACAGCCGGCGTTCCTTGTACCGGCGGTCGTTGCGGTAATAATCGTCGGCATAATAGCCGCCGCGCCGCGGGTCGGGCCGGTCGTAATCGTAGCGGCCGTTCTGGTCGTAATAGCCGCGGTCGTAATAGCCATAGCCGCCGTCGTCATAGGACGAGCCATAGCTGCCGGTCGAGGCGCAGCCCGCCAGCGCGGTTGCGGCGGCGAGGGGCAGGATCATCAGCTTGTTCATCGACATCACTCCATCAGGATCGCGTGCCGGGCCAGGCGGGCGGGGCATGCGTTGCCCCTCTGCCCTGATAGACCCCCCAGAGCGGGTCCGGGTTCCCTGACGGGCGCGGGGAGGAGCGGATCAGTCGATGATCGGCGCACCTTCGGCCTGCAGCCGGGCGAGATTATCCTTCATCGCCTGCAGCACGTCGGGCGCGTGCGGGGTCCAGCTTTCGACCTCGCCGGTGATGCGCAGCGGCGACCGGCTGCGATAGCTGCGCGTCGGGTTGCCGGGGAATTTCTTGTCGGTGAGGTTGGGATCGTCGAACCAGTCGCCCGTGGGCTCGACGATATAGATGCGCTCGCGCCCGGCCCCGGCGGCGAGTTCGCAGCCCCAGATCGCCGATTCCAGTGCGGCCGAGAAATAGATCCACGACATCGGCGCCGCCCGATAATTGCTGCTCCAGCCGGCCGCGAGGAGATCGCCGGGTTCGAGGTCGGCGCGCGTGCCGTGGTAGAAGGTGGCGCCGGCATCAGGGCCGGCCGGTGGGGCGGGAGTATCGGTCATATCGTCTCCGTTGCGCGGGGCGGGAAGGGCCTAACCCCCGGCCGCGCAATATTGTTCCAAAGGTCACGAAGGTCACGCTACGTACCCCCCGATTTACCCGTCCCTGCCGCCGCGTCACCGTCTTTTCCGGCGGGCTCGGGCAGGGGCACGGATGCAGGCGCGGCGTCGGCGGCGCGGCGCGCCTCCTCCAGATCGGCCTGCCGATTGAATTCGGCATGGGACAGCGCGGTCGCGTCGATGCCGAGCGATTTGAACCGGTCGATCACCGCGATGCAGGCGAGCAGCCGCGCGTCGGTTTCCTGCTGCGTCGCGGGTTTGAACGCGGCGACGGCGCGGTCGGCAAAATCGGCTTCTTCGTCGGTCAGCCATTGGGTCGTGTCGGGTTCGCGCTCGCGGTCGACTGTGGCGCCGGATCGGGTGTCCCACGCATCCTCGGCGGCATAGCCGGTCCAGCGGCCGAGCGCGATCGCCTGTGCATCGGGACGGCGGCGCGGTTCGCGCCGGTCGCGCCAGGCACCATAGGTGTCGGGGTCGCGGTAGCGCAGCAGGAACATCGTCAGCCGCTCGTCATAATAGCGCCGCTCGCCGACCTGTTCGCCCTGAAAAAAGACGGGGCGCGCGACGCCGTTCAGCGCGCGGCTGAAAGCAGCGTCGGACAGGCGGCGGATGGCATAGTCGAGCGCGGCGTCCCATGCGGCGCGAAAACTGTAGGCGTCGACGCGGCGGCGGAGGCGGTACGCGGTCGAGGGCGACTGGCCGACGCGCTCGCACGCTTCGGTCACGCAGCCGGTTTCGGCGAGCGCGTCGATGAAGGCGACCTGCTTCTCGGGCGTCCAGCCGTCGTGGCGTTCGCGCGGGGAGGCGGGAACGAAATCGGGAAGCGAGCCGATCCGGCGGCTGTCGTCGGGCGGCGCGCGGCGGGGCTTGGCGATGCGGACGGGGCTGCGCGGCTTTGGCGCGCGGGCGCGGACCGCGCCGGGGCGAGGGGGGATTTTTTCCTGCTTCATCTGGCAGGATGAACCAGATTTGCGGAATGTAGGACAGCGGTTTTTGCCGTGGCTTGTGCGAAATAGGATCGGGTGCCCGCGTCAGTCCCCTCGCGGGGCGAGGGCGCCGGCGTTGACCATCGGCGGCGCATAGCGGCGGACGGTGCCGGTAAAGATTCCCGCGACGATCGCGGGGTCGGCGGCGAGGATCGCGTCGGCCGCGGCCTGATCGGCGGCGCGCAGCAGGACGAGCCCGCCGTCGGTTCCCACCGGCCCCGCGCTCGCGACGGTCCCCGCGCGAAACAGCGCCATCC
>JALDYH010000312.1:0-3814 GCA_032154175.1 Sphingopyxis sp. | reverse complement strand
GCTTTCGCCGGGGTGCACGTTTCCTATCGGCACCTTCCGGTCGAAACCGGCCGCACACCCTAACGCTGGAGCGCCATCAAGCCGGCTTCCAGCTCTTCCGCTCTTCGGCCTGCTTCAGCACCTCGAACGCCGCCTGCCCCGCCGCGAAACGCTTCGCCGCTTCGGCATCGCCCGGCTTCACATCGGGATGGCATTCCTTGGCAAGGTTGCGCCACGCCTTCTTCGTCGCCTCGAAATCGGCGTCGGGTTCGAGGTCCAGTATCTCGAGCGCGCGCATTTCGTCGGCGCTGCGGCTACCGTCGCCCGATCCGCCCCACGCATAATGTTGCGCCCGCGCATAGCTGTTCGCGCCGCGGGCCTCTTCGGCCGCGCGAGCCGCGGCATCCTCGGCGCTCAATCCTTCGAAATAGTCCCATCCGCGATTATATTCGGCGGCGTGCGTTTCGCAGAAATACCAGCGTTCGGGGCTGTTCGGCGACTTGGGTGCCGGGCAATTGCCCGGGTTGGTGCAGGCGTGACGATCGCAAAGGCGTACCTTCTGGGTCTCGCGCGACGACCCATAGGGGCGCCAGCGGGGGAAACCCCAATCGTCGGATCTCTTGGCGCGGCTCATCATTCCCATGTAGCGACTACGGGCCGGAATGGCTAGGCGTGCGCGCTCAAAAAACCGCGCAAAAGGGCCTTTCCTACATATCGCGCCATGCCGGCGTCGCGCTTCGGCTCCTTGCAATCGTCGATCATCGCCCGGATCAATCCTTCGGCTTGTAACCGAACGCCTTGGCCGCGAGCTTGACGACCGCGGGATCGAGCTCGGGCGGAGTCATCGGCACCGCGGCTTCGAGCGTCTCGATAATATGCGTCAGCGCGGCGATGCGCGCCGCCTTCTTGTTGTTGCCGTCGATCACCTTCCACGGCGCCCAGCGCGTATTGGTCTGCGCGAACATCTCGTCCATCGCGGCGAGATAGTCCTTGCGCTTCGACCGGTTGCGATAGTCCTCGGTGCCGGTTTTCCACCGTTTCCACGGGTGATCGAGGCGGTCGGCGAAGCGTTTGTCCTGCTCCTCCTGCGTGATGTGGACGAACAGTTTGACGAGGTTCGTGCGGCTGCCGGTCAACTGCGCCTCGAACTCGTTGATCTCGTCATAGCCCTTGCGCCATTCGGCTTCGGTCGCGAACCCCTCGACGCGTTCGACGAGGACGCGGCCATACCAGCTGCGGTCGAAGATCGAGATTTCGCGGTTGCCGGGCAGGCGCTTCCAGAAGCGCCACAGGAAATGGCGCGCCTTTTCCTCGTCGTTCGGCGCGCTGATCGGCCACACTTCGAAATAACGCGGGTCGAGCGACGCGGTCAGCCGCTGGATGATACCGCCCTTCCCCGCCGCGTCCCAACCCTCGAACATGATGATGCTGCGCTGGCCGTGGATGATGTGCGCGGCCTGAAGGCGTTCGAGCCGGTCTTCGAGCGCTGCGATATCATCGGAATAGTCGCCGTCATATTTGGCGCCGGTTTCATAGTCGGAAAGGGAGATGCTCATGCCGCTCTCCTAGCGCAATCGACACTGCCCTACCAAGCATGATCCGGCGGTGTCGGTTTTTGACACAGCGCGCGCGCCCTTCGTTACCTCGCGCTTGCTAGAAGCTCCGCGAGCAGCGCCGCAACGCGCGCGGGCGCCTCCATCGGGATGAAGTGGCTATATTCCGCCCAGAGCTCGTCGCGCGTAGCGCCGATCGCGGGGCCAAGGCCCAGCCAGGTCGGGCTCAGCGAGAAGTCGAGCGGACCGCCGCGTTCGCCCGTCGGGGCGCGGATCACCGTCGACGGCACGGCGAGATAGGGCAGCCACTCGTGCGGACTGGTGCGCAGCGCATTCTGATAAACCGACGTTTCGAGCGCTGGCGGACAGGCAAGCTCCAGCCCCTCGCCGTCCGCAGCCGGAAGCAGGCCGTAAGTGCAATAGTCGGCCAGCACGCGCGGGTCCCAGTTCGCATAAGGCGGCCGGTCGGCGAAGCGCGCGCGCATCTCTTCGGCGCTCGTCCAGCTATTGCGACGGCGCGCAACCGGGTGCGCGGCGGGATCGGGGATCGGCCTGGCTGCCTCGCCCTCGTAAAAGGCGGGGTCCATGATCACCGGATCGATCAGCACGAGATGGCCGAAGGCGGCCGGTCGCTGGGCGGCGAGCCGCGTCAGGACATAGGCACCCATGCTGTGGCCGGCGCCGATGAGCGGATGCCCGCCCGGCCCGTCGATCAGCGGAAGCAGCACGTCGGCGGTTGCCGCCCAGTTGGCGAGCGTCGCGGGGCGAAAGCTGCGCCCGTGCCCGCGATGATCGGGCGCAATGACGTGGGTGCCGACGGGCAGCGCCGCGACGACCTGATCCCAGAGGCGCGCGTGAAAGCCCGTGGCGTGGAGCAGGAGCAGCGATGGTCCCTGCCCCCGCTCACCCCATTCGAACCAGCAGATCTCGCCGTCCGGCGTTTCCAGCCGGTGCTCCCGGGGTTCGCCCACGCCTCAGCTCTTCGGGCCGTCGACGATGCGGATGCCGAGTTCCTTGAGCTGCTTGTCGCTGACCGGCGCCGGGGCGTTCATCATCAGATCCTCGGCCTTCTGGGTCATCGGGAAGACGATGACTTCGCGGATGTTCGGCTCGTCGGCGAGCAGCATCACGATGCGGTCGACGCCCGGCGCCGATCCGCCGTGCGGCGGCGCGCCGAACTTGAAGGCGTTGATCATGCCGCTGAAGTTCGCATCGACGTCGGCCTGCGAATAGCCCGCGATCTCGAACGCCTTGTACATGATGTCCGGGCGATGGTTGCGGATCGCGCCCGACGACAGTTCGACGCCGTTGCAGACGATGTCATACTGATAGGCGAGGATATCGAGCGGATCCTTGCCGGTCAGCGCGTCCATCTCGCCCTGCGGCATCGAGAAGGGATTGTGGCTGAAATCGATCTTGCCGGTGTCCTCGTCGGCCTCGAACATCGGGAAGTCGACGATCCAGCAGAATTCGAAACGGCTCTTGTCGATCAGGTCGAGCTGGTCAGCGACGCGCGTACGCGCAAGGCCGGCCAGTTTGGCGGCTTTGAGCTCGGCACCCGCGGCAAAGAAGATGCCGTCGTTCGGGCCCAGCCCCATCGCATCGGCGATCGCCTTCATGCCCTCCTGGCCATGGTTGTTGGCGATCGGGCCGCCGAACACGCCGTCCTTCTGCGTCGCATAGCCGAGCCCCGGGAAGCCTTCCGACTGCGCCCAGCTGTTCATCTCGTCGAAGAACTTGCGGCTCTTCTCGTGCGTTTCGGGGGCGGCAACCGCGCGCACGACCTGCCCTTCCTCGACCATCGACGCAAAGCGGCCGAAGCCCGATCCCTTGAAGAAATCGCCCACGTCATGAACGAGCAGCGGGTTGCGCAGGTCGGGCTTGTCGCTGCCATATTTCAGCATCGATTCGCGGTAGGGAATGCGCTTGAACGGCAGCGGCGAGACGCTACGCCCCTTGCCGTCGAAGTCCGCAAACTCCTCGAACACGCCGTGCAGGACGGGTTCGATGGCGGCGAAGACATCGTCCTGCGTGACGAAGCTCATTTCGAAATCGAGCTGATAGAATTCGCCTGGGCTACGGTCGGCGCGGGCGTCCTCGTCGCGGAAGCAGGGCGCGATCTGGAAATAGCGGTCGAAGCCCGCGACCATCAGCAGCTGCTTGAACATCTGCGGCGCCTGCGGCAGCGCATAGAATTTGCCGGGGTGGACGCGGCTGGGCACCAGATAGTCGCGCGCGCCCTCGGGGCTGCTCGCGGTCAGGATCGGCGTCTGGAATTCGGT
>JALDYH010000311.1:0-3830 GCA_032154175.1 Sphingopyxis sp. | reverse complement strand
CGCGCCCGGGGCGGGAATGCGCGCATCGATCGCGATCGATTGCGCGGGGTTGGTTCCCCAGCTGACCATCGGCCGCACATCGGCGGCGTCGAATATAACCTCGCGGTCGAACAGGGCGCCGACGTCGGTCGGCAAATCGCGCCAGCGATCGAGGGAAGCGTCCCAATCCGCGCCCCGCGGCGCGGCAGGGCGTCCCTCCAGATAGGCGAAGCTCGTCGCGTCGGGGGCGATCAACCCGGCGCGCGCGCCCATCTCGATACTGAGATTGCACAGCGTCATCCGCGCTTCCATCGACAGCGCGCGGACCGCCGATCCCGCATATTCGATGACATGGCCCGTCGCGCCGTCGACCCCGATCGCGGCGAGCAGGTGCAACGCGAGGTCCTTGGCATGGACATGCGGTGCAAGTTCGCCGTCGACACTGATCCGCATGTTGCGCGACTTGCGCTGGCGGATCGTCTGCGTCGCGAGCACATGCTCGACCTCCGACGTACCGATGCCGAAGGCCAGCGCGCCGAAGGCACCATGGGTCGACGTATGACTGTCGCCGCAAACGATGGTCATTCCGGGCTGCGAGCGCCCCTGTTCAGGCCCGACGACATGGACGATGCCGCCGCGCGGATCGCCCATCGCGAAATTCTCGATCCCGAACCGGCGCGTATTGTCGACGAGCGCCGCGAGTTGCGCGCGCGCTTCCGCATCCTCGACGCCCGCCGGCCCCGCCGCCTGCCCCGTCGTGGGCACATTATGATCGGACAGCGCCAGCGCCCGCGCCGGGCGCCGCACGCTACGTCCCGCCGCATCGAGGCCCGCGAACGCCTGCGGCGACGTGACCTCGTGGAGCAGGTGCAGATCGATATAGAGCAGGGTTTCGCCATCGTCGTCGGCGATGGCGTGCTTGTCCCAAATCTTGTCGTAGAGCGTGCGGGGGCGATTCACAGCAGTCCCAGCGTATCTTTTCGCGGCCCGATGAACCCGAAGAGGAAAGCTGCTACTTTTCGCATCTGGATTTCTTCGGCGCCTTCGGTGATGCGGTATCTGCGGTGGTGGCGATAGATATGTTCGAACGGTTTGTGCCTTGAGTATCCGATGCCGCCATGGACCTGCATGGCGCGGTCGGCGGCTTCGCAGACGAGGCGGTTCGCCCAGTAATTGCACATGCTGACCTTGTCGGAGAGGCTGCGTTCGATCTCCTTGTGGGGGGTGTTGTCCATGTCCCACGCGGTCTTGCGGATGAGCAGGCGCAGCATCTCGGCCTGCGTCGCGAGCTCGACGAGCGGGAACTGGATCGCCTGGTTCTTCGCCAGCGCCTCGCCGAACGGCTTGCGTTCGCGGGCGTATTTCACGCTCTCCTCGATGCAATAGACCGCGGCGCCGAGCGATGAGGCCGCCTGCCGGATGCGGTTCTGGTGGACGAAGCTCTGCGCGATCGACAGGCCGCCGCCCTCGGGTCCGAGCCGCGCGTCGTCGGGCACCCAGACATCGCTGAACGTCATGCGCGGATGGTCGGTCGGCATGTTGAACGTCCACATATATTCATCGACGGTCATGCCCTGGGTGCCGGTGGGAACGAGCAGGCAGGTGATGCCCTTCGCATCGCCGTCGTTGCCGCTGGTGCGGCAGAAGGTCGCGCAGTGCGTCGCGACATGCATGCCGGTGATCCACATCTTGCGCCCGTTGATCAGCCAGCCGTCGACGCCGTCGCGGCTCTCCCTCACGCCGCGCGTCTCCATGTGGGTCGCATCCGATCCATGATCGGGCTCGGTCAGCCCGAACGCGGTGCGGCGCCGGCCCTCGAAGGAGCCGAGGATAAATTCCTGCTTCTGTTCGTCGCTGGTGCCGAACTGCTCGAACATCTCGACGAAGGGGAAGTTGCCGACGATGCTGTGCTCGTTCTGCAGGTCGTTGTGAAGGCCCAGCCCCTTCGCCGCGAAGTGCTCGCGGATCACCGCCATCCAGAGGTTCGATCCGTCCTTGCCGCCATATTTCTTCGGCGCCGAGAAGCGCCAGTGCCCCGCCGCATCGGCCTTGCGCGTGGCTTGCTTAAGCAGCTGCTCCCACTCGTGACGCGGCAGTCCCTGATTGTCCCAGTCGGTGCGCGCATGCTCGCGGCGATGGTCGAAGAAGCGGATATTGTCGTCCGCGAGCTCGAGCGGCCGGATCTCGGCTTCGATGAACGCATCGAGCTCGTCCAGATACGCCTGCAGATCGGCGGGCATCGCAAAGTCCATGTCTCTCTCCCTGTTATCGCTATCCGCGCCAGTCGGCACGCGCCGCGTCAAGCGCCGCATATTTGGGGCTGTCGACCGCGCACTTCGCCAGCACGTCGCGCCGTAGCTTCGCAAGCAGGCCGGGCTCGGCGAGCGTCGTCTCGCCCGACAGCAGCGCGGCGGCGAGCTTTGCATCCTCGGCGCGCACCCCGGCCTCGAGGTCGCGCAGCACGATCCCCAGCGCGTTCATCGCCACCACCGCCTCGAACTTCGCATGGCCTTGCGATGCCGGCTTGATCGCGCCGTCGATCCAGTCGCGCACCGCCTGCACGATCTCCGCGTTCGTCGGCTCGCCGGCGGGTTCCACCAAGGCTGATGTCGCGGGTGGCAAAGGCCGCGCCCGCTCGCTCTCGGGCGCCTCCTCCTCGAGCAACCGCACGAGGTCGAGCTCCTGCTCCGCCGTCCGCCGCCCGACGACGACGCGCTCGACCGTCTTGTCGGCGCCGCTCCGCCACGCCTGCCCCATCTGCAGGCACCCGAGCGCCCACCAGAGCGTCCGGTAGACCAGCCAGAAGCGGAAGCGCGCCGGGTCGACCTTGACCCCGCCCGCCGCTTCGTATGCCGCAAAATACGCCTCGAGGCTGCCGAGCCCGAACGCGGGCCTCTCCAGATATCCAAAGCGCCACACGCTCATGCAGCCGAACGCCAGGTCCTCATGCGCGTCGCCCCGGTGCGCGAGCTCCCAGTCGAGCACCGCGGCAAGGCCGTCTTCATCGACCATCACATTGCCCATCCGGTAATCGCCATGCACCAGCACCGGCGCTGCCGCCTCGAGCAGATGATCCTCGCACCAGCGGATCGCCAGCGCGATCGCCGGCCGGTCACCGCCGTACGACAGGAAGCGCGACTTGAGCTCGGCCAGCGCCGCCGCCGTGTCCATCATCGGGATCGCATCGGGCACCGCCGCCAGCGGCACGGCGTGGATGCGCGCCAGCTCGCGCCCGAGATCGCCCAGCAGCGACGGCGGCGGCGACGCCAATATCTTCGCCGGCGACACTTCGCCAGCCACCCGCCGCATCACATAGCCCGTCCCCAGACCGTCGCCCGGCGCCAGCACCCCAACAACCTCGGGCGCCCGCACCCCCGCCCGATGCGCCGCCATCACCAGCGCCGCCTCGTCGCCATGACCGAACGGACGATCCGCCATATAGGCCGCCGACGGCGCTCGCCGCAGAACATAACCCGCAACCGCGCCTCCAGCACCCTCGCCCCCCGGCCCCCAGTCGAACGACCAGCTCTCCATGTTCGCTCCACCAGACAAACGACAAAGAGCCGTCAATGAACCCGCACCGGTAACACGGGCCATGAAGGATGGGAGAAGGCTCGAAAGATCGGTCATAGACGGCAGCCCCGGCCCATCGCCCCGCCGGGCGAACGCCCTTCCCCAAATGCCAGTCGATATTGTCGCACCATAGACCCCGATTGCAATTTACTTAGAATACTAACTTATATAGGCGGTGACGGTCCGGCAAGGGCGAAAGCGGGGAGAGAGACGATTCGGCATATTGCGGCACCCGCGCCCCTTGCTCCAAGGCGGGCGGCATGAACCCGATCTGGCTT